>CALFXA010000225.1 GCA_937928015.1 uncultured Anaerolineales bacterium | reverse complement strand
GCTCTGCGGCCTCTGGAACGGAATCCTGGTCTCCAGGGCGAAAATCCAGCCCATGGTGGCTACGTTGATCCTGATGGTTGCGGGTCGCGGAATTGCCCAGTTGATTACCAACGGGCAGATCATGACGATCTATTACACCCCCTACTTCTGGTTTGGGAATGGCTATATTCTGGGCCTGCCCGTTTCCATTTATATTGTGGCGGTGGTGTTTCTTCTGGCCTGGCTGTTGGTGCGCAAGACAGCCATCGGTCTGTTTGTCGAGTCGGTGGGAATCAACGCCAAGTCGACGTACTATAGCGGCATTAACGAGCAAAACGTCAAACTGTTAGCCTACACCTTCTGCGGATTTTGCGGCGCGATCGCGGGCCTGATCCTCAGTTCTTACGTCCATAGCGCGGACGGAAATAATAACGGCCTGAACTACGAATTGGACGCCATCCTGGCGGTTGTGATGGGTGGGACCCTGATGACGGGCGGGCGTTTCTCGATGTTCGCGAGCGTGATCGGGGCGGTGGTGATCTGGACTTTCACGGTCACGGTCTATAGCCTGGGTGTCCCGGCGAATGCCCTGTTGGCCGCCAAGGCGGTGTTGGTCATGGTCGTGATCCTGCTCTACTCTGATTTCACCCGACGTTTCATGAATCGATTGTTCGAGCGTAGAGGCACTCAGCATGGTACAGCAGATTAAGTCCTTCTTTTTGCGATATGGTCCATTGCTGACCACGATCGCGATATTTATCCTGGCGTACATCACGGGGGGACAGATGTACCCGGCCATGCAAAAGCCGCAGGTGTTCTTCAACCTGTTCATCAACGACGGCAGTCTGCTCCTTGTCTCGATTGGCATGACCCTGGTGATCCTCACCGGCGGAATCGATCTGTCGGTGGGCGGGGTGCTGGCGTTGACTTCGACCGCTTCCGCTGCCTTACTTCGAATGGGTGTGAGCCCATTTATTGTGATTCCCTTGATGATCGGCATGGGTGTCGGATTTGGGGCGATCCTGGGTTGGATCATCCAACATCTGAAAGTTCAGCCCTTCATCGCAACGTTGATGGGCCTCTTCTTTGCGCGCGGCATGGCGTACATCATCAGCCTGACGTCGGTGACCATTACCAACGATGTCTATAAGACCTTGGCTCTGACCCCGATCTACATTCCGTTCATCCCCAGGGCGTACGTTTATCCAACGACCCTGGTCGCCCCCGTCATTTTGTTGGTGGCGATCTACCTTAGCTTTTTTACACGCTTTGGGCGGACGATCTATGCGATGGGGAACAACGAACAGTCAGCGCTCTTGATGGGGTTGTCGGTGGCGCGCACGAAGATTGCTGTCTACGCTTTTAGCGGATTCTGTTCTGCATTGGCAGGGATCGTCTTCAGCATGTCGTTGCTGGCAGGCTACGGACAATTTGCCACAGGCATGGAACTCGATGCCATCGCCTCTGTGGTGATGGGTGGAACATCCCTGAGCGGTGGCATTGGCAACGTCATTGGGACGCTGTTCGGTGTTCTGATCCACGGCACGATTGTCTCCATCCTGCAATTCAACGGCACGTTGAGCTCGTGGTGGACTCGTATCGGTGTGGGTGCTCTGACATTGATCTTCATCGGCGTGCAAAGCCTTTTTTACCTGAAGAAAAAACCATCCCAGGGACAATGACATGGCTGCTCAAATGGACATCCCGAAGACCATCGAAATGGGCAGGACCACTCTTGGCATCGAACTCGGTTCGACGCGCATCAAGGCTGTGTTGATCGATCAGAATCATCGCCCCATTGCTTCGGGAAGTCATGATTGGGTAAATCGATACGAAAACGGCATCTGGACCTACAGCCTTGAAGACGTATGGACGGGCTTGCAGGATAGTTATCGCAAACTCAGTGACGAAGTCCTGAAAAAGTACGATATTCCGCTTCAAAACATCGGCGCCATCGGCTTTAGCGCCATGATGCATGGTTATCTGGCTTTCGATAAGGATGGGAATCTCCTCGTCCCATTTCGCACCTGGCGGAATACCATCACCGGCGGGGCGGCGGAGAGTCTCACTGACCTGTTTCAATTCAACATCCCCCAGCGGTGGAGCATCGCACACCTTTATCAAGCGATCTTGAACAAGGAATCACACGTCAGGGATATCAGCCACCTGACCACGCTGGCGGGGTATGTCCACTGGAAGTTGACGGGGCAGCAGGTGTTGGGGGTGGGGGAGGCCTCTGGCATGTTCCCAATCGACAGCACGACCAATGACTACGACAAGCGCATGGTCGGGCTGTTCAATGAACGCATCAAAGCTGACAATATTCCGTGGACGCTGCAGGAGATTCTGCCCAAGGTGTTGGTCGCTGGCGACGCTGCGGGTGTCCTGACCACCGAAGGCACAAAACTGCTCGATCCTACCGGCCAACTCAAAGCGGGAGTCCCGTTCTGCCCGCCCGAAGGGGATGCAGGCACGGGAATGGTAGCCACCAACAGCGTCGCAGAACGGACGGGTAACGTATCAGCCGGGACATCCGTCTTTGCCATGATCGTCCTGGAAAAGGCCCTGTCGAAGGTGTATCCCGAGATCGACATGGTGACGACCCCCACCGGTAAGCCTGTCGCGATGGTGCACAGCAACAACTGTACATCCGATCTCAACGCCTGGGTCGAACTCTTCCACGAATTTACACAGGCGCTTGGTCTGGACGTTGATCAATCCAGATTGTTTGAAATGTTGTACCAAAAGGGACTCGCGGGCGATGCAGATGGGGGCGGATTGCTGGCTTATAACTATCTATCTGGCGAGCATATTACCCATCTTGAGGCGGGACGCCCGCTGTTCGTCCGTACTCCCGAGAGCCGCTTCACGCTGTCGAATTTCATGCGAGTTCACCTGTTCTCAGCGCTTGGGGCCTTGAAGATCGGGTTGGATATTCTCTTCGAACAGGAGCAGGTCAAGATCGACCAGATTTTCGGGCATGGTGGTTTCTTCAAAACAAGGGAAGTGGGACAAAAGATCATGGCGGGAGCGCTGAACGTCCCGGTCTCTGTGATGGAAACAGCAGGCGAGGGCGGCGCGTGGGGGATCGCGCTGCTGGCTTCTTACATGCTTCATAAGTCGGCGGATGAGTCGCTGGAAACCTATCTTTCTGCCAAAGTCTTTTCTGGGGAGGATGGCAGGACGGTTCATCCCGACCAAAGGGATGTGAACGGCTTTACGGATTTCATGGAACGATACAAAAAAGGCCTGATGATCGAACGGGCTGCGGTAGATGGATTGAAGTAATGCATCGTGATCGTGGAACAAGGATTTGAGTATGCTTGAGAAGCTTAAAGAAGAACTGGTCGAATTGCACCTAGAATTACCCAAGAATAATCTTGTCGTGTGGACGGGTGGTAACGTCAGTGCGCGGGACCCCGAGACGGGGTTGATTGCAATCAAGGCGAGCGGAATCCGTTATGAGGAGATGCGTCCGCGGCATATGGTGGTGATGGACATCGACGGAAAGATCGTCGAGGGAGATTACAAACCGTCGTCGGATGTCTACAGCCATTTGTATATCTATAAACATCGTCCTGATGTAGGCGGTGTGGTGCACACTCATTCAGTGTATGCGACGGCGTTTGCGGCTGTGAACAAGCCGATTCCTGTCGTCCTGACCGCGATCGCAGATGAGTTTGGCGGCCCCATCCCCTGCGGTGGTTTCGCGCTCATCGGCGACGATGCCATCGGGAAGGTGGTGGTCGAGAGTATCGGAAAGTCCCCTGCGGTATTACTCAAGAATCATGGTGTGTTCACGATTGGCAAGAATGCGAAAGCCGCCGTCAAGGCTGCGGTGATGACCGAAGATAATGCCAGAACCGTCTGGCTTGCAATGCAGATCGGTGAACCTGACGTCATTCCACAGGAAATGGTCGACCAATTGCATCATCGTTATATGAATGTGTACGGACAATAAACGGCATATAGGCGGGTTCTTTTGCCTTGCAATGCAGCACAAGGAGAAACGAATATGATCGATCTCAAACAATATGAAATATGGTTTGTGACGGGGAGCCAGCATTTATACGGCCCCAAAACATTGGAACGCGTTGCGGAACATTCGCGCGAAATTGCAGCGGCGTTGGGCGCTTCGGCTGAAATCCCCGCGCAGGTGGTCTTCAAGCCTGTGTTGACCACGCCCGAGGACATCCGCCAGTTGTGTCTGGAGGCCAATTCCGCGCCGAACTGTGCAGGCCTCATCACCTGGATGCACACCTTCTCGCCCGCCAAAATGTGGATTTCAGGACTGAATCAGCTCAAGAAGCCTTTCCTGCATTTACATACGCAATACAACCGTGAGATTCCCTGGTCGAAGATCGACATGGATTTCATGAACCTGAACCAGGCTGCGCATGGGGACCGCGAGTTCGGGTTTATCGGCAGTCGTATGCGACTGAACCGCAAGGTGGTGGTTGGTCATTGGCAGGATGATGATGTTCAGAAGAGGATCGGCGCCTGGGTCCGCGCTGCCTGCGCGTGGGCGGATTGGCAGGGGGCCAGAATCGCCCGCTTTGGCGACAACATGCGCGACGTCGCCGTGACGGAAGGGGACAAGGTCGAGGCGCAGATTCAGTTTGGATATGATGTGTATGGATACGGGGTGGGGGACCTGGTCAAGGCGGTGAATGACGCCTCCGATGCCGACGTCAAAAAGATGATGCAGGCCTATTTCGACGAGTATGATGTCATCCCTGCGCTTCAGCCGAATGGCGAGAAACATGCATCGTTGGTCGAAGGTGCGCGCATCGAAGTCGGTATGCGCAATTTTTTGAGCGCAGGCAATTTCAAGGCTTTCACGACAACCTTCGAAGACCTGCACGGATTGGCCCCATTACCTGGCCTGGCTGTGCAGCGTCTCATGCGCGACGGATACGGCTTTGGCGCGGAAGGCGACTGGAAGACGTCTGCCCTGGTGCGGGCGATGAAGGTGATGAGCGCGGGCCTGAAGGGTGGCGTCTCTTTCATGGAAGACTATACCTATCATTTCAGCGCTTCGGGCGACAAGGTGTTGGGCGCCCATATGCTTGAGATTTGCGAATCCATCGCTGCCACCAAACCCAGGCTGGACATCCTGCCTCTCTCGATTGGCGGAAAGGCGGATCCCCTGCGCCTGATCTTCGACGCCAATCTGGGACCCGCCATCGGCGTTTCCATCATGGATATGGGTCAACGCTTCCGCATCGTGGCCAACGTTGTGGATGTTGTCCCGACCGATGAGCCGCTTCCCAATCTGCCTGTGGCACGCGCCCTGTGGCTGCCACGTCCGAATCTGAAAACCGCCGCTGCAGCGTGGATCTATGCAGGCGGGGCACATCACACCAGTTTCAGCTATGTGCTCACGGCGGAGCACTTATACGATTTTGCCGAGATGGCTGGCGTGGAATTCCTGCTCATCGATGAGAACACCAAAGTGGATGAGTTTAAGGACAAACTTCGTTGGAACGACCTGTACTATCACCTGAATAAAGCCTTCTAGGGTTGAAGCGCCTCCTGGAAACCAGGAGGCGCTTTTCTATATTTCACAACGCGAAACCAGCAGGATGGCGCTTCGGCAAGGTGATAGTAAAATAGGAAAATGACCACCTACTGCGAATACTGCCTCACCCATCCTGAAGACACCTTCAACAAGACCTATCACGACACCCAATACGGTTTTCCTCTCGACGACGACAACCTGCTCTTCGAGCGCCTTGTTTTCGAGATCAACCAGGCGGGGCTGTCGTGGATCACCATCCTCAAGAAAGCGGACAACTTCCGCCGCGCCTATCACGGCTTCGACCTCGAAACGGTGGCGAATTACACGGAGGCGGATCGCGCCCGCCTGCTGGCCGATGCGGGCATCATCCGCAACAGGCTCAAGGTCAACGCGGCCATCGTCAACGCGCAGCGGATTCTCGACCTGCGAGTCGGGTATGACTCCTTCAAAGGCTGGCTGGACGCGCATCACCCGCTCAGCAAGGACGAGTGGACCAAACTTTTCAAGAAGAACTTAACACAATATCCTCTTCGCTATTCGGTAATTCACATGACACATGCAATTTGATTTGATCGCCAAGGTCATGAAATAGAACTTTTACCTGGAAAAGCTCAAGCAAATCACGCATATCTTCAAAGGTTGCTTCAGGTAAATTTCCTCGTACATTTGCTGAAATTTCCAGAATTCTGTTTTCCAAATTAGGGCTGATTTCCAGCGCAGCCAAATCTTCCTCAAGTTTTTCTTTTTCCTCCAAAAGAAGTCTTTGTTCAGATTCTAATTGGCGTATTTTTTCCTTGATTGCTATCTTTACAGTTTCACCTTCAAAGTCGGCAAGTTCATCAACCATTCGTTGAATTTTTTCAGACGTGGTATTTAGAATTTTGACCACATATCCATAGCGTTCCCGCTTGGGTTCTAATTCTTCCTCCCTTTTTTCTGACATATCGTGTACCCCCGCTAACAGTGCTTCTTCATCCATCAATAATGAAGTAAGCCACTTCCAGACTGCCTCATCCGCTTTCCTCATTTTCACACTTCGTTTTCGATGCCAGCAAACGGCTATCTTATTGTTGTAACTTGCACAACGGTAATATGGGGTTGCCCCATCCCATTTTCGGAAGCCATACATAGCCAGTTTGCAGCTTGCACATCGGATGTGCCCTACGAGGAGATATTCATGTTTTCTGTTACGCTTTGCAAACTCCTGATTACGTCTTGCCCTCACCTGTGCAGCATCAAATGTGGCTCTATCCACCAGGGCCAGATGAGGTACATCAATTGGAATCCATTCCTCCTTTGGGCGCGGAACCTGCCTTCCGTCTTTGAGGATTTGAGTTTTTGCGTAGTAGTTTATGCCGGCATATGTTTCATTAATCAGGATCATGCGAATTGAGTTGGGTTGCCAAACGTTTGAAGACCGGGGTTTGATACCCATTTCATCAAGGCGTTTAGCGATTGCCATCAAAGAAAGCGGACCGCCGTCCTCATGAGTGGTGTACCAGCGGAAAATCAATTTTACAATTTCGGATTCGAAGGAATCAATAATCATTTCTGCATCGCGTGATTTTCCAATGCGCCCGTATCCATAGGGGACTTGCCCGGTCATAACAGGTTTTTTATCATCCTTGGCTTTTTTGAGCCGCCCATTTTTTGTACGGTCAAGTATCTTTAATCTTTCGGTATGGGCAAGCATTGCAAAAATGCCATCTGAGATCATGCCTTGAAGGTCATTATGAGATTGTCCGCGATCAACAAAATGAAGTTCAATATTTTTGTCCTGCCATTTACCAATTAATGGAACATAGTCATAATAATTTCTGGAGATTCGGTCCGAAGTGTAGGCAATTACAACCTGAGCCTCACGATTGGCAAGCATGGACTCAAGTTGGGTAAAACCAGGGCGATCCAGAGTGGCGCCCGACGTGTTGTCCACAATCTCACGGATGACGTGAAATCCCATTCTGTTTGCATATGCACGGCATTCTTCCAATTGAAAAGGCAGGCTATGCCCCTTTTCCGCTTGTTCATCTGTACTAACTCTGGCGTAAATAACGGCGTATTTTTTCATTAGACAATCCTTTGTATATTTTTTCCAGCCGTTCGGCCGGCTGGTCGATTTAATTGTTGTGGGCAGGGGAGTGCAGGAAATCTTTTAGCTCCTGATACAAATCAGCGCCAAGGATTTGAACCTGCTCGGTAGTTCCAAGGTCAATCCCGTTGATCAGATCGGCAAGCAACATGCCCATATTGCCGTCCACTTCGATCAGGCTGTTGCTCCCGGCAGCATCCTGCCATTCATGACGAATGCGTGAAAGGGCGGAAATCAGTTGAGTACGGGGTGATGAGGGGTTGAACATGGAGATCTCCTTTGATTTTTTGTTTGGATGGCGATCTGCTTGTCCCTGTCCGGAAAGGGAAAACAAATCGCCATGATGGAATCCCAACCGGGCGAATCAAAGGGGCTGTATAATCAAACCAGCCCTTCCCTCCGCTACTACCGGTGGGTTGGGTAAGGGTCGTATCGGTGCTCTAACACCAGTGCGGCCCGTTTTTTGTGGCAGGAAATTTCATTGCCAGCAATGAAATTATTATAGCACATTTATTCTACATATCAAGTCTCAAACTTCCAAATGGCTACTTCTTGTCTCGTGGAATGGGCTTGCGGCCGCGCTTCTGTCCCTCATGTTCCCTGGTTTTCAGGAACGCCTGAAGAGAGGATCGGCTGACCTGCCAGGATTGTCCCCACTTACGCCCAACGATCTTTTTGGCGCGCACTAACTTTCGGATGTAATCCAATTCATAACCGCTGATGCGGACGGCTTCGTATGTGGTCAACCAATCTTCCATGAAATGGGCCTCCATGTGAGATTATACCCAGTGTGGGCATTAAATAATGTCTACATAAATGGGTATCAGACTGGTGTTATTGGGTTGGTAAGGTTCCTGCCGCTGTTTATAGCCTGCGGGAGTACGGTTACCCTACGGGTTTGTCTCCGAATATTCCCTGTCATGGATTGAAAATGAGTTAAATCCCATCAAATTAGTACCAAATATCAGTTGTCTTATCCAAAAGGTTTCTCTAAAATGTATCGCCCGACCATATTGTTTGAGGTTAACAACAATGAACCACATCAAGAGGCTATGGGGGCATTACCTGTCGTTACTGATCCTGATTGCCTTCCTCGCCTACCCCATTTACTGGGTCCGCAAATTCTTTCATTCCAAATTCGGACCTGAAGCCGCATTGATCGCGCTGACTCTATCCATGATGATCGTCCTGATCTTTGTGGTCCGCGGAGCCGTGCATACGCATAGACTGGTCCGCGACTTGAAACGGGGCATTGAAGAACAAAACGGGAATCAGAGCCCGGACCTGCCCACTCCTCTGATCTCCAAGCTATTCAAGATCGATCCATCCCCCAGGAAACAAACAAAACCGGTTGATGAGAACCCGCAGGAGGGAATTGAATTCCCCAGACTCCTTGACCCTTCCCCCGATCGTCATCGCGGAAAACCGCCGCGCTTCCCCAGGGAACAAATACGCAAAGCTGTCCTGAAGTGGGAGCGCCGCGATCCATCCATCACCGCATTAACACTTGAACAATTCCTTGCCCAGGAATTTGGCAGCAGCCCCGACGGCATCCTGCTCATGGCAACCACCACCTTCTATGACTGGCGCCGCAGAATTTTGAAAGAGATCAAATCAAGCCAATACCAATCCTAGCCGGGTGGACATCGCCCCCGACCCAAACCGTCCATCAGACCATTCGGCTCCAAAACTCCCTCAAATACCAAAGGAAATTTTCGTAGTCATCTCGTACTTCAAACCGTAGAGATCCCGTACTCCCAGATGCTATTTATATGAGCCGCCGACAACGCGGCTCATTTTATTTCAGCATTGAATAGGAGACCTATGGCCAAGATCATCGTCTATCTGGGGGACCAGGAACGCAACGCGCTGTTGCAGCTCGCCCAACGGGAACTGCGACTGCTTCGCGCACAAGCTGCCCACGTCATCCGGCAGGGCATGCTTCCCAAACCTGAATCAAAATTGCCCCAGGAATTTCCAATCGGAGCTTCATCATGACAGCTTCCCCTACTTCAGAAAAATATACACCTGAACAACGTAGACTGCTTGGCCAGGCATATCGTATGATCCTTGGTTGGGGAGTGCGTACTAAAAAAGTGGAAGCAAAAGCATCCGATGCCGGGCAAGCCTCCGTAACCAAACCGCCAGTCATGCCTACCCAACAACGAGGCTCCCATGGGTGAAACTCTGCACGCCATCCTGACCGCTGTGGCGTTTGTACTCGGTTCCATGGGGATTGGCTCCATCCTGTATGTGGTCGTCCGGGATGCGATCAAGCGCACCCCACACAAGGATTAGGGGAGATATAGCTTGTCCACCAAAGTCATCTGTATTGCCAATCAAAAGGGCGGGGTCGGCAAGACCACCACCGCCGTTTCCCTAGCCCATGGTCTGTCCCAAAAAGGCCGGCGCGTTCTGCTGATCGACCTTGATCCACAAGGGCAGTCCGCCACCGCCTTGGGACGCAACCCCGAACCCGGCGCGTTTTACCTGCTCACAATGGGAAGCACACCACAAGAGACCACTTTTGTGCAATTATGGGTCCGTTTCTCCGGGCGGGAAGGACTATATCTATTACCCGGTGACCAGCAGACAATGGCGGCCCAGACCGTGCTCAACGCACAAGACAAACCCATCTCCGCCATCCGCCAATCCATCCAGCGTTTCTTCAAGGATGGACTCCACTATATCCTCTTCGATACCGCGCCTAGTGTCGGAGGTATTCAGGAACGGGCAGTCTGGGCTGCCGACCTCGTGATCGTGCCGACTGCCACCGAATTCCTCTCCGCCGACGGCGTCTCGAAGGTGCTGCGCATGATGAGCATCCTGCAGGAAAGGAAGAACTGGCGCGGCAATCTGTTGGGCATTCTGCCGACCTTCTACGATGAACAAACCCGCGAGAGCAAAGCCACGATGGAGAATTTGCAGGAAAAGTTCGACGCCAGTGTCCTGCCGCCCATCCATCGCTCCACACTGCTCAGGGAATGTGCAGCCGAAGGCAAAACGATCTTTGAAATGGACGAGCTGTGTCGCGCTGCAAAGCAGTATCAGGCGCTGACCCAGCATGTGATGAAGTTCTAGGAGTGGATATGACCGGACGACGCGACCCTTTTGACAAGACCGAAACACCCAACCCAGTTCATCCACCCAGCCTCTACGACTCGCTACGTGTGGCAGCGCCGCGCAAGCGCAACCGTCAGTGGGAAAAACAACAACAGAGCCGCAAGGTGGTCTATCGCGGCATCGATCCCAAACTGGCATTGAAGGTGAAGACAATTGCGGATGATCTACAAGTCCCCTCAGGTGAGGTGGCATGTGTGGTGCTCGAATATGCCCTGCGTTCCTATGAACGCGGGGATTTCGATCTCCACCCGCGTCCCAATCCGGAACGCATGCGCATGACGCTCTTCCCACGAAGCGACTCCGCACATTCGATCAGCAGACCTCAACGTACTGCCAAACATAAACGACCGGAAGCCTTGTGGCGGGTCATCACCACCTGGCGTGGCTTCTCTCCTGAACTCAAACAGGAACTGGCAGCGCTGGCCTCCGATGATGGCTTGCATGTACCCATTGGGGAATTGATCACGGCCCTGCTGCGCTTTGGTCTGAAAGCACATGAAACCGGATTGCTGGTGCTTGAACCCAAACCGAAATCCACCACATTTACTTTAGCGCACAAAGGCAAATGATGACATTCCGCCAAAAATCACTTTATCAATGGAATGAGATGAAGAACGTGGGCGGCAGAGACAACGTGCCGCCTGCGCCCTGTCCACGTGCCGCCCACGTATCCGCCTGCGTTGCCGCCTACGTTGAACGCACAGGAAGGGCTGGGATGCATGACATCCTGTGCGAACGATCTGTGAGACCTGTGGAAAAAAACAGGCTTGTTTTGCGAAGAGGTCCTGCATGAGCGATCTTCAACAAGCCTGGGGTTCCGTGCTGACTCAATTGCAGATGGACATGCCGCGCGCCTCGTATGAAACCTGGGTGCTGGGCACGCAAGCGTTGGGATTAGAAAACGATGTGCTGCTTGTTTCCACGCGCAATGCCTATGCCCGCGATTGGCTGGAGTCGCGCCTGACCAGCACAGTGCAGAGATTACTGGTCGGCGTGTTGAATCGTTCCGTCTCTGTGAAGTTCATTGTTGGCGATGAGTCACAGGAAGAAATGGAAACCGAAGCCGAGGATACGAAAGAACCGGAAATAAACATCGAGCCTGTGCAGTGGCTGGATTATGACCGCATCGTCCAGCCGCACAAGCAGGTCGTGGTGAAGGGTTATCTGCGCCGTCTGGGGATGGAGATCGGACCCAAGGCGGTATGGTTGTATGTGGGATTCCATCAAGCGGCGTGGAGGGTGCAGGATCAGCACAATCCATCCGGAAAACCATTGCACAGTCTCGAGGTAATGCGTTTCAGCGCATTGAGCAATGGTGCCTTCTGGCGGTTGTTGAAACATGCCACCATCCAGGATCACCTGACCGGACTCGTGAAACGGGTCGATTCTCAGGATGCGCGTCGCTTCCGGCGTGGTCGAGACGGGCGTCCCCATCGCGCGCCGATCCGCTACCAGGTCTTCATGGCCCCGCGCCTGACACGCGCCGACGCCACTGCGGTTCATCTGCGATTGAAGGTACTGATTGAAAAACATAATTCCATCACCAGCGCTTTACAGGAAATGCTGGCGATCGAGGATGTCATGGAACTGCTCGAACCAATGGATGTGAAATTGCCTCATGCGCCCGTGAACACGGTGATGGATATGGCGAAGCTGGAAACAGTTGAAAAGTTTTCACCTGAGATCGAGCGTCTGGCGCAGGAACTGCATCGCCGGATCATCAACTGCCTGGGCGACATTCACATCCCGCATTACTTCATCACGGAGACCATCAAGCGGTACAACCTGACGCCTGCGCAAGCCTGGCTGATCACGGTCGCGCGCGATATGGCATTCATCAATGCCCGCACGGGCGAGCGCCGGGATAGAGTGACCTTCAAGCGGGGGTATCAGGAGATGGCGGAACTGATCGGCTCCAACCGCTACAAGACCGTACAAGCCTGGCTCCATCTGCAATGGGCTTCAAAACAGCGTGGGGGCAACCTCTCCCGCTTTCTGCAAGAAATCGAACTGCCTGATTCAAAGACATACGCTGACCTGCGAGTGGAGTCCATGCCGCGTGCTTTTCGGGTGCTGTTGGACGAACCGCTGGACGCAGATGGGAGGATTAGGGTGGACGCAAATGGGAGTCATATGGCAGACGCAGATGGGAGTATTAGCTGGACGCAAATGGGAGCATTAGCGGACGCAAATGGGAGTCATATGGTGGACGCAAATGGGAGTGATTTAAACTCTTTTAAACACCCCTTAAACACCGACAAGAAAAACACTTCCACCACCCAGCACGCGCAAAGCGCAAAAGCGGCGGAGGCGGTCGCTCCTGATTTTTGGGAACTCGAAACCCTGCTTGCACAAAACGAGGTGCATCCCAAAGTCCAGAAGGAACTGCTCGAAGTCCAGGCTTCCGTGCATGCCTTTGTTTCGTGGGTGTTGTATGTCGCCAGCCCCAAAAGCGGAAACCTTTCCGACCCGCTGGGATATGCCCTCAGTCGCCTGCGCGAAAACCCGTTGCGCGAAGCGCGCGGGATCTTCCGCCAGCTGGCTGACCTGCCGCCGGCCGAACTGCTGGAATTGATTGATGCCACCCCCAAGCAGGGCTATACCCTGCCCATTCCCACCCATCACGCGCTCGCCCCGGCCTGGAATAAGGTTATGGGGGCCGGCAACTTACGCCTGCCGATCGTGCGGGCCATCCTCTTTGGCGAAGGAGCCTGTGAACCATCATGAGACTGCATTTGTTGATCACATCCGGACAACGCGCCCTGGGGGCCATGTTCATGCACAAGCTGGACGAGGACCTCCTGGCTTTTATTTATCCGCACGACGCGCCCCGCACCTTCCATACCGCCTTCTGTCCCCCCATGCGGATGGTTGCCCTGGACGGCGAAGGACTGGTGCGCTTCGATCAGGTGATTCCCCCCTGGAAGTTCGTGCGCCTGCCGGCCTGCCGTTATGTAATCGAATGCGGGCCGGTGGTGGAATATCAAGCCTGCCTGCAACCCATCCTCTCCCTTTCCTCCGATCTGCCCCAGCAGGGGACGCTGGATGTTGATCTGCGCATGGATGGCCTGCTGTTTGCCCTGCTGGCCGAGGCCGTGGCCGACCTCCGCCGCATCCGCGAGGCGCACGGCGCGGAGGTGCGGTCCGAGGTCCAGCGCAAACGGTTTTCCGTCTGGGAGCGGGGGCAGATCGTCTCCTCGGCCGGCTTCCTCCTGGACTTTTCAGACGAGTGGAACCTGCCCGAGGGGGCGGTGAAGCTCTCCCACTCGGTGCTGCAGGCCGAGGCCCCCTACCTCGACGAACTGGTGGCGGCCTCGGTGGCGGGCGTTCCATGGAGGCATGAATTTCCCAACCACTGCATGCGCTGCGGGCAACCGGCCTCCTGGCATCCGATCCTGAAGCCTGTGCATGAAGCGCCGCCCGAGATTCAATGGCGCTATGCGCGACCTGAAAATGCCGTCCCGATCTGCCATCACTGCGCCGAGACCCTGGACCTGCTGCGGGACGAACCTTTGCAATTGGACCTGGTCTGGGGTCTGTGGGGACCGAGGTTCGAGGCGCTCTGGCGCTGGCATCGCGCCTGGAAGATGGGCCGCCTGCCGGATTGGGACCCCTGCGCGCATCCTCTGTGGCCAATGGAGTTCGGCGGGAGCGCCTGGGAATCCGGCAGCGGGGCCCTGCCCCATGCCGAGCCGCGCCCGCCGCACGGCATCCTGCGTTCCGATCCGCACATGTCCGCCTTGCGACGGGCCCTGTTCAGCAAGCGCTTTCGCGGGCGACAGCCCGGCGAGGCCCCGCTTCAGAAACTACTAGACTTCCAGTTCGATCTTTCCACAGGAGACCCCTCATGACCTTTCTGGCTTTCCTTGGCGCGCTCAGTTTGGGCGTGCTGGGCTTTGAACTGATGACCGCTTTTCAGTCTGCGTTGGGCGGACTCCTCCGCCAGCGTTTGATGCCCTTTCCCTCCGAAGGAACCGGCGGAAAACGGCGTTCGACTTGGGCGGCCCTGCTCGTGGCAATCTGGCCGGCGCGGTTCGATGCGGAGCGGGCGCGTGATCTGGCGGACGTGGTGGGGTGGCTCCGACGCGCGGGGTATCCGTATGACACGCCCGGGGACTTCTATGCCGCTGCCCTGCGTGATTTCTCCGCCTTTCTGCTGGTGGGCGGACTCCTGGCCGGCGCACTGGCCGCCTTGAACATGATCGCGGCCGCGCCCGTGGTGGCTGCGCTCTTCATCCTGTTGGGCCTGCGCCGCCCCCATGCGCGCCTGCGGAGCCTGGCCCGCAAACGCGCCGAAGCCCTGCGCAACAACATGCTGACCGGCCTGTCCGTGCTGGGCGCATTGCTTTCGTCCGGGGTGGGGGTGCAGGAGGCTCTGCGTCGTACGTCGGCTGTGGGCGGGCCGTTCTGCAACCTGCTGGGACTGCTGGTGGCGCGCATGGAAGTGGACGATTTCTCCAAAGCCGTGGAGGTCACCCGCGCCCACCTGCCGGATCCCACCGACGTGGAAGCCATGCTCTTCCTGCGCGACATCCAGGATTTCTTCGCCAATAACCGCCCCATCCTGTCCAGCGTGCAGAGCCTGCAGGAATCCGTCCACCGCACAGTGGTGGAACTGACCGAGGCCCGCGCCGCCCTGGTGCGCCAGCGGGCCGGTTTGTTCGGGGTGATGGCGGTGCTGGGCCTGGTGCTGGCCATCCTGGCGCCCTTCCTGGGCGCGGGCTTGATGTAGGCGGGGACATGCAAACAACCGATAAGAAGCGGACGGGACATTCCAAAGGGATGCTCCTCTTTTGGGGAGGCGCGCTGGCTGTCTCCCTGGTCCTGTTCCTGCTGACACGCTGGGGCGTGGCCTGCTGGCGGGTGACGGCCCTACCGGGCATTCCGCCCGCTTATTGCAGCGGGGAGAGACCTGATCTGCCGGAGGCTCCGTATCCGGCCCCCGTGACAGGGACTCCTGGAACAGAAGCCGCTGAAGTCATTCCCACCCTGCCCGAGGCGATACCCCCGTCCTGGGATGGGGCCAGCCGCATCACGATCGCCTTCTTCGGACTGCGGGGCGGGGAGAACAGCGGCGAGGGATGCCCGAACTGCACCGACACGATCCTGCTGCTCAGCGTGGACCCGCTGACCCGGACCGCCGCGATGCTGTCCATCCCGCGCGACCTGTGGGTGAACATCCCCGGCTTTGGCTACAGCCGCATCAATACGGCCTGGACCCTGGGGGAGGCTGCCCGCCTGCCGGGCGGCGGCCCCGGCCTGGCCATGAAGACGGTGACCCAACTGATCGGCCTGCCGATCCATTACTATGTTCAGGTCGATTTCGACACCTTCGTCTCCGTGATCGATCGGATCGGCGGGATCGACCTCTATTCCGATGAGAAGTTGAAACTGGATCCGCTCGGCTCGGGGAAGGACCATTTTGTGCTGACCTGCTGCGGTATGCGCCATCTGGATGGCAGGCGCGCCCTGGCGTATGCACGCTGTCGGGATGAGTCCCAGGGCTGCAGCGGCGGGGACTTCGGCCGCGCCGAACGCCAGCAGAAGGTGGTCTGGGCCGTGCGGGACAAGGTGCTCGACACGGCCAATTTCTCCCAACTTTTGTTGCAGGCCCCGCAGCTGTATCAGGACTTCTCGGCCGGCATCCACACCAACCTTTCCCTGGAGGAGGCCGTGAAGTTGGCCGTACTGGCACAGGAAATCCCGGCAGGAAACATTCGCCAGGGGGTTATCGATGAGGGCATGGTCTCCTTTGCCACGGTCTCCCTGAACGGGATTCCCTCGAGCGTGTTGAGGCCCCACCCGGATGCGATCCGCATCCTGCGGGACGAACTCTTCCTGCCCGGCGGACCGCTTCACCCCCAGGCCCAGGGCGGACTCCTCGCCCTGGCCCAGGCCGACGGGGCGCGCCTGCGGGTGGTCAACACCACCAGCCTGCCCGGGCTGGGCCAGCGGACTGCCGAGATCCTGTCCTCCCGGGGGTTGCAGGTGGTGGGGGTCGACTCCTCGGGCGAGGGGCTGGAACGGAGCAGGCTGATCTTGTATGCGCCCAAACTGTATGCCTGGCGCTACCTGATCGAACTGTTCGGAGTGACGGGGGACCGCCTGGTCCTGCAAACCGATGGAGAGGCGGGCGTGGACATCGAGATTCGAATTGGATTGGACTGGACCGACAGGCTGCCATGACCCGGTCTGGGCCGGGCCGGAAACGGATGTTCACCGGACGGCACTTCCTCCTCTTTGGTCCAACGACGGGCCAACTACAGGGAATTTCAGAGGTCGGGTCTCCTCTGGTTGATTTCAGGTTTTAAAGTGGATTCGTTTCGAAGGGCATGTTTTATAATGGATGCATGGTTGCGCCGATCCTGGCCACAAAACTTTACGTCCCTGCGCTCCGGCCTGGCATGGTGTCCCGCCCGCGCCTGATCGAACAGTTGAACCAAGGCCTGGCCAAAGGCTGCAAGCTCACTCTTATTTCTGCATCCGCCGGTTTTGGCAAGACCACCCTGGCCGGCGAGTGGGTCTCCGATTGTGGAAGACCGGTGGCGTGGTTGTCTTTGGACGAAGGGGACAATGATCCAGTGCGCTTCCTCTCTTATGTGATCGCGGCGTTACAGACCATCCACGCTGGATTGGGTGGGGGGGTGTTAGGTGCGCTCCAATCCGCCCAGCCACCCTCAAACGAACCCATTTTGGCTGCCCTGCTCAATGAAATATCTGGAACCCCCGGGAACTTTCTCCTCGTCCTCGATGACTATCACTCGCTCGATTCCCAGGCGACAGATCTGGCCCTGACCTTCCTCATCGACCATCTGCCGTCGCAGATGCATCTGGTCCTCGCCACTCGGGAGGATCCACAACTTCCCCTCTCGCGCTTGCGCGCCCGCGGCCAGCTGACCGAACTGCGCGCCTCCGACCTGCGATTTACGCCGGTCGAAGCCGCTGAGTTCCTTAACCGTGGGATGGGATTGAACCTCTCGACTGAGGACATATCTGCATTGGAAACCCGCACCGAAGGCTGGATCGCCGGTCTGCAATTGGCGGCGCTTTCCATGCAGGGTCAGTCTAATCCTGCGGGGTTCATCCAATCATTCACCGGCAGCCACCGTTTTGTTCTGGATTATCTGGTCGAGGAGGTTCTGGGACGCCAGCCCGCCGAGATGCAAAATTTCCTGCTGCACACTTCCATTCTGGACCGTCTGTGCGGTTCACTCTGCGAGGCCGTGCTGGAAACTCCGTCCGGTTCCGGGCAGTCGACCCTGGAAGAACTCGAGCGTGCCAACCTGTTCCTCGTTCCTCTGGACAACGAGCGATGCTGGTATCGATATCACCATCTCTTTGGAGAATTGCTGCGCCAGCGCCTTGGTCAGCCTCAGGAGCTTGTCAACTACCACCTGCGCGCCAGCATCTGGTATGAAGCCAATTCCAATCCTGCCAACGCCTTCCACCACGCCCTGGCAGCCGGTGACTTCGAGCGGGCGGCGCGTTTGGCTGAAGCCGCCTGGCAGGGCATGGAACGCAATTTCCAGACCGCCGCCTGGCTTGGTTGGGTGAAAAAACTTCCCGATGCAGCTATTTGCTCCCGTCCCAGGTTATGTCTCCAACTTGGTTCGGCTTATTCCGACGCCGGAGATATGGATTCGAGTGAAATCCATTTGCAAAACGCCGAGATCGCTCTGGCTGGTGTGACGGATTCAAATGAGTCAAAGTCCATAGCGGGAAACATTGCCCTGATCCGCGCTTCCAACGCCCAAAACCGGGGCGACCTGGCTGGAACAGTGAAGTATGCCGAGCTGTCCCTTCAGTTCATCGCCGAGGATGATCTTTACCTCCGCGCCCAAGCCGCCATCACGCTGGAATTAACTCATTGGGCAACCGGTGACCTGGAAGCCTCCCTCCGCGCCATGCGTGGCTGGACAGACAACATGCAGAAACTGGGCAACCAGGTGTTCGTGATTGCCAGCGCCTTTGCTGTGGCAGATATGCAAGTGGCATTGGGTCGTCTAGGGGAAGCCCAAAAGACCCTTCGGCAGGCTATCGAACAAGCCGCAGCGCTGGGACAGGAAGCCGAATCGGTCACCGCCCATCATCACCTGGGGTTGGCTCTGCTGGCGCATGAACAAGGCGATGATAAAGCCGTTGCCGGGCACTGGCAGACCGCTGCCGATTTGGGTCAGCATACCACTTTGGTGGACTGGAGGCACCGCTGGAACCTGGCTCTGGCTCGACTCAAAGAATCCGCCGGAGAGTGGGATGCGGCGCTCGACTTGCTCGACGAAGCCAGGCGAGGCTATGTCAAAACCGCGATTCCCAACCTGCAGCCGATCGAAGCCCACAAGGCGCGAGTCCATCTCAAACAGGGGCGGCTGGACAAGGCTCAAGCCTGGGTGCGGGAACGCGGCCTCTCGGTCGCGGATGAGGCGAATTATCTGGGCGAGTACGAATATCTCACGCTGGCACGGACGCGCCTGGCGGAACGGTCCTTCGATGGTGTCGGTCCATTACTGCAACGCATGCTGGCATTGGCAGAATCCCAAAAACGGGTGGGGAGTGTGATCGAAATCCTGCTGACTCAGGCGCTCCTTCATCAGGCCCAGGGTGAGCAAACCCGGGCGCTTGCCGCGCTGGGGCGCGCACTGGGCCTGGCCGAGGCGGAGGGTTACCTCCGCATTTTCGCAGATGAAGGCGAAGGGATGCGATTGTTGATTTTGGATATCGGAGTGCAGATCGAAAAACAATCGCACGGCCGGGATCACAGATTGATCAGCTATGTAGAGAAAATCCTGGCTGCTTTTCCACAACCTGAGTCGAAATTCGAAAATCCGAAACACCTGCGCACGACGCAAATGCAGGCGTCGAAAATTCTTGTCGACCCCTTAAGTGAGCGCGAGTTGGAAGTGCTCCGATTGCTCCGCAGCGATCTGAGCGGACCTGAAATCGCCGGGCGATTGGTCGTGTCGCTCAATACTCTACGCACACACACTAAAAATATTTTCAACAAACTGGGGGTCAACAACCGACGGGCAGCGGTCCGCCGCGCGGAAGAACTCAGTCTGTTCTAACTGCTGTAACTTCTCCAATCCAACTCCAGCCTCACCTGCTGGAGTTTTTTTGTTTTTCGTCCAATCACCATCTCAATCACATCATGTGGTGATGACGCCTCACCACATCCAGCGGTATCTTTCGGGCGGATTAACCGAGAGATACCAATGACTGACAGACCGTCTTCAACCATTCCATTCTACGAAATCCGCCTCAAGGGACATTTGGATGCCCAATGGGCGATATGGTTCGATGGCCTGACCATCACCCTGGAAGAGAACGGCGACACGCTTCTTTCCGGACCTGTGGCAGATCAGTCCGCTCTGCATGGCCTGCTGAAAAAAGTGCGTGATGTAGGAATGTCGTTGGTCTCGGTCATTCAAGTCCAATCCCACGAAACTCATCAACATCATTCAAAAAATGGAGTAATAAAAATGAATTCAATCAAAAAGACCTCAGAAAAAATGGATCAAAAAGCTCTGCTCTCAACATTATGGATCGTGGTCATGATTAATATGGCTTATGCGGATATTCTTTCATTACATATCCCTGGGGTGTTCGATGAAGTGGCGAAAACCTCAGTCAGCACCGGCGCCACGATCCCTCAATTGATGCTGGCCGGCGCGATCATGATGGAGATTCCAGTCGCGATGATCATCCTTTCCCGCGTATTGAAGTACGGAGTGAATCGCTGGGTCAATATCATTGCAGGCATATTCACCATTGCCTACATATGGGGTGGCGCTGCGTCCTATCCCCACTACCTATTCATCGCCACGGTCGAAACCCTCTGCCTGCTGCTAATCCTTTGGTTTGCATGGACCTGGCAAAACATCGAAGCATGAATCATTCAAAATAATAGGAGAAAAACATGAAAACCCTGCAGAAATCCGGCGGCATCGCCGCGCTGTACATGGCAGCCGCGCACCTGATCGGAATCGTTATCTTTCTCGTCATCCTGGACTATCTCAGCATCACCGACCCGGCGCAAAAGGTTGCCTTGAACATCGAGAAACAGACGGTCGTCTTTTCGACCAACCTGCTCATGTATGTGTTCTTTGGCTTTGCGCTGATCGTCCTGTCGCTGGCATTGTACGACCGCATGAGGTCTGGCGCACCGGCCCTCATGCAGGCGGCAGCCGTGATCGGAATCATCTGGGCTGGTTCGCTGATTGCCAGCGGCATGGTCGCAAACGCCGGGCTGGCCACCGTCGTCGCACTATATGCCAAAGACCCTGCCCAGGCGGTATCGGCCTTTCAGGCCATCGAAGCGATGGCAAACGGGCTGGGCAATGCCAATGGGGAAATCCTCGGCGGCACCTGGACACTGCTGGTCAGCCTGGCAGCGCTGCGGGCTGGCGGGCTTCCCAAGGGACTGAACATTCTCGGCTTATTTGTTGGTGCGGTTGGCGTCATCACGATCCTCCCAGCGTTGAACGCTTTGACCGGCGTCTTCGGCCTGGGGCAAATCATCTGGTTCGCCTGGCTGGGCATCGTTCTTCTGCGCAAGAGTTCAAGCCGGGTGGCTTGATACGACAGCCTTTTCGGCCTCAAACTTCAACAGCAAGCAAAAACTGGAGAGGTTGACTCTCAGCCTCCCCAGTTTTGAAAAGTAATATAAAGGAATTCCCATGAAAGCAATTGTTCAAAACGAGTACGGTTCATCCGAAGTTCTCGCACTGGCTGAGCTCGCCCAGCCAGCGATGAAAGATAACCAGGTGTTGGTCCGCGTCAAAGCTGTTTCCATCAACGCGGGGGATGTGTTTGCCATGCGGGGCAGCCCGTGGCCCATTCGTTTGGCAGCCGGGTTTCCCAGGCCCAAAGACTATATTCTGGGACAGGATATGGCCGGGGTGGTTGAGGCAGTTGGATCCAGCGTGACGCAATTCCGCCCCGGTGACGAAGTGTATGCCTCCAGTGGCAGCGCGCTTGCCGAATATGTGAGCGTGGCTAAGGAGAAACTGACGTTCAAGCCCGCCAACTTCACCTTTGAGCAAGCCGCCGCCATTCCCACTGCCGCGATTACCGCCTTGAAAGGCTTGCGCGATATTGGCAGGTTGCAGCCAGGGCAGAAGGTTTTGATCAATGGGGCTTCGGGAGGGGTGGGCACCTTTGCCGTGCAGATCGCCAAAGCGCTCGGCGCCGAAGTGACCGGTGTATCCAGCACGCGGAATGTGGAATTGGTGCTCTCCCTCGGCGCGGACAAGGCCATCGACTATACCAAAGAGGACTTCACCCATAATGGAGGACGTTACGACCTGATCCTTGACAATGTTGCCAGCCATTCATTTTCAGACCTCATGCGGGTCCTCACGCCACAGGGGCGGATCGTCCCCAATAGCGGTCGCAACGGCATGGGATACGTGTTCAAAGCGTTTCTGCTCTCGCCGTTCCTGCGTCAATTGGCGGGCATGTATTTCGCTGTGCCGAACGGCAAAGACCTGACAGAATTGAAGGAATGGCTCGAAACCGGGCAGGTCAAGCCGGTCGTCGAACGAATCTACCCGTTGTGCGAAACCCCCGAGGCATTCCGCCATCTGGACAAGGAACACGCCCGCGGCAAAGTGGTCATCACGGTATCAGAATGAAGGAGAAAACCATGCCCGATACTAGAATCATTCTTTCTGCAACCTGGGTGGCCGCCACGTTGATTTATCTATATGGCGATGTCCTGCGCATCTATTATGGCGGCGACAATACAAAGGCCCTGGCCGGCATGAATCTAAATCAATTCGTCTGGCTGGGGATTGCGGTTCTGATGTTGACGCCGATCCTGATGGTCTTCCTGACCCTGGTCTTGCCGCAGCCAGCGAGCCGATGGGCTAATATCGGCGTAGCCGTCTTTTTTTTCCTGTTCAACCTGGCCGGCTTGCCCACCTATCCACCTTTATTTGACAAATTCCTGCTGGCTGTCAGTTTGGTTTTCAACGGTGTGACGGTCTGGTATGCCTGGAGTTGGAACTGACCTGAGGGTAGTCCGGCGGATGAAGACATCGACCGGCGTTGGCGCATCCATTCCCATCCTGCTGTTGGGTCGCAAACAGTCAAACAAATTGCCTGCCTTTCGAGGCCGACCATGCAAAACTATCTGCTATACACGTTTGAAATCTTGGTTGTCGTCGTCACGCCCTTGCTTGTCTTATACATCAAGGGGAACTGGTCCTTGCGTGAGGTGATTCCGCCTCTCGTGGTCATCCCCATCCTTTGGTATTTTACCTATGCACCCTTGCATGAGTTGAGTCATGCCGCCGGCATTTATCTGGTAGGAGGCAAAGTTTTAGTTTGGAAACTCATTCCAAGGTTTTGGTTAGGCGAATTCGCACGTGCATGGCTCATACCAAGTGGAATTACTCAAGATTGGCAACAATTAATGATGACCGCCTTCCCATACCTGCTGGATCTTGTCTGTTTTTTTGTAGCATTGTTAGTCTTTGGTCGCGGTTTTCCCAGGAGCCCTTTTTTGATTGGCCTGGCGTTCATGCTTTTGTGCCTCAGGCCCGCATGCGACTTTGTATTTGAACCGATTGCGTATCTTGCCAGCGACAAAGGTGATTTCTATGCAATACAACAAATCATCGGCCCCTGCGCAACGTGGTCATTCATCCTGATCTCAATTGGTCTCGCTACATATTCCATTTCGTCAATACTAACCCGCTCGGTTCGTTTTTCAAAGCACTAGATTGGGAAAAATACCAATGAATCAAAACACACCATCGCTCCAAAGGGGGCAAATGATGAAGAATTTGCAATGGATTTTCCTCTCCTGGATGCTGCGCCTGATCAATCCCTGACGATCCTGGCCAGCCACCAGGTCCTTGCGTACCTCTGGAAATGGATCGTAGACTGGGGGGCCGTCATCACGTTGGTGATCCTGTCGCTGGCACGCAAGGAACGGTTGAAGGCGGGGTCGCCAACTTTACTGGCGGCAGCAGTAGTTTTTGGGTTTCTCTGGGCGGGCCCGACCATTGGCACCAGTGACCTCATGCTGCATAACTTCGGCATCGTCGCCGATCTTCATGGCAGCGCCCCGGCTCAAGCGGCGGCATGGACAGTACTGGCACGCAGCTTATGGGTCCTTCTACTACGTCTGGCCACTTTGCGAATGGGAGGGCTTACCAGGACAATTGGCCACCTGGGCGTGTTTCCCGGTATTGCAGGCAGCCTCACGATGATTCCCCCTTTGGCAGAGGTCATGTTCATGATTTTTGGGCCGGGATGATGGTATGGTCCGCATGGGTGGGCATCCTCATGCTGCGTCACAATGCTGCTGTGACAGCGTGGCACGATGATGCGTTCGCGCTGGGCCCCAACACTTGATATGTGCAAACCAGGGGGCCGATGAAAACTGAAATTGGAAACGAAATTATTACCTTGATCATGAAAGGAACCATTAATGAAAGCGATTGTGTACACAAAATTTGGCCCGCCCGACGTTCTTCAACTTCGAGATGTTGAAAAGCCCACTCCGAAGGCGAATGAAGTCCTGATAAAAATGTATGCAACAACCGTCGTAAAAGAAGACCCGGACATGCGGGCTTCCCCGGGGTTTAACGGATTTCTGAAACCCAGAAACCCGATTCTTGGGCAGGAGTTTGCCGGGGAAATCGAATCAATCGGCAGGGATGTGACCCGCTTCAAACCGGGCGATCGGGTATTCGGCTTCGATATGTTTGGCGCGTATGCTGAATACAAATGCATGCCTGGAAACGGGGCGCTGGCGATCAAGCCGGTCAATCTGAGTTATGTAGAAGCCGCCAGCATCCCGAATGGAGCATTAACCGCACTGCCCTTCCTTTGGGATAGGGGACACGTCCAGAGTGGACAATCCGTGTTGATCTATGGGGCTTCCGGCTCGGTTGGCGCGGCGGTGCAGGTGGCCAAGTATTACGGGGCCAATGTGACCGGGGTGTGCAGCACCGCAAATTTGGAATGGGTCAGTTCCCTAAGAGCTGATGACGTGGTTGATTACACCAAGGAGAATTTTTCCGAGAACGGACAGAAATATGACATTATTTTTGACACGGTGGGCAAGTGCTTGCTTTCGGAGTGCAGGGACTCGCTGACGGAGGAAGGCATCTATCTTGCCACGGTCCCCTCGCCGGCAGTGATATTCCAGGCGCTGTGGACTGCAAGACACGGCGGAAAAAAGGTAAGGTTTATGGCGGCGGGATTGAGATCGGCGGATGAGAAGATCAAGGATCTTGTCTTCCTCACAAAGTTGATTGAGGAGGGGAGGATAAAGCCGGCCATCGATAGAGCCTATCCGCTGGAACAGATGGCCGAAGCGCATCGCTATGTGGAACTGGGGCACAAAAAGGGGAACGTGGCAATCACTGTGGATCAAAACCACGCTTCTCGTGATGCTCCGTTCGATGGCACAAAATGGCACGCTGACGCACGACAAGGCGCCAATGGATGAGATCCTAAAATCTTTATCCCCACATACTCTTCCCCAAGAGTCGCCTGACATGGGTCACGCACACCATTAACCACGGGAGTTCCATGCCTCCCGTCGCCGCAGAAGAAGTTGTTGACTGGTCGGGTGTCATCAAAAGCACCGAAAGGGGCGCGCAATACGAAGGTTATTTCGAATGTCAGATCTCGGGACAGATCATCTACTCCGTCACTGATGCGATGGATCCCAAAGGAAAGTCCCAAATCGATGAACTGCACGCCAGCGACAGGACCGTCCATCTTTAGGGTACTTTGGTCAGGAATGTTCCTGATACCAGGGGCTCGTGGATGCGGGCGGACCGCATCGGGGCCGGATAACAATGGCGGTTGATGTTTTCCAGAAGGAATGGACTCAATGACAAATTCACTCGTCAAGATCATGGCGACCATCGGAAGCAGTGCATCAATCGGCCTTGGCGTATGGCATTTCTTCGTCCACAGCGCATGGAATTGGTATGCCTGCATGAATGCCAGGGCAACGAATCTGATCATCGCTGTTCGGGCAGTCAACGTGTTCTTTTTGCTGTCTCTGGTCTTGTTTGGGATGTTGAATCTGCTGTTTGAATATGGCGGCTACGCAAATCGTTATTCCGTCCTTGTTATGCTGGCAGCAACTTGCATTTAATGGCTGTCCAGATTGGTACTCCAATTCGTTTACCCACAAGAGTCGATCAGCTCTTATCTCCGATACAGAATGTTGGCAGTATTTTTCATCATAACCCCGTGATGCATGGCTTTGCTTTACATGGTCGTGGCGCATGGAATTGTTGCCTAGTTCATGGAAAATAAACTGTTGTTGATTGTCCCGCCGGGGATATTCCTTTTGGAAATCGCCGCCGCGTTAGTGCTTGGTTGTTCTCATATTCAGCCTGGTTATCAATAAGTTTGGAAGGATCCTCACGGATGCAGGTATTTTGGAATCCATGGATGTGATATGTTTGGCTGTGTGCAGGAATAGGGTCAGGCGCATGTCAGACTGTACTCCACGGAAGGCAGACTGCATAGGCTGGAAGCCAGGAGAGCGTATATCATATCGCTAGTACAGGATCCAAGGGATCTGGTCTTTCTGAAGCAACTCCTTTGAACAGAAAAAACATACCAATCGTCGAGGGAGGTTGCCCATGGAACAAAATCATCCCCAAGGGGAAATCCTTGTCAGCATGCATTGGCCCTCCCAGGGACTTCTTGACTTATAAATACTTGGTCCCCTTTATGAAAAATAGGTCATTTGCATGTGGTCATCTGTATTAATAAGCCTCAGTTTTTGAGTGACTGGACTTGGGGTGCCAAGCGACGTCTGATTCATACCCATCCCTAACTTTCCTTATCATCCCGGCTGGCAGAACACTGCCAGCCGATTTTAATTCAAACAAGGAGAAACCCATGCTCAAATTATTGAAACGTTTCATCCGCGAGGAGGACGGCCAGGACTTTGCGGAGTACGCCCTGATCCTGGGGGCGGTGGGAGTGGTGGCCATTGCCGTGATCTCCCGTTACCGCAACGAACTGCAGGCCGCCTTCGAGGCCGGCATCGAGGCGCTACGTCTCGCGCGGGGTGGCTAGATGCCCCGCCGAAGGGAGCGTGGCCAGGCCATGGCCGAGTTCGCCCTGATGATCCCGCCCTTGATCCTTCTGCTGTTCGGGATGACCTTTGCCGCCTTCTACGCCTTTCGGGCTGCCGCTGTGGACTGGGGGG
The DNA here is from genome assembly GCA_937928015.1 of uncultured Anaerolineales bacterium. GTDB lineage: Bacteria > Chloroflexota > Anaerolineae > Anaerolineales > Villigracilaceae > JACPVF01. Next base: position 19,549 of record CALFXA010000225.1, on the reverse strand, counting down.
TGTTCGTCAGCGGGGTGGCCGGCGGATCGTATACCCGCCCGATGATCGAAACCGCGCGCGCCTCCAGCCTGTGGCCGGATCTGGCCGACCGCATCCAGACCGGGCAGGAAGGCCCGCGCCAGGTCCGTTCCCGGATCTCGGTGGAGGACTCGCGCGCCTGGGTCTTCGGGATCCGCCTGGTGGAGGCTCAACGCGCCGCTGCCTATTTTCGCCTGTGGCGCTTTTACCCCGGTCCGCCTGCAGCAGGAGGCATCGAATGAAGCGCAGGTCCGAACGCGGGCAGGCCATGCCTGAGACTGCCCTGTTTGCACTGCTGGCGGTGCTGATGGCCTTTGGCCTCCTGTCCTGGATCCCCATGCACCGCGCGCGCACCGCATCCACCGCGGCAGCCTATGCCTGTTCGCAATTCCTGTCCCAATCCCCAGACCCTGCCCGCGCCCGGCAAAACGCGCTCCGCGCCGCCTGGCAGACCCTGGATGCGGACTGGTCCGGGACCTATGGCGTGCAATATCGTGTGGAGGTCTCGCCGCCTGCAGGACCCGGCCTGGCGGGGGCGTGTCGGGTCTCCTATTGGGTACCGTCGCTGTTCCAATCCTTGCTGGGATCCGACCAGGCAGATTGGGGAGACGAATGGTTCGTCTCCCGCTCCGAAACCTGGAAGGCCAGATGGCAATGAAAAAACGCCCCAGTGAACGTGGGCAATCCATCCTGCTCTTTGCCATGCTGCTGCCCCTGACAGCCGTGTTCCTGCTGGGCATCCTGGACTACATGCTGACAAATGCCCGCATCATGGAAACCGTGGCGGCCGCGGACCTGGCCGCGCACGCCGGGGCGCAGGAGATTACGGTCCTCCCGGACGGGACGATCACAGCCACTGCGGGCGGAGATGCCATTGCTGCGGAGTATTTCAACACCCAACGGCCGGCCCAGGCCCGGCTGGTCTCGGTCTCCTGTGGGCGTCATCAGGGAAGGCCGGCCTGCCTGGTGACGGCCGAGACCCGTTCCGCCGGTTATCTGTTACCCTCCCGCTGGGTCACGGTCCGCGCCATTGGCTATCTGGCGCATGGCGTCACCCGCGGCGATCAATGAAGTGGAGTCCATCTTGAATCAACTCTGGAACACCATCCTGGACCACCTGACCTTTCGGGACCTGGCCGGGCGGCGACAGCCGCGCGCTTATACGGTCCTGGCTGGATTGATCCTGTCCATGCTGCTCCTGGGCGGTGGGATTGCTCTCGCGAACCAGCGGTTGCTGAGGCAGGAAGTTCATGCCGCGCCCCTGTCCGTTGAGCTGCCCACCCAGACGGCTGTCCCAACGCCTTCCCCATCGAAGGTCCCAACACCCATGGGCTGCCCGACCGATGCAGGCGACTGGACGCTGGTCCCATCCTATGTAAGCGAAACTTATCAGATCATTCAGCCCGCCTGCGTCTACCAGGGGCTGGAGAGGACGGTGGCCTGGGCCCTGGCAGTGCGGGAGGGTTACAGCCGTGCCGAAGCCACGCGGGAATTGGGCTTTGCCCGCATGCCCATGCGGGCGCTGCAGGAAGTGCAGATCCCTGCCGAAGCCGGCCCGCTGGCCGTGCCAGTCAGTTTCATCCCCACCAACCCTTATTTCACTGAGTGGCGCCTGACGAATGAGGGCAAACCGGCCGTGGCCTATGGCTTGCGCGGCTGTTTTCGCACCTCGAACGTGGTGGGCAATCGCCTGAATACCTGGGGCGGCGATTACCCGGTGGTCTGTCTGGTGGCCGAGGACGCCGTTAATACCAAGATCGTTTATTCTCTCTTCAATCACGTGTATACAGCCCCCGCTGTACCCATGCGCTCCTTCCTGCTGTTTGGATATCTGGGTGGAGGGGAATGGGTCTGGCTGGGAACGCAAACCGATCCCTGGCAACCGATCACAGACCTGCATGCCAATGCACGTGACCGTCTGACCATGGCCGGCCTGTATGATTCCCGTCCCTGGGATGCGGACTGGCTGCAGGATACCTACGGCCTGATCCTACAGCCTCCGCCGCAGGGTTGGCAGGACATGACCAGCGAATACGAGAAACAGACCATTCTGGACGGACTGACTGACGACACCGATGGAGGCCAGCCGTGAAGCGCTCCCTGATTCTTACCCTGGGCATTCTGTTGGCCCTGATCCTGTTTCAATTCAGGTGTGCGCGGGCCCAATCGGGTACTCCCACCTGCAGTTTTCAACCGGACGGCAGCATCGTGTGCACGATCGGAGGAGGTGGTGGTGGGGAGGGTGATGGCAGCGGCGAGGGCGGGACCTGCACGCCGGGTGAGCATCTGGTCTATCAGGTCACCGCCTATGACCCCGAGACCGGTACCTGTGATGCCATCCCGATCTGGGTCGATAACTGCACTGGGCAGGCGATTGAATCCGGTGGGGACGCAGTGGATGACATGCCATGCACCTTGGAGGCGTCGGGGCCGCAGCATCCATGCACCATCTTCTCCGTGAGCGGTGGCGGGGTCACCTGCACCAACACTGAGTGGGAGGTCAGTGCCCGCGTTTCCTTCCCGGAAATGTTTCTGGATGTACGGCCCTATCCCGTGACCTTGGTGCGTTGGCCGACAGCATTGCGCAATGGCGGCACCCCGACATCCTCCGGCTCGGGCGGGGTGGACTATCTGCCCTACGGCGGTGGTTCGCCAGGCAGTCCGCAGGAAGGTGATTGGCAGGATCTGCGTCTGACCCTGACCCTGCGGCCGGCTGGTCCCATGGCGGTCTCCCTGCCAAAAGTGGGCAGGTTGTCCCTGCCCAATCAGGGAGACAATGGCACCCCGACTCTGGTGCAATGGGAGGTTCCCTCCCATCCTTCTGTGGGGGCTGGTCCGCTGGCTGGCTCCATCGGCGGCCTGGAGGAATTGCCGGCGGACTTGCCCCTGTTCGTCGGGGATGGGCGTACCCCGTATAAACTATTTTGGGAGGTGCATTATCTGGAATATGAGGCCATCCAGGAATGTGTGCCGGGACCCGCTGGAGGCGGAGGGTATAACTGCGGGGGCGGCACGGGCCACAGGGTGATCGTTGGCTACGAATGGCGGCCGCATTCCAACAGCGGGGAAATACCGCCCTCCGAGGTCAACGGCCTGCCGCCAGCTGTTGCCGCAGACACCAATGGCGATGGTCAGCCCGACGCCTATTGGGATAACAACCTGACCCTGCGGCGCATGGACGACGCCAACCACGTGGACAATCCCCGCTATCAACACTCCTGGAATTGGGGCGGGCTCATCTATTGGGCCGTACGGGAAGGCCAGGGACAGATCGGCTGGCCGGGCCAATAGGGGTACCGGCCTGGTCCCTCCAAGGGAAATCCCCCTACACTGGGGTTCCCAAGGATCCCAGTGCAGGGGAACTCTAGTTCAAAGGTAACAAAACATGAAACCTAAAAAGAACGGTAAAAGGTATGGTCTTTCCGACCTGCTACGGGAAATGGTGGAGGAGGCCGATTTCCATCCCAGCCAGCCCATTCAACGAAAATTAAGCCGCGGCCTGATGATCACGATCACGAACCAGGAGCCGATGTATCACCTGGTTTTGAAGCGGAAAGGCTCGCTGCCCAGTTATGCGGAGTGGGAGGCCGTTTGCCGCGCCTGGCCCTGGACAACAAGCGCAACGGCCAGCGAGTCCAACACGGCGCGGCCGCCCTCTCTGCAAGGCTGGGTGGGGCCGCGTCCAATGCTCTGATAAGAGAATTTTCATCTGGATGCGGGGGGGTGACTTGGCGGAGAAAACCCAGCGACTGGCTGGTGGATCGGGCCCCGACCATGCTTGATGAAGTGTGATATACTGCCGAAGTCAGCGGCGCGACCTGCCCCCCTCAGGCCGCGCTGCTGATCTTTATTCAAGACAGGATGTCAACATGAAAAGCCTTTGGGATGTATTACCGCTTGCGGTTCTGATCATCGCGGTCGTTGCCTCGAATGAACTTGGGTATGGCTTTATCGCCCTTCTGTTGTCGGTCCCGATCGGGTTGTTGATGATCAAGGTGTTCTATGTCCCTTCTGGTCAAGGTCAGGCAGGGCAGTAGCAGGTAGTTGGAGTAGTTGTACCAATCAGCGGCGCGACCTGGTTTCCTCAGGCTGCGCCGCTGGTGTTTTAAGCACAGCCCTCAGAAAATTGGGCTATGGTTGTAATACACGATTGGCGGACGTATAATCTTAGTCAGAGTATGGGAGGGATATTTTCGCGCGACCCATTTGTGGAGGCCGAAATGAAACCAATCCTTTGCGCCTTGTTGGCTGTAGTCCTTGCGACTACCGCCTGCGCGTTTCTTGGTGGAACTCAACCGACCCAGCCAAAAGCGGGCCATTGGGAGGGAAGTGACCCCAAGATTTCCTTCGATATCACAGATGATGGACAACTGACCAATCTCCAAATGACGGTTCCTTATGGGGGCACAACCTGCAAGCTCTATTTTCCCTCGATAACGGTCCAGACAGATTACTCGTTCACCCTGGATTTCACATCCACAGAGACTCTTTCCATCGGGTACATCCTGGGTGTATTTCATGGCACGAAAGCCTCGGGCAAATACCTGATCAAGATGTGTGCACAAAGCATCAGTTTTGTTCCTGGGGAAGACAAGGACAGAGACTGGAGCGCCGAATGGAAGAGCAATTCAACACCCTAGCCATGCGTGCGATGTACTCCAGCTGAAAGCGTGAGAAAAACCTGGGCTGGATTGACTTAGAACGGGCGTTCTAATATAATACCTGCATGTCTATCTGGGAGCGCGTGCTGCGCCTGATAGGCTTGCGTCCGAAATCCAGCCCCCGTACCTATGAGCTCAGCGAAAGCATGCAGACCACGCTGGCCACCCTTGCACAGCATGAGGGCCGACCTGAACACGTTTTCCTCCAAGACCTGTTGGCCGCGGGCCTGACCCAATATTATTCCGTGGACGACGTCCTGCCGAAGTGGAGCGCGCTCTCGCCGCGCGAGCAGGAGGCGGTGGCGCTGGCGTGCCTGGGACTCACCAACCGCCAGATCGCGGGCAGGTTGGGGATCTCGCCCGAGACGGTCAAGACGCACCTCAGGACCGCGATGGTCAAGTTTGGCGTGCGGAACCGCACCGAGCTGCGGTTGCTGTTGAAGGAGTGGGATTTCAGCGCCTGGAACACCTAAATCTGGACGGTTGGTGGGTTAACCCGCCAGCCGTGCCTCCCCCAAGTTGGGTACCCCCTGAATCACCCGTCGGGTGATTTTTTATTTTCCACACCTGGGCTATGCTGGCGGAATGAATGACCTGGACCTGCGCCCCAACGGATGGACCCTGTGGATCCTGCCGCGCCCGATGCGCCATCGGCTGCTGATCGCCGCGGCCCAGGTGGCCCACGAACGGCCGCTGGCCGTGCTGGACTGCGGACGGCAGTTCGACGCCACGGTGGTGGCGCGGGCCGCACGGGGCAGGCTGGAGGTGCTGGAGAGAATCCAGGTGCAGCGCGCCTTCACCTGCTTCGAAGCCGCACGGCTGATCGAGCTGCACGCCTCCAGTCCGCTGCCCGTGCTGGTGCTGGATCTGCTATCCACCTTTCAGGACGAGAACGTGCCCTTCGAGCAGAGGCGGCACCTGCTGGCGGGAACGGTGCAGGCCTTTCAGGCCCTGAACCGTGGGGCGGGGCTGGCGGTGAGCGTCCACCCGCCGCCCGACACGCCCGAGGCGCGCTGGATGCTGGACCAGCTGCGCGCCGCCGCCTCGCAGGTGCTGGCCTACGAAGCGCCCGCGCCGACCGCCACCCAGCCAGGATTGTTCTGATGGGCAACGTCACCCCGACCATCACCGATCTGCTGCACCGCGAGCAGGAGAACCTGGCCCGCTTCCGCCGCGCGTTACGACGGGAGGACCAAGTGGTCTTCGACTCGATGTTCACGGCGGCCTACAAGCATCGCGCGGCCGCCGCCCATGCGGGCCATCTGCTGCCGTTCGAGACCTTCCTGCTCTCGATGCAATTGGAGAACCACAAGGAGATCCTGTGGCTGCGAGAGGAAATGGAGTCGATGCGCAGGCGGCTGGAGAGACTGGAGGGAGGAGGAGATGCGTGAGATCACGGGCTGGCTGCTGGACCTGTATGCGCACCCCGAGCGCGGGCTGGCGCTATGGCTGTTGTGCGACGATGGCCAGCAGCGCTGTGTGTATCAGCACTTCCCCGTGACCTTCTATGCGGCGGGACCCTCGGCGCGCCTGCGCGCGCTGTGGATCCACCTGCAGAGTCAACCGCTGCGCATCCGCCTGGCGCGGACCGAACGGCGGGATCTCTTTCGCGGGGATACGGTGGTGCTCTCGGCCCAGCTGGACGACCCCGCCGCGCTGCCGAAGCTGTACCGCCAGGTGAGCGAGGCCTTTCCCGACCTGACCTTCTACGATGCCGATCTGCACGTGGCGCTGCGGCACGCGGCGCGATACGGAACCTACCCGCTGGCAAGGATGGGGCTGAGCGTGGACGATCAGGACCAGGTCCAGGAACTGGCGGTGCTGGACTCACGCTGGGAACTGGACCCCACGCCGCCGCCGCTGCGCATCCTGACGCTCGAACCCGAGGGGGACCCATTCCACGCCGCGCCGCGCCGATTGTTGGTGACCTCGAAGCGCGGCACCTCGGCGCTGGCGCTGGAGGATAACCCGTCCCTGTTGGCGGTGCTGGGACTGATGATCAAGGAGCAGGACCCCGACCTGCTGGTGACCTCGCGCGGGGACACGTGGCTGTTCCCCAAGTTGTTACAGATGGCGGAAGGGCGGGCGCTGCCACTCAACCGCGACCCCGATGGGCCGATCCGCCAGAAGGAGGAACGCAGTTACTTCGCATACAACCAGGTCATTTACCGCGGCAGGCAGTTCCACCTGGCGGGACGGCTGCACATCGACGCGGAGAACACGGTGATGTATCACGACTACGGACTGCACGGCGTGATGGAGATGGCGCGGGTGACCTCGCTACCGATCCAGACCGCGGCGCGCGTCTCGCCTGGGACGGGCATCTCGGCCATGCAGATCGTGACCGCGCTGGCACAGGGTACGCTGGTGCCGCTGCGCAAGGAACAGGTGGAGCGGCCCAAGAACCCCGCAGAACTGCTGCAAATGGACATGGGCGGGATGGTGTATGACCCGATCGTAGGACTGCATCGGGACGTGGCCGAGATCGACTTCATCTCGATGTACCCGAGCATCATGGTGCATTTCAACGTCTCGCCTGAGACGGTGGGAACACGGCGCCCGACGGCGGAAGCGGTGCCCGAACTGGATATGATCGTGGACCGAAAGAACCCAGGCTTGATCCCGCAGACGCTGGGTCCGCTGTTGGAGAAACGCATCCGACTCAAGCGCAGTCTGCTGGGGCTCTCGAAATGGGACTGCCGCACCCAAGGCTACCAGGCGCAGGCGGCGGCACACAAATGGCTGCTGGTGACCTGCTTTGGATACCTGGGATATCGCAACGCCCGCTTTGGGCGGATCGAAGCGCACGAGGCGGTGACAGCCTACGGGCGCGAGATCCTGCTGCGGGCGAAGGAAGCGGCGGAGGACAGGGGCTATCGGGTGTTGCACCTGTACGTGGATGGGTTGTGGGTGCAGCAGGCGGGCCACTCCACGCCCGAACAGTTCCAGCCGCTGCTGGACGACATCACGGCGCGCACGGGATTACCGATCGCGCTGGATGGCATCTTTCGGTGGGTGGCCTTCCTGCCCTCGCGCATGGATGCGCGCATTGCGGTGCCGAACCGCTATTTCGGGGTGTTCCAGAGTGGGGAGATCAAGACGCGGGGGATCGAGACGCGCCGCCATGATACGCCCGTCTTCGTGGCGGAGACCCAGAAGGAAATGTTGGAATGCCTGGCGCGGGAAGAAGTGGGGGAGGCACAGGCCGTCCTGCGGCGCAGGCTGGCCGAGTTACGAAGCGGGCGGGTGCCGCTGGAGCAGTTGATCGTGCGGATGACGGTGAGCCGAACGCTGGAGGAGTTCCGCGCGCCGACGCCGACGGCGGTGGCGCTGCGCCAGCTGGAGGCGGTGGGCAAGAGTCTGCGGCCTGGCCAGCACGTGAAGTTGATCTACACGCGGGGCAATGTGCGCGCGCGGGCATGGGACTTGCCCGAGGAGATGGATCGGCGCGAGGTGGATCTGGAGCGGTATGCGAGGCTATTGGTGCGGGCGGGGGAGACGGTGTTGGGGCCGTTCGTGACCCCTTCCAATTGGGGAACACAATTGGGGGAGGAGGTGCAGTTGAGGCTGTGGTGAGAGTGGGTGCTTTGTCAAGGCGAGTGATCAAGGTAGCTACCCTGAAAAAATGATGCGACCTGGTGCTCTCAGGCTGCGCCAGCTGGAGGCGTCGGGCAAGAGTCTGCGGCCTGGCCAGCACGTGAAGTTGGTCTACACGCGAGGGCAGGTTCGCGCGAGGCGGACGGTAGAGGGTGCGCTGGAGCGGCTGATCAAGAGGTACAGGCCGTAGGACCTGCGCCCATTGGGAGGGTGCTACAGGGCCTTCTCAAAGTAGGGGAAGAGGGTAGAAAAAAAGACCTTTCTTGGCTAAACTTTTGTGTAGCGCACAAAACAAGAGGCCAAGGAAGGTCAAAATGGAGTGTAACACAGGAAGTGTAATAAACCTGGTCAGTCTGTACAATCGATTTCAGGCGTTGCACGATAAACGCAAAGCAAAGGGGAAACGATATGCACTGGCAACGATCCTGATGGGCATTTTTCTAGCCAAGTTGTGTGGGGAAGACAAGCCCAGTGGAATTGCGGAATGGGCAAGGCTGCGGGAACAGTGGATCATCAAGTCGTTGGGGTTGAAACGGGAATGTATGCCTCATCACAACACATATCGGCGCGTGCTGGCAAGTGGGATCGATGTAACAGAATTTGAAGATTTGGCTCGGGAACACTTCAAGCATAGTGGGGAGGCTGGATATCATGTGGTGGCCTCCATGGATGGCAAGATCGCACGAGGAACGATCAATACGGATGCACATGATGGGCTCTACTTGTTGGCAATCTATCTGCCAGGCGAAGGGGTCACTCTGGCTCAAGTTGCGATCGAGAGCAAGCAGAATGAAATATCAGCGGCTCCCTGCTTGATTTCATGCATCAATGTACGCAATAAGGTCGTGATTGGGGATGCGCTGCATACACAAAGGCAGATTTCCATCCAAATTGGCACTGCAAGCGGCAATTATCTGTGGGTTGTGAAAGGCAACCATCCCCAACTCCTCCAAGATTTGTATGACTGGTTTGATCTTTCGATCCCCTTGCTGCCTGGTATGGGCTGTCCGCCGAAGGATTTTCGATCTGCAACCGTGGTCAGTAAAGGGCATGAACGTTTGGAGGTACGCACCCTTACCGCCAGCAGCCAGCTCAACGATTTCCTGGAATGGCCTTTTCTTCAACAGGTTTTCAAATTGGAACGTTTCGTGACCGTTCAAAAAACAGGACACACCAGACAAGAGACCCTCTATGGCATAACCAGCTTATCCACACAACAGGCTTCTCCAGCTCGACTGTTGGAAATGCTTCGCTCCTATTGGGGCATTGAGAACGGTTTGCACTACCGTCGAGATGTGACTTTGCATGAAGATGAAACTCGTTTTACCAAACATGCTGCGGCTCATATCATGTGCATTATCAACAACATGATCCTGGCTTTGATCGCAAAGACTGACCACCAATTCGTCCCCACTGCCAGACGCTATTTCGCCGCCAATCCGGACCATGCGCTTGCCCTACTCTCTTAACTTTGAGAATGCCCTGGAGGGTGCTAAATTCCTTGTTGAACTCCGCTAGGAAACGACATATAATTTTTATATAGGTATAGGAGATGCTACAGCAGACATGCTGTATAGATTAGCGTTCACTTTTGTATATATGTTTTAATCTTTGGCCGCCTAACGTCCTAAATGAATTAGGCGATCCCCTTAAAGGGGGCGATGTAGATGGAAAGCGCCGTCTATAGGCAGTTATACGGAATTTGCCGTCTAAACTCTAGTTGGGCGCTCGGGTAAAAGTATTCCACATCGATATAACAAAGGATTTTGTTTATGGGAGCTTTAGTTTGGATCGCAAACCCAATAGCAGACAGCTTTAATATTATTTTGGGCGAATTGTTATTTATTCGATTTAATATTCTATTATTCGAAACGCTATTAAATACTACTGGCTTTAGTCATGATGAAGATATCAAAAGAGAGTTAGGAAACAGTAAAGGGCTGCAATTAGAAAAACTTGACGAACTGAAGAAAAAGATCGTTGAGGCAAACGAAAAAGGGGATCATTATTGGGGAAACCTAAATATAGATAATTTGGCTGGCAATTATATTCGTCACAAGTTGCTCATTGACCCTAAACCTACATCCATCGTTGATTTCTATCAAGAAAGTGAGCGCCATATGAATCACTCTAAATGTAGAATAGCTAATGCAGCAGAAAAAATATTGCTTACTTGTGATATGCCCATGCATTATACAGAGATTTTTGAAAAAGCCATCCAACAAAACCTCTTGACATCAACTGACCAAGCGAAGGACATATATCGAACCTTGCTAGTCCAGTCTAGTAAGCCAATCACAGGATCACGGTTCCAGCGGGTAGGCGCGGGTATATTTGCATTAGCACCATCGCGCAAGCAAATAAGCATTCCCCAAAATGCTTTAGAAAGTTATATGTTTTGCATCCCTGAATCAAGTTATGGCACATTCGAAATAGGCAACAAGATTCAAGTGCCACGTGATTGGGAAGCGTTGCTAATAGCCAATGATAAAGTCCTAATGAAATATCCACCTGGTATTCATATAATTGACTCAGGTGCGATTCCTTCTGACGCTGACGGCAAAATCATAGCGCAGCTATGCTTTATTAACTGTGGAGCTTGGCTAGTAAAATGGGGGACAGTTCAGCCCATACAACTTTTGGATATCGATTTGGAAATTGCCGAAATTCAAGGGTATGGCTCATATTTAGTCATAGTGGAGGATAGCGAAAGATTTATTTTAGGATCAGTCAGAATAGGATTAGGTCATATAGAAGAACTTCTTCGAGAATTTGCAGTAGATCGATTTATTAATTATCTACAGTTACATTACAGTGGAACAAAAAGTGAACTAGAAGAAGTAAACAAGGAAATCGGCTCACTATTAGATCATTATAATTTCTTGTTATATCCTCTTGGATTACGAGCCACACATTCAACAATTGGATCTATTTCTTTTACACGAAACACGCTAGAACAAATAAGAAGTCGCTCCGATTCGCAACGCTTACTAGTAAAGATGGACTCTAAACTAAATATGCTTATTAAAAGCATGGAGCAAACACATATTGAGGTAGCGAAGGTTAGGGGAGATATCTTATTTGAATTGAAGAAGTTAAGCGATCAAGTTCAAGTTTCATTTATCGAGGTCCTCAATAAACTCAAATCCACCAGCTCAGAAGAAGTGATGACTATCTATTCAATGCTAGAGCAAGGAAAGGTATCTGATGATCAAGCTGAGTATGTTCTTCTCGAACTGAGAGAAGTTCTTGGAGAAATCCGTAAACGTGAACTCAAATTACCATCCAATGTCAGTATTGATCCTCTCGCTGAATTGGTTGACGCACCGAAATTAGATGTTGCCCATAAGCTGAAATTTACTCTCCCACTTATCCCATTTATCCTTGATTATGAGGCCGAGATACAACTGGGGAGCGTATTGAATCTTGAAGCGGCCTGGACATGGCTAATATCGAAAGCTAAGAGGCACAGTTAGGATCAGTAGTTAGAGAAAAGCGCCCAACACAGCGTGCACTTGACGGGTGGGATTCTGCGGCATTTTCGGGCTTTATCTACACCCATGCAAAATCCTGCTCTCAAAGTTTTGTCCACGCCCGCCCGCCCGCAAGTAACGCAAACCGTTGGGCGCTGAAGGTTGCATATGAGAATCAAAAAAATCATTCTGGTCTTACTTGCTTGCCTTTTAACAGGTTGTGCGTCAGCCAATGAAAAACTTCTCCGTTCGCTTGTATACTATGATGGTTGTACGTCCGCGTGTTGGGTTGGCATAGAAGTCGGAAAAACAAGTTATGACCAAGCACAAAAAGTATTAGTTGATAGATACACTAATCAAAAAATGTTTATGCCTCTCGATAATATTCTGATTTGGCTGCCAAGCGAAGTTGACTCCAGCAATGGAACCGTGAGTTTTTCACAAGGCATAGTTAACGGTGTACAACTTTTCTTTGAAAACAGCAAATTTATTGCCAGCGACGCAATCAAGATATTCGGTGAACCTTCAGATGTCATGATTTCTATTGACCCAACTAAACCCCGAAAATGTGGCGGTATACAGTTGTCTTATTCCGAAACAGGGACAATGGTTTATCTTGACACCACTCAGGATTTTAAAGGTGCAGAAAAATCTCAATCTGTCACAGGTTTTTGGTTTAGGTCTCCAGAAGATTTACGGAGTATGCAAAACAATGCACAAAACGATGGAATTTCAATGGTAGTAAAATGGCAAGGATATAAAGATTATTGTGACTTTATTCCACAATAAAGCCTGTTCTTATTTACATCGTGCAATGGCGCAAAATAGTAATGCCGTTCAAAAGCGCCCAACAAAGCGTGCACTGGACTTGTGGGTACGGTGCGGCTTTTGAGCATTGTCAGCGTCCCGAACAGTTTTCTGTCTGTCGAGAGAATCAGCGTCCCGCCCACAAGCCCAGTAACGCACGCCGTTAGCCCGCTACCTTCGTATAAATAGGTTATCATTTCTTAGATCGCAAATGCAGTCTACCACTGATCGCAAACTCCGCGTTTTCCTTTGTCACGCCTCGCAAGACAAACTTGTCGTCCGTGAGTTGTATCAGCGACTCCTTGCCGAAGGTTGGATAGATCCCTGGCTGGATGAAGAGAAGCTTCTGCCAGGTCAAGATTGGGATACAGAAATCGAGAAAGCAGTTGAATCCAGTGATGCAATAATCGTGTGCCTTTCAAATAAATCAGTGAGCAAAGAAGGATATGTTCAGAAGGAATTAAAATCTGCTCTTAATACTGCTCTCTTCATTCCTGAGGAATCTATCTTTATCGTGCCCATCCGCTTGGATGAATGCCCAATTCCCCGTAGTTTGCGTGCAATTCAATTTACTGATTTTTTCCCTAGCAGTAGAAAGAATTGGGCCTATCAACGGATGCAACAATCGCTAAGAATAAGATTAGATCAGATTCTCAATGTTGAGGATGACCAACTATCATCCAAAGATCCCCCATCGATGCACTTAGAACCGCCCAGAGGCAACACGGAAAACGACCCGTCTCGCGTAACTTGGGGGGGAACTGAATTCTGTCGTATCCCCAGGGGAAAATTCCAAATGGGAACTAACGAAAGTTATAGACTTTGGCTATTTCCCTTTTTTGATCTTGCTTCTTATGAGCACCCACAACATACCGTTGACATACCATATGAGTATTGGATGTCACGTTTCCCAGTGACAAATGAACAGTACAGCAGTTGTATTGGCGCACTTGGAAAAAATCATCCTGTAGAAGATTGGAAAGCTAAAAAAGATTATCCCGTTATACTTATTACATGGGACGATGCAATGTTCTATTGTAAACACCTTAATAAGCGTTTTGGAAGCACATTGCCCTATGGATTTGTATTTCGGCTGCCAACCGAGTCCGAATGGGAGAAGGCTGCAAGGGGAACTGATGGGAGAATATATCCATGGGGGAATCAGTATGAGAAAAATCGATTAAATACCAAAAGAGGTGAAGCGGAGGCTGTTACGCCTGTAAGCCTATTTTCTCCCGTAGGGGACAGTCCGTATGGTTGCGCAGATATGCTTGGAAATGTGGAGCAGTGGGTTCATAGCATATTTAAATCCTATCCATATAGACCTGGAGATGGAAGAGAAGATGAGGAACCAAGTGAACAACGTGTACTCCGTGGTGGGTATTTCCGCTCGATGGACATGGACAGGTCTCCCCGCTGTACAGATCGCCGTGAACGCAAGAGCGATGATCTAAAATATAGCCAACGTCTTGGCTTCCGTATAGTTGTTGCTCCCCCAATATCAGAGATCGTCTCAGGGAAAATTAGCTCCAATTTACTGGATTAGTAAATAATGGATAAAAGCGGGCTAACAATGCGTGCAGGCGGACTTGGTGGTACGCGCCGCGCTAGAACCGCCGTCTTGGCGAAAGCATTTTTCCGTTTCGTTGGTTGGCTCTCCCACCAAGCCGCTAACGCGAGCCGTTGGGCGGCCAAGATAAATTGGAGTGGTTCAGAATAAAATTATGAAAATTGAAGCACATTGAAAATGACCGAAAATTTCTCAAAGCTTGAACTTATTTGGCGTACTCGGCGAGGCGGCAGCGGGAGAACTCAGCGAGATTATCTTGATTTTGTAGTCGATGGACAATCATTGCATGATCTATTGAAGTCTGGCGATAACATTGGCTGCTTGGGCTGGTTGCCTCAAGATTCTGAACAAGTGATTCTTCAACAACTCATGACAGAACGACTTTCCGTGTTAGAAAATGATCGCTACCCAATTTATATTTGTGCTGAGTGTGGTGACATTAGCTGCGGAGCAATTACTGTTCAAATCGAAAAGACTCAAAATGGTTTTGTTTGGAAAAATTTAGGTTATGAGAATGATTATGATGAGTCCATGCGTGATTTAGAAACTTATAGTAGTGTTGGCCCCTATTATTTCAAGCAAGAAGATTATGTAGAGGCTTTACAATCAAGTCAGAAACGAGAACCAAAGAATCGCTGAAGTCAGAAAGCCCGCCCAACAAAGCGTGCACCGGACGGCTGGTGGGCTCCGCGCTTTGAGCTTGATTCAAGCGATGAATTTGATTCCGTTTCGCTGGTTGGTTCTCCCAGCCGCCGGTAACGCAGGCCGTTGGGCGCTAAGAAGGTTGCACAAACAAAGAAGATGAAATCATTGCAATGAAAACAATAGATTTTCTTGGGTGTGAATGGGACATAGAGTGTATGGGTTGCGCCATCGGCGATGGGTCGATGCTTGTTCCCGATGATTTTATTCAGAAAACAAAACATTTTTTCGTTCACCAAGATCCACTGATTCCTCTTCCAGGGTTCTTGGTAATTGCTTCACGCAGGCATTACCAATCCATCGCAGATATGCAAGAGGCTGAGTACAATGAATTTTCCGCTCTCGTCAGAGATGCTCGTTCTGCAATTAAAAAGGCGATAGAAGTTGAGTACATCACGATTGTGCAAGAGGAGAGCTCAATTCATTTTCACCTTTGGTTTTTTCCTTGGTCACAGAGTCTGATTGAGAAATATGGAAAGCCATCATTGTCGAAGATTCGAGAGATCATGTCGGATTTTAGGAAACAACCAATTGGTGAAGTAGAGTGGAAAGAATTAGCAGAATCGATTGCTAAAATCAGGCTTTATTGGCATGAAGATTAGTTTTGACATAATTGAATTGCGGTAAGAGCGCCCAACAAAGCGTGCACTGGACTTGTGGGTACGGTGCGGCTTTTCAAGCATTTTCAGCGTTCCGAACATTTTTCTGCCCGTCGAGTGAATCAGCGTCCCGCCCACAAGCCAGTAACGCAAACCGTTGGGCAACCCCGCAGAGATTTTGCACGAAACCAAGGCAAGGATTTTTGCAGCATGAAGGCTGCAATTGGGGAGTAAATGAATAATGAGCGAAAGTATAGTTATGCCAACAAATTATTGGGATAAAGAGATAATCGATGGCTTCAATTCAGGAAGGCTGACCATTCTTACGGGTTCGGCTATATCAATGTTTAGCCCAACATTTTTACCAACAGGCTCAGACTCATCTTGGGAAATCAAGAAAAAACTCATTGACGAGTATGTTCACAAAACAATTCCAGATGATGAGATTATACAAAAACGCATAAAAACGAAAATATGTCGGCTCATAAAAGATTTTGCCTTCGAGAGTGTTATGGATCTTTTGATGAAGGCAACTAGCCCATTTGAAGCAGAACAATTCATCCACAAGCTGATTTCTACTGACACCTTTAATTTGGTGCATGAAATTTTGGCAGGCTTAATGGTTGCTGCCCCTGTTGTTAATGAACAACCTTCAATTGCAATCATAACCACTAACTATGATCTAGGAATTGAGAATGCCATATCGGAAATTTTCCCAAAATTACATTATCGAAGGATTGTCACAAAAAAGGATTCCGACGACCCTTTAGGGCACGAGCCATTACTTTTCAAAATACATGGTTCTGATGCGCCTATTCCACCTTATCAGTTCGTAATGACACATGATCAAGAAGCATCTCTTCCACAATGGCAAAACCGATTGGTTCATCAACTTGTAGATGAACGTGTTTTGCTTATAGCAGGATATAGTGGAATGGATTTGGATATATTGCCTGTATTGAGAACTTGTAGATGGAAAGCTTTTCGGTCAGTTCGACCGCTGGAAGGATTGAGCGGCAAACGACCTCATGGTTTTGATGATTCCAAGTTTTCCGTTCATGAAGAAAAAGAGACCCTTGGAGCCAAAGGCGACCTTCAAGAAGCATTTCAACGAATATACAATGTATGTGTGAAATCCCCAAACAAGCGTTCACTTGGTCTGCGTGCAGAGCACAACACGCGTACTACTTCTGCAATGAGTACACTTTCCTACGAGCAGAAATCACTTTGGCTTGCTCTCATGACTGTTCAAACTGGAGGCTGGGTACTTGGCAATCGAATCCTTGACAATACTGGCGGAAGTGATAATCCCAACAATTCGATTGCTCGAGCAACGATTTTCTTCTATGCAGGCAGGTACAGGGATTGCGCCCGCCAATTACAGAAAACGATAACAGAGCAAAGTTCAAATCTTTCTCTTGAACTGAAAGTTGATTCTTATTGTTCTGCTTCAGGAAGCCTTAATTGCGCGGGAGATTTTTGGGGCACATGGTTAATGATTATCAAAGCTGTTTTCCTTTTATTTCCTATGTTTTTTTCAAACGAACGCATGGCAGTTCCTAAATCTTTTGGGCACATCATAGGGCGTATTGCAGTTGCGATCCCCTTTGCTTCTTATATTATCAATAGAAGCTGGATGGAAAAATTTATTTCAGGGTTAATTCGAAAAACTGGTATGTATTCAAGAGCGGCAGTAATTAGCCAGTACGCAAAACCGTCTATAGGTGCTTTATCGCTTGGAAACAGGGCATCTCTCATTAATGAGTATAGATATTCTGGTGTAAATGCGCTTAACCTGTTTGAATCTGGTAATTCGACATCCCATCAAGATGCAATGCAATTCATGTTGAAATCCCTAATTTGGGCAAGAGAAATTGATGACTACCCTGGTCTATGCAAAACATATCTTGGTATGTGGAGACTCTATTTGCTCGTAGATGATCCCGTGAACGCACTTGAATGTTGGAGAAAAGGCTGGCAATTTGCGGAAAAAGTTGACTATATCGGGTGGCGTGGCTTTCTGACACGGAAATTCGCCATGCTTGCCGAGAAAACAGCCCAGATCGTCCCCGAAAGTTCCCAGTGGCAAGGAAACATGAGAAGCATGTCCTATAGGCTTGGTAAAATAGCGACAGCTTTGCTCAGTGTAAGTTGAAAAGGCAGGCAGAGAGTAAGTATTGTGAAAAATAGGTCTGTTGGCAGCGGTGTTTTTTCAATCAGCGTGTCTCGCGTCCATAAAGGTTGCCCAACAAAGCGTGCAGTGGACGGCGGGGAGTCTGCGCCGTTTTCAAGCATTTTCCACGCTTCGAGTTTTCTCTGTTCGCCAAAGTTGGTTCTCACCCGCCGCCCGCTAACGCAAACCGTTGTCTCCTTGACAAAATAGAATGCGCGTTCTAAAATAATAACGAACAGCCACATGCAGGCCCGCAGTCCACATGCTGGCTGTTCGCCATTTAACGAGGAAAAGATGCCCCTTCCAAAGATCACCTATCAGTTACCGCTCGAACTAAGGGTGGGTGAAACATCTAGGCAGGGGAGTTGAGGCTGTGATGAGAGCAAATTCAATAGCGGGTAGTTGTTTTTGGATAATGCCAGCCGTATAATTTGTATAGCATTTTGCTCATCATAGAGCAAAATCAGGTAATTCTTTGCGGGGTATTTTACAGGATTGTTTGTACAAAAGGAGCCAAGATGAAATCAAAGGTATTTTTGCAATGGGCAGCAAGCATTGTGCTAATTGCCCTGTTTCTGGTTGGGTGCGGCGCGCCAGCGGCGGGCGCTCCGCACCCAGGTGGGCAGCCTGCTGCGGCCGATGAGTATGTACTTGCATCAATCGACTGCATTGTTTCTCATTCCAGTTGGAGAGGAACCGTGGTTTCCCCAGGCGTCACCAAGCCTACCAGTGGCACTGTTATAGCGTTCGAATGCAACGGGAAAGATGTGGAACTTACGAGCGATACGATCACCGACGGATATATCGAGACCAAGGATTTTGGAAAGATCGGCATTCGTTTTGCAAGCCAGGTTCAAACGGTTGGTGCGGGTGAGTATATGGACCTTGCAGAAGGGATCTCGCTGCCTGAACCAGCCATTGAAGTTTATGTTCTTAGTTCCATGTTGAAGGATTTTACAGATCGATATTCAAAGTGAGAATTGGGTAATTAAGAGATTGCTACAGGCCCGCCTTTTGGTGGGCTTTCTATTTGCTCAAGTGTTCTAATAACTTGACAACGTAAAGATTATGGTTTAAATTCGCGAACAGACACAGCCGCCCCCCGACGGGCTGTGTCTGCTTGTTTTAAAAACGGGTGGGCGGCTGGCCACAACCAAAGGAGTAGCCATGTCGCAGAAGTACATCGTCGTTAACCCTGACGGGCTGAATGTGCGCTATGGCTTCAGGTTTAGCAGGCAGCGTATTTAGCCGACAGCCCGATCACACCCTGAACTGAAAATCAATATGATGGGGGCGATGACTCTGCTGTTTCTCCTGGCTGTCACCGTCAGCCTGTACGACCTTCGCACCCACCGCATCCCCAATTGGTGCACCTTGCCCCTGCTCTTGACGGGGATACTTACTCATTGGCCGGGCAGCCTGGATTTATGGCTGGGCACCTGGATCCTTTTATTCGCCTGGAGCGGGGAATGGTTGGGAGCTGGAGATGTCAAACTGTGGCTGGCCCTGATGTGGATGCTGCCTGCTGAGGCTTCCTCCCATCTGCTGATTTTCCTGTTTGCATCCTTCCTGGGCACCGGCTTGCTTCAAATCATCTGGCGGACCGTTCGGGGACAAGTACAAACCGGCACCCTGGCCCCAGCCGCCTGGCGCACCATCCCCTTCCTGCTGTTGTGCTGGCATGTACACTGACCTGTTTCTGGCCCTGCTCAATCGCGAGAATGCCCGCGGACATCCGATCCTGTCTGCATTGACCTATGCATTTTGTCCGACTGCTACCCGGTGGTGGCTGGCAGGCGCCGATCCTCTCCCGCCATTCGATCCGGTCTGGCAATCCCTGCAGGATCTTTCCTCGGGTGGCACGCTTTTGGAGCATTTGAAGCGATATGGGTTCGAGGATCTCACGGAGGAGATCAAGGCTTATGTGCAGGAAGTGCAGGCCTATCGTG
>CALFXA010000224.1 GCA_937928015.1 uncultured Anaerolineales bacterium | reverse complement strand
CCAGGCGATGGTATCGGGGGTGTAGTCGAGCAGATAGATCTTGAGGGTTACGGCCTCGGCGTCGGGAGCATCGGTCGCGGCGGGGGCTTCCGTCATGGCGGGAGCTTCAGTCGCGGCAGGAGCCTCGGTGGCAGCGGGGGTCGCAGGGGTACCGCAGGCGGCCAACAGCATGCTGGCGACCACAAGAACGGACATCAAAGCAAACAGCTTCTTACTCATTGGTTTCTTCTCCTTGGATTTTGTCGAGAGATGTTGCAACATTGGACCAAACCACAGGTTTCTTTGAGGCAGATCTCCTTTCTGCTGGATGACTGGATAATGCCAAAAAAAGGGTTAACTCATCCTGCGAACGCGGTCTTCAACATCCTGTGCGAAGCGCTGGACCAGGCCATTGGCAAA
This sequence comes from uncultured Anaerolineales bacterium, assembly GCA_937928015.1. GTDB lineage: Bacteria > Chloroflexota > Anaerolineae > Anaerolineales > Villigracilaceae > JACPVF01. Next base: position 12,994 of record CALFXA010000224.1, on the reverse strand, counting down.
CGAGGCCGGGTTCAGAGAGGCATCGTTCATCAGCGGACTCATGTCCATCGCGTAAGACAGCCCGGTCGTATTGTCCACACCGTGCGACTCGAAGTACGTGGCATTGGCGCGGCGGCGGCCCATCGACGCCAGGTCATAGCGTTTGCCGCCGACGATCTGCGAATCAAACACACCCAACAAAGCGAACTGTAAATTCTCGTGAGCAGACACGTCCATCTGGACTTTGTCCGAGTCGACCATCCAGTCCAACGCGCGCCAAACCTCACAGCCCAACAATCGCTCTGGACGTTCAGCCTGGTCCAGTTTTCGGAGGGCGGCCACCACCCTCAAAGCGACCGAGACGTGCGTGTCATGCTTGTCGGCCAGATTGTGGGTATAGATAACCTGCGGCTTCGCGGCGCGGATTAGCGCGACCAGGTCCTCGACAGGCTCAGAGCGCGCGGCGTCCTTGATGATCTTGCTGGGATAGTCGAGCATCACCTGCGCGGCATACTCCCCCACGATGGCGGCCTTGCGCTGCTCCTTGAAGCGCACTTCGCGCATCTCGTCATCCGTGTAGGTCTCGTACAGGCTATTACGCGGAGAACCGCGCCCGTCGGTCACGACCACACCTGTGAACCACTTATCCTTCTGCTGGAAGCATTCCAGGATCGGCTGGGCCGCCATGATCTCGATGTCATCCTGATGAGCGGAGATGCACAGGTGCGTCGTGCGTGCCAGCGCCGCATCCACGGGCTGGGAGTCGGGGACGAAGATTTCAGAGGTGTTGAGATGAAAGTTCATAGACCATTTCTCTTGGTGGTCGAGTAGCTCCGAACGGAGTGAGGAGCGTATCGAGACCACCTGTTTCAGGAATTTTTCTTTGTCCATTGGTGGTCTCGATACGGGCTTCGCCCTACTCGACCACCTATACTTCTACAACGCAGGCAAACTCGCCGCAGCCACCGACTGGCCCACGCGGCGGACCTTCTCATCGGGCAGGTGCAGGCTGATACGTTCCAGCAATTCAGGAAACTCGGCCTGGAACACCTTTCGCGCGCCTTCGAGCAACAGGTCGCCGCCACGGCCCGAGGTGCAGCGGCCCAGGATCAGCACATGCTTGAGGTCGTAGAATTCGGCATAATGCGCCAGGCCATAGCCCAGGTACACGCCCATGCTCTGCCAGATTTTGAGCGCGCCATCGTGGCCCGCTTCCAACTTTTGCTGGACGAACTTCAACTTCTCGGCATCGGTCACATCGACGGGAAGCTCGAGTCCCGCTTTGGGTGCCAGGCGGAAGACACATTGCTGTGAGAAGTACGAGGCGCCGCAGCCCTTGTCGCCCGACCACTCCTCCACGGGCGCGTTGGCGCTGTAGTCGATGGGCGCGAAGGCCAGTTCGTTCAGCCAGCCCATGATGTGACCGTCCATGTCCACGTAGCCAGCAGCCTCGCTCGACCCGAGCGCGATCCCCAGGATGCCGTTGTCCTCAATAGACATTGAGCCTGCCAGTGCGGTTACGTCGCCGTCGTTGATAACTTCCAACGGGACGTTCATCTCCGTATGCAAACGCTGAAAGATGGACTTGACCTCGCCAAAACGTTCGCGCGGCACGCCGCGGAACAGCGACGCCACCATCGGGCGGTTGTCGATGTAGATGCCCGCCGAGCTACCACCGATGGCGTCCACGCGCGGCATCTTCGAGGCGGCAGTCTTCAGCGCGGTCAGGATTTCGCCGTAGTGATACTCGGGATTGTCATGCTTGCGTGGCTCCCAGATGATCTCTTCGCTGTAGATGGGAGTCCCGTCCACCACGGCGCTGACCTTACGGTCCGAGGCGCCCAGGTCAAAGCCGATGTGGTAGCCTGCCAGGTGACGCCCGAGCGATTTGCCCGTCTCGCGCGCGGGCGGCACATCCGCCGCGGCGCAGGAAACGACACGGAAGGTCCGTTCGTAGACCTGGTCGCCCATGAAGTGGAAGTCGAACTTCTGCGCGCCGCTGGCCGAATACAGCTTGTTCAAGTGATCGGCGATTCCGCGCGGGCCGCCCACGTAGACTGTGTGTCCGCCGCGCTGCCAGAGCAGGAATTTGACGATGCGTCCCACGTACGGCAGGTTGGCGTCGAAATTGGGATGACCCTCGGGATAGACCAGGGTCTCATAGCGCGAGAACTCGGTTTCGCTACGCTCCAATCCGAGCACGAGCGGGACACCGACCGAAGCCACCTGCGCGCGGAAGGCGTGATTAGCCAGCACGGCAGGACGGAAAGACTCATCCAGCGGGGGAAGAACAGAAGGGGAAACAAGTGCAAAAGTCATTAACTTTCCTCAGCGCCCGTAAAGAGCAGGGAATAATCGTCCAGGAGTAACAAGGCCGAAGCGCCCAGGATACAGCCGCGATAGTCGAGCTTGCCGATCTCCAACTGCGTGCCCTCGGCCATGCGCGCCAGCGCGGCCTCCTGCATCGCATGGCGGACCGAGTCAAGCCAGGCATCGCCGAAGCGGGTCATGTCACCCGTCAGGACGATCTTTTGAATATTGAGCGTGCCGATCAAATTCGCCAGCGAGGTGCCGAGATAATGTCCCGCATCCAGCACGGCCGCGCGGACCTGCGCATCGTCCGCCTCGAAGGCGACGCGGATCTCATCCAGTGTGGACCCCTGGCCTGTTTCCGTTTGCACGCGGCGGACCACCGCCTGGGCGCTGGCCACCGTCTCGAGACATCCGCGCTTGCCGCAGCGGCATTGTGTGCCATTTTCCTGCACCACCACGTGACCGATTTCGCCCGCGCCGCCGCCGTCGCCCTGGAACAGGCGTCCGTTGATCAGGATGCCCGCGCCGATGCCGTGCTTGACGTTGACCACCACCAGGTTCCCGTCGGGTTCGTGTTCTCCGTAGACATACTCGCCGATGGCGGTCGCCTGGCTGTCGTTGAGCACGGTCACGGGCAGGCGATAACGCTCTTCGAGCAGATTCGCCAAAGGCAGATCGCGCCATTCAAGGTTCACGGCATTGACCACGATTCCCTCGCGGGTGTTGATCAAGCCCGGGGCGCCCACCCCGATCCCGACGATGGGCTTCCATTCCGTCTTGAGCAATTCATCCAGAATCTGGTAGACCTGTTCGAGTGCCTGCTGACCGTTACCGCTGTGCACGGGCAACTCGACCGTCTGCTTGATCTCGCCGCGCAGGTTGACGATTGCGCCGATGAATTTATCCTGCGCCAGGTTCAAGCCGATCAGGTAACGGGCATCGGCCACCAGGCTGAGCAGAATCGGATTCTTGCCGCCCAGCGACGTGCCGTACCCCACCTCCTGCACCAGGCCCTCGGTTAACAACCCCGTCACGGCATCCGAGACGGTGGTGCGGGTCAGCATGGTCACGCGGGCGATTTCCGCGCGGCTGATGGTCTCGTTTACGAAGATCGTCCGCAAGACGAGATCGCGGTTGTGTTGTTTGGTCTGTTGATGGGTCGCTTTTTTCATGGCAGGGTCCATAGGGTACTTTGTAAATTCACTGGACTTACAAAGCAGATTCTACTGAGAATCAAACAAAAGTCAAGTCCCAATTCCCCCGCCCTGACAAACGTCTGTGATGAGGGTATTTTCGTCACCCGATCCCCGCTGAAGGCGCAATCCTCTCTTGACAGTTGACTAATTAAGAGTAAAATACTTTTAGTCTAAGCTAAATTCTATTATAGGCATTTCTAATATGAATATTTCAAACTTCTCCTTACAATTAACGGGTCTCCTTGCCATCCTGGGAGCATTCCTATACGCAGTCGGGGATGTAATGCTGCTCGCCGGCAAGGTAAACCTCGACGAGTATCCCAAACTCAAGCCCTTTGCCAAACTCCTGTCCGATGCAGAGCGGATGGCCGCGCTCTCCCCTGCCCGAATGATGGGCGGCGCGCTGGTTGGCGTCTTCTCCACACCGCTGATTCTGGTGGGGTTTTGGCTGACTTATCAGGGGCTGGCAGCCTCGGGGTCCGTGCTGGCCCCGGTCACCGCCCTGCTGTTTGGGTTTGCGTCGGTGGTGGGCGCGTTCGTGCACGGCTCGTTCTTTTACATGGGCGAATACGCCCACGCGTTGAATCAGGTAGATGAATCCTCCCAGCCTGTGATCGCAGACATGATCGCCCGTCATCGCAAAGTACTCCTCATCACCTATGTTCCCTTGATGCTGGCGGCCACCCTGGCCTCGATCCTGTTCTCGATCCTGGTCGCCCAGGGCGGGACATCCTTCCCGATCTGGATGGCCGCCGTCAACCCCGTCACAGTCACCATCGTCTGGATGTTCGGCAAGCGCATCCTCCCGCAATTCGTCCGTGACTGGACCGAAGGCGCGGGTTTCAATATTGCCTACCTCGCTTTCTTTAGCTGCGTCACCCTCACCCTTTGGAACGGTATCTAATGTCGGAGATTCTCACCCAGTCCATTCAGGATTACCTCAAACAAATTTACGACCTGAGCGCCGACGGCGCGCCTGCCAGCACCAACGACCTGGCCGCACGTCTCAGCGTGGCTCCCGCTTCGGTGACGGGCATGTTGCAACGACTGGCCAATGTCTCGCCTGCCCTGGTCGTCTACAAGAAACATCAAGGAGTCACCCTCACATCTGAGGGCGAGCGCGCCGCGCTGGAGGTCATTCGTCATCATCGCCTGCTCGAAACCTGGCTCGTCCAGACCTTGGGCTACACCTGGGACGAGGTCCACGAGGAAGCCTGCCGCCTGGAGCACGTCATCTCGGAGGACTTCGAGCGCCGCATCGCCGCTGCGTTGGGAAATCCTGCACGAGATCCGCATGGCGACCTCATCCCCACCGCCGACCTGACCATGCCCAGCGATGACACCCGCCCCCTGGCCTCATTGCGGACGGGCGAGGCTGGTACCGTCAAACGGGTCCATGGCGCCGACCCCGCCTTTCTCCGCCACCTGCAGGGGCTGGGACTCATCCCAGGCGCGCAGGTCCACGTAATCGGTTATTCCGAGTTCGACGGCAATCTGACCCTTCAAATCGACTCTCAACCCGCCTTCGTGGTGGGACTCGCCATCACCCAGCGGGTCTTTGTATAGCGCATCTTTTTCAAGAGACGGACGAATTTCGCGCCCGTTTCAGAAAGTTTACAGGTATCTCATATGAACGAAAACATCTTTCGCATTCTGGCAGCCCTGATCCTGTTCTCGGGAGCAGGCATCTCCATTTACTTCCGCTCCAAAGCGGACAGGAACAGCGGCGAATCCGTCTCGCGCAACGCGGATGGCAACCTCATGATGACGATCATTCGGCTGGTTGGGTCGGTCCTTTGGCTAGGCCCGCTGGTGTACCTCGTCCATCCCGCCTGGATGAGTTGGTCCAAGATCGGGCTGCCCGATTGGGTCCGCTGGCTGGGCGTGGGAATCGGCAGCCTGTGCGTCCTCGGAATTTACTGGTTGTTCGTCAGCATCGGAAGTGGCATCACTCCCACCAGCGCGACCCGCAAGGAGCACAAATTGGTCACGCGCGGAATCTATCACTGGGTGCGGCATCCGCTATACACGGTCGGATCGTCCTTTATCGGAGCGTTCGGCCTGATGGCGGATAACTGGTTCATCATCATGATGGCTGCGCTGGCATTCATCGCGATGGCCGTCCGCACGCCAAAAGAGGAAGCCAACCTCATCGCCAAATTCGGCGACGAATATCGAAACTACATGAAGACCACTGGCGCATTCCTGCCAAAACTCAAATCATAGAGGCATTCCATGAATCTGCTGTATTGGAGCATTCTTGTCATTGCGCTGGCGCTGATCCTCTTCCTGCCGCGCCTGGGCCTGCTGGCTCTCTACAAGAACTGGCGCACGGCCTACGAACGCGAGCAGGTGGAGGATGCGCTCAAGCACCTGCTCGACCGCGAACAAAGCGGACGACACGCCTCGCCCGAGTCATTGGGCGGCACGCTCGACCTTTCGCGCGCCAACGTTACGCGCCTGATCGAGTCGATGGAGACTCAGGGCCTGGTCGAATCGCGCGGCGCGGAATTGCATCTCACCGCCGAGGGCGAACGCTGGGCCTTGCACGTGGTCCGCGCGCACCGCTTGTGGGAGCGCTATCTGGCCGACGAGGCCCGCATGCCGCTGGGGCAGATCCATGGCGAGGCGCACCGCCGCGAGCACAGTTTGACCGAGGCTCAACTCGACGCGCTGGACGCGGCCCTCGGCCACCCGACGCGCGATCCGCACGGCGACTTCATCCCCACCCGCGAGGGGTCCCTGCCCAAAGCGGAGGGAACGCCGCTGACGGCGTGGCAGGCTGATCGTCCCGCCCGCATCGTCCACCTGGAGGATGAACCCGCCATCGCCTTCGAGCAAATCCTCGCGGCGGGATTGCGCCTCGGGCAGACAATCCGCATCTTGGAGCGCACGCCGCAGCGCCTAGTCCTGAGCGACGGCGAGAACGAATACCGTCTGGCCCCGACCGTGGCCGCCAATGTGACCGTGGCCGCCCTGCCCGAGAGCGAACTGCTCAAGCGCGAGGCCGTGCCGCTGGTGGAATTGGCCCACGCGCAAAAAGCCGAGATCGTCACGCTCGACGAGGCCGTGCAGGGCTTCACCCGCCGCCGCTTCCTCGACCTGGGCCTGACGCCCGGCACGCTCATCTATCCCGAACTGCAAAACTTCTTCGGCGACCCGCGTGCCTACCGCGTGCGCGGCACGCTGATCGCCCTGCGCAAGGATCAGGCCGCGCAGATCTGGGTGAAACCTGTTTAGAGGAAACCATGACCAACACAAAAATCGACCTCCCCACCGAACATTGCGAGACCTGCCCCGCCTTTTATCAACTCGAACAAATGGGCATCAAGGTCGGTGATTTCGACCGCGTCATCGCGCTGGCGGGCAACCCCAACACGGGCAAGTCCACGCTCTTCAACACCCTGACGGGGCTCAAGCAGCACACGGGAAACTGGCCCGGCAAGACCGTCACGCGCGCCGAGGGCGGTTACCAGTTCAACAACGTCAAATACAAACTGGTGGATCTGCCTGGCACCTACTCGCTGCTCTCCGCTTCACAGGACGAGGAAGTGGCCCGTGACTTCATCCTGTTCGGCCAGCCCGACTGCACCATCGTCGTCACGGATGCAACCGCATTGGAACGCAACCTCAACCTGGCCATGCAGGTGATGGAGATCACCGACCACGTGGTGGTGGCCGTCAACCTGATGGACGAGGCCCGCCGCAAAGGCCTGGAAGTGGACGCCCGCTCCCTGAGCCGCGACCTGGGCGTGCCCGCCATCCCGATCACCGCCCGCAGCGGAGAGGGAGTCCACACCCTGCTGGCGACGGTGGCCGAAGTGATCGAAGGCAAGGTCGCCACCAAGCCCATCCGCGTGAACGGCACGCCCGAGTTCCAGAAGGCGGTCCACGAGTTGTCCGCCATGATCGAGCAGATGTCGCCTGGCATCCCGAATGCACGCTGGCTGGCCATCCGCCTGCTGGACGGCGACGCGCGCGTGCAGCAGGCCATCACCAGCGGCGAACTGAATGAGATCGTTGCCCGTCAGCAGCGCGCCGACGTGCAATTCAGCGGAAAGATGTCTGTGGAAGGCAGGCAATAATGACGACCTCCATCCAACCCAACGACGTGCTCGCCAAGGCCGAGGCCCTGCGCAACAATCTCAGCACGGGCTTCCGCGACGAGATCGTCAAGTCCATGTACTCCGAGGCCGAGAGCATCGCGCACCGCGCCGTCAAGACCGCCTCGGACAAAAAATACGACTTCGACCAGAAGATCGACCGCCTGGTCACCTCACCCATTACGGGCCTGCCGATCATGCTATTGCTGTTGGCCGCGCTGATCTGGCTGACCGTCGAGGGCGCCAACGTCGCCTCTGACGCCATCGCCACGGTGCTGTTCACCCTCGGGGACTGGGGCCGCACCCTGTTCGAGTACATTCATGCGCCCTGGTGGATCACAGGCTTCGTCTGGGACGGTATCTATCGCGGACTGGCCTGGGTCATCTCGGTCATGTTGCCACCCATGGCGATCTTCTTCCCCGCCTTCACCTTCCTCGAAGACCTGGGCTACCTGCCGCGCGTGGCCTTCAATCTGGACTGGATGTTCAAGAAAGCGGGCGCACACGGCAAGCAATCGCTGACAATGGCGATGGGCTTCGGCTGCAATGCCGCGGGCGTGGTCGCCACGCGCGTGATCGACTCGCCGCGCGAACGCCTGATCGCCATCCTGACCAACAACTTCGTCCCGTGCAACGGTCGCTTCCCGACCCTGATCATGCTGGCCACGGTCTTCGTGGCGGCAGGCTTCGGCGGGTTCACCTCCTCCATCATCGCCGCGGCAACCGTCGTCGGCGTGGTGCTGATCGGCGTAGGATTCACCTTCGTCATGTCGTGGATCCTCTCGCGCACGGTGCTCAAAGGCGAAGCTTCGGCCTTCACGCTGGAACTTCCGCCCTACCGCCGCCCGAACGTGAGCCGCATCCTCTATACCTCGCTCATCGACCGCACCATCTTCGTGCTGTGGCGCGCGATGCAGACTGCCGCTCCCGCGGGCGCCATCATCTGGATTCTGGCAAACGTCCCCGTCGGGACCTCGAACCTGGCCGCCGTCATCGCGGGCTGGCTCAACCCCTTCGGCGTGCTGCTCGGCCTGGACGGCGTGATCCTGCTCTCGTACATCATCGCCATCCCCGCCAACGAGATCGTCGTCCCGACCATGATGATGATGTACATGGGCGCGGGCATGATGGTGGACGGCCCGTCCACGAACGAAGCCATCCGCTCGCTGCTGATCGGCGGCCACGGCTGGACCATGCTGACCGCCATCAACCTGATGCTGTTCGCCCTGCTGCATAATCCATGCGGCACGACCATCATCACCATCTACAAGGAAACCAAGTCCCTCAAGTGGGCAACCCTGAGCGTGGTCATCACCCTGGGCACCGCCTTCCTGGTCACCTTCCTGACGGCGACCATCGCAAGGCTGCTGGGCTGGGCATAGGATATTGATCATTGACAAACGGGCCGTGAGGAGCAATTTCTCACGGCCTGTTGCATTGAAAGTCGATTTTCACCAATTACGGAATGGGTGTCGCGAAAAAATCGCGCAGAAAGCCTGTGTATTCCTCGGGTAATTTCAGATAAGGGAAATGTCCGACACCCGAGAGGGTATGGATAACCGCCGCAGGATAGGTCTGTTTTAACTGTTCCCGCAGGGTCAACTCCACCAGCGGATCATTATCCGCCTCGATGATCATGACGGGAATACCCAGCGCGGCAGGGTCGGGCGCAGTGAACGGCTCGACCACGCAACGATACCGCCCCAACACCTGTCCCTTGCTCATGCGGCCATGCCCGATCTCCATCAGGAAGGCCAGGGTCAACTCGTCATTACCCGAAGCAGGATAGACACTCTCGGCAAAGCTGCCGCGCAGCACGTCGATCACCAGCCATTCGGGCAGGAAAGGCAGGGCGGTGCCGATGGTCTTGTTCTTCTCGGCGATCAACTCATTCGGCGGGAAGGTATTCGAGAAAACGGCGCGCAGGATTCGGTCGGGGTGATTGGCGACCAGGTACTGGGTCAGGTATCCTCCCAGCGACGTCCCCACCACGTTGACCTGGTCCACGCCCTCAGTATCCAGAATTGCCAGCACCCCAGCGGATAACTCCTTCAGCGAATTCACGGCGGGATACGTCACCGAGATGACGCGATACTCGCTTTGCAGGGCATCCATCTGCTGCCACCAGATGTCGTACGCACCCGTCATGCCATGCAGAAAGAGGATGGTTTCCGTGCCCTGACCAAAGGCGGCGTACTCCCAGGTCACACCCCCCACTTTGAGATGTTGCGGCGGATGCGCGGCACGAAAGGCTTGCAAAGATGCCACTTTATCGGCATCCACTTTGGCGTACAGTTCATCGAACGGAACACGCGGCACAGGCCACAAATAGACGGCCAGAATAACGATCAGCAAAACGAGCAGGACGATCCATTTCCAGGTTAGTCGCATGGTCAGCCTCCAGGTCCCAATTGTACACACGCATCGGGTAAAATTGGTACATTCCACACAAGGAGTTACCAATGGATATGCAGTATCGCCGCCTCGGGCGCGCAGGCATTCAAGTCAGCCTCTTATCGTTCGGCTCGTGGGTCACGTTCCACACGCAGGCCGATGTCGATTCAGCGGTCTTGATGATGAAAGCCGCTTACGATGCGGGAGTCAATTTCTTCGACAACGCCGAAGTGTATGCAGGCGGCAGGTCGGAAGAGGTGATGGGCAGGGCGCTGAAGGAACTGGGCTGGCGGCGCGGCAGTTACCTCATCTCGACCAAGATCTTCTGGGGCCTGCACGATGGGCCCAACGAACGGAATACACTCAACCGCAAGCGACTTTTCGAAGGCATCGACGGCTCGCTCAAACGCTTCGGCATGGATTACGTGGACATTGTCTACTGCCATCGCGCCGATCCGAACACACCCATCGAAGAGACCGCCCGCGCCATGAGCGACATCGTCCAATCGGGGCGCGCCATCTACTGGGGCGTCTCCGAGTGGAGCGCGGATGAGATCCGCGCCGCGTGGAACATCTGCGACAAGTATGGCTGGCACAAACCCATCACCGAACAGCCACAGTACAACCTGTTCCATCGCGACCGCGTCGAAAAGGAATATGCCCGCCTGTACGAGGACATCGGCCTGGGCACCACCATCTGGAGTCCACTGGCTTCGGGACTGCTGACGGGCAAATATCAGAAAGGCATCCCTGCCGACAGCCGTGGCGCGCTCAAGGGCTATGAGTGGCTGCGCAATGCCCTGACCGACCAGGAACGTCTGGCCGTCGTGGACAAACTCAGCTATCTGGCCCAGGAATTGGATTGCTCATTGGCGCAATTTGCCCTCGCCTGGTGCGCCAAAAACCCGAACGTCAGCACGGTCATCACGGGCGCCAGCCGCGTGGAACAAGTCCACGAGAACATGAAGGCGCTGGAAGTCCTGCCCAAGTTGACCGAGGATGTAATGAAACGAGTAGACGAGATTTTGGGGAAGCCAACGGAAGCGGAAGAAGATTAAACAAAAGAGACAGTCACCGCACGGTGACTGTCTCTTTTCATAGTCGTTCTACGGATTGGTCTGCTGCCAGCGTCCGCCCATCATGCCGCCAGGGCCGCCGCGGAAACCAGCGCCGTTGCCCGGGCCATAGGTGCCATTGCCCATCGGACAGGTGCCTGTGCCGTTTCCATAGCCGCGTCCCTGCATGCGTTGGAGCATCCAGTCAGCCTGTTCGCGGGTCATGACGCCGTCCGCCACGGCCGCATCGAAGGCGGTGGTGTGGACCTCAGTCAGGAAGGCGGGGATGTCCGCTTCGGCGATGCCGTTGTCGAGGGCAATCTGGTACATGGTCTTGCCGGCGGCGAACTGCTCTTCCACCTGCTCTTCGGTCAGTCCGAGCTTGTCGGCCAGGGCGCGCTCAACGTAGTCGTGCATCGGGCCGTAGCCGCCGCCCTGCATCATGCCGCGGCCGTAGACAGGCGGCTGTCCGCTCTGGGCGTAGGCAACACCCACGCCAACGGCACCCACCACCAGCAGCGCCAGGGCGATCACAGAGACAATCAAAATAGTTTTCTTCATCGTATATTCTCCTTTGAGAAACTTGTCATATTGGGTCTTGCAATGCTCAAAGGATACTTCGCAAATGTAAAGAGTCGATAAAGAAATCGATAAGAGCGTAAAAAGAAAAGGCGGAACGGGGTGACCGTTCCGCCTGGATTTAGGGCAAGGCCAGATAGATTTTCTCTCCAGAAACAGCCCCATACATCAAAACCAGGTGCGAAGTGCCAATATTGACGATGTAAGCGAGATTTCCCACGAGAGATGAACCGTTCTGAAAGTCCGTACTGATCAGCAGGCCATCCACCCCGACGAGGTAAGCCTCTGGATAATGCACCACGTCATCGGAACCCAGCAGCTTGAACTTGAACACATCCAGTCGACAGGGCTCGGGCTTCTCGCAGGTGACATCGAGCGAGGCAAACACGTAGTGCTTGTACTGACCGGCCTGCTGGTTGAACATGTCGCCCGCCAGGACCAGGTCATCCGCGGGACGAATCGCGCCCGTAAGCATGAAACGCATTCCGTCCGCCGCCACCTCGGAACCCACTTGAACGGGATTCGCCTGCGACCTGCCAGGCAGGGCCGTGGCAGTCGGCGGGCTGAATAACCCGTTTACGCCACAGGATTGAAGTCCCAGCGCCAGGAGCAGGCCGAAGAGGAAGACCCGCCAGCGGCTCGTCAAACTATTCTTCCCCCGAAAGGAGTTTAATCCGCTCCCAGGGTTTGAGCTTCTCGTCCTCAGCCAACAGACTCTTCAACTCGTACAGCTCATCGCGCAGGGCGGCGGCGCGCTCGAACTCAAGGTTCTTGGCGGCTTCCTTCATCTGTTTTTCCATCTCGTGGACGATCTGCCGCAGTTCGTTGCGCGGCATGGCAGACTTATCCGCCTTGGTGCGATACTCGCCCTTCATCTCGGCCACGGCCTTCGAAGACATCTCCTCGGTCAGATCGTGGATGGCCTTGACGATGCTGATCGGCACGATGCCGTGTTCCTGGTTGTACTTCATCTGCTTGGCGCGGCGGCGGTTGGTCTCGTCGATGGCGTACTTCATCGAGTCGGTGACGCGGTCGGCGTACATGATGACCTTGCCGTTGGCGTTACGCGCGGCGCGGCCGATGGTCTGGATCAGCGCCGTACCCGAGCGCAGGAAGCCTTCCTTGTCCGCGTCGAGGATCGCCACCAACGACACCTCGGGCAGGTCAAGGCCTTCGCGCAACAGGTTGATGCCCACCAGTACGTCGAACACGCCCAAGCGCAAGTCGCGCAGGATGCTGATACGTTCGAGCGTCTCCACCTCCGAGTGCAGGTAATGGACCTTGATGCCCAGTTCCTGCATGTACTCGGATAGATCCTCGGACATGCGCTTGGTCAGTGTGGTGACAAGGACGCGCTCATGCCTCTCGACCCTCT
>CALFXA010000223.1 GCA_937928015.1 uncultured Anaerolineales bacterium | reverse complement strand
TTCGCGCCTTCATTGCCTATCTTTCCAACGACCGTAATGTCGCCGCCGCTACCTCCAACCAGGCCCTCAGTGCCGTTCTTTTTCTCTATCGCGTCGTGCTCCAGCAGGAGATCACCCTCCCACCTGACCTCTCCAAGGCCTCGCGTCCCAAACGACTCCCCACCGTCCTTACCCACGCCGAAGCCCTCAAGGTGATCGACCATATGCGCGGCGTGCCGCGCTTGATGGCGAAGATCATGTACGGGTCTGGCCTGCGCGTCACCGAGTGCCTCCGCCTGCGTGTCAAAGACATCGACTTCGACCATCGACAGATTATTGTTCGCGGAGGCAAAGGAGACCAGGACCGCCTAACCATCCTGCCAGAGTCGATCATCCCTGAACTCAGGCAAATGCTTCAGGAGGTAAAAGCCCTGCACCAAAAAGACCTGGCCGAGGGATATGGGGAAGCCGCTCTTCCCAATGCCTTGGGCGAAAAATACCTCAACGCTTCCAAAGAATGGGCCTGGCAATTCATCTTTCCCGCCTCGCAGCGTTCGGTGGACCCACGCACAGGCGCCATTCGCCGTCATCATCTCGACGAAACCGTCCCCCAAAAAGCCGTTCGCGCGGCGGCCAAACTTGCCCAAATAGACAAGCCCGTCTCGCCGCACACCTTCCGCCACTCCTTTGCCACCCATCTCCTGCAAAACGGTTATGACATCCGCACCGTGCAGGAACTCCTCGGCCACAAGGATGTCAAGACCACCATGATCTATACCCATGTATTGCAACGAGGAGGCTTGGCGGTCAAGTCTCCGCTCGATTCCTGACCTCGGCCCTTGCGCAGGATGAAATTCCTGCTCGATGCAACTCAATGGAGAAGCAGGCAGAGAAGTCTCTTAGGCGGGGGAATTGAGTTGCCAACGACTGCAACTCGATTCGCAGGCAGCTTAAGAGACTTCGGGCGCAGGAAAACTCTCTTGCAAGCCTGTGCAACTCAATCGGTATGCAGGGGATTCGACTTTACAGGGCTCCCGACTCGATTGGGCGGCGTGGGAATTTTGTTGCAGGCGGAGGAAACTCACTGGGGAGGCAGGTCGGGAAACCTCGGGCGGAGGAAAATTCTATAGCAAGCCTGTCCAACTCGATGTCAAGGCGGGGGAATGGATCTCGCTCCCTACTTACCTTGCCAAAATTCGGATCGATATGTACCTCGCCTTGCGCAATTTCCCCAGCAGGCCGAAGAGGTCGAACGAAACCCCGTATTTTTTCCGCATCAGGGCCTGGATGTGACGCAGCGCCTCGGGGGAATCGTCCGCCTGGGCGCGGGCCTCGATCCACTCGCCCAGCGCTTCACCCGCCGCTGTCGAGGGAGTGATGCGCACCGTCCCGTCCCTGCGGATGCGCTTGGCCTTGCCCGAACTAACCTCGGTCCAGACGAGGAGTGCATCCCCGTCCTGGGTAAACCAGACGGGCGTCCGTACCCCTTGTCCGTTCTTGCGGAAGGTTTCGAGGGCCAGGTACTTTTGGTTTTGAAAAGCTGAAAGTGTCATGGGAGTCCTTTGAAGCGTTTGAGTTTCCAGTCCTGGAGGCGGCGCCAGCCCAGTTCCGAGAGCATCAGCGTCATGCCGAAGCCGATCAGGACATTGGTGATGAAGAAGAAGACGACCTCTTCCAGCGGCAGGATGCCGAAGAACAACACGCCCGTGGTCTGTGCGGGCGAGATCGACCAAGTGGTGGCTTTCAGGGCCAGGATGTCCATCAGCGAGAGATACGCCCCCAGCGGCAGGATGGCCGCCGCCACCAGCCTGCGGTGATGCCAGAGGATATCCGCCCCGAACAGCAGTTGCGGGAAGAGGGCGGGCAGCGCCCAGAAGAGCGTGATCGGAAGATACGTCAGGGATGGGTCCCCGCCGAAGAAGGTCACCGCCGACCAGACCCAGGCGGCTACCAGCAGCCCCGCCGCCGTGATGCGTCCCGTTGTGGACGGCTTGAACTCGCTCGGGGCGGACATGCGCCGCGCCAGGAAGATCCACCACAGCCCCGCCAGGATCGTTTCCAGCACAAAGAAGGTGTACTCTTCGAGCGGTACGTAGCCGAAGACGATGCCCGTCACCAGTGCGGGATTGTAACTCCACACGCCCGTGGCAACCAGGTAATTGTCCCAGGGGGTCGTGTAGACCACAGCTAGCAGCACGTGCAGGCCGATGCCGAACGCGATGCGCCCCGCGTCGAACCCCCGCAGCGGACGCCTGGCGCGCCAGTCCAGCCAGGTCATGACCAGCAGCGCCAGGATGGGAAGGACCAAAAACCGTAATAGAAATCCGAAGTACGTCATAGGCATGTCATTGCGAGGAGGCCGTAGGCCAACGAAGCAATCTCAAGTTTGTTGTGTGAGGTATCCATCTGAAAATGATCTTTGTCCTGCCTGCACCTTGCCGCAGGCACAGGTGAGCGGAGCGACGAGTGCAAGTCGAGGAGCGCAGTCGAAGGACAGGGGCAAAAACATCCAACCTGTGTGACATCAGCTATTTCACTGCGAAGGTTGCCGCGGCACTCATTCGCTCGGCCTCGCAACGACACCCCTTCGAACCACCCTCATCCACACCGCAGGCCGCGGCTCCATTGTCGCGCCCATGTGCGCGTGGATTCGGTCCGTGTTCAGCGGTTCGAAGCGGAAACTCCGCAGCAGGCGGGTCAGCACCAGCCGTGCCTCGGCCTGCCCAAACGCCGCTCCGATACAGGCGCGCGGCCCGCCGCCGAAGGGGATGTAACTCATTGGCGGGGTCTTGCGGCCGTGGGCGAAGCGCTCGGGGTGGAACTCGTCCGCGTGCTCCCAAATGACGGGGTCGCGCTGGGTCAGGTAGATCGAGTAGAACATGCGCTCGCCCGCGGGGATGCGCTTCCCGTCCCCGAAATCCATCTCCTCGGCGACGATGCGGTTGCCGATATGGATGGGCGGATACAGCCGCAGCGTCTCTTTGATGACCTGATCGAGCAGCGGGGATTTTTCGAGCGAGTCGACCTCGTCCACCAGCTGCGCATGGATCTCGGGATGCTGCCCGAGCATCACAAAGACCCAGGCCAGCAGGGCGGTAGACGTGTCGTGTCCCGCGATCAGCATGGTCAGCATCTGGTCGCGGATGACGGAGTCGGAGAGGCGTGCGTCGATGAGATGTTGAAGAAGGTCGGTTCGACGGTGGGCAGTGGACGATGGACCGTCAGAACGGTCCACGGTCTGCCGTCTACGGTCGGCAATGATTCCATACAAATAATCATCCACCACCTTCAGGTGTTTCCCGTACCCGGGCCGCGGGATTCGGCGCCACAGGATCCACGCCCCGGGCGAGATGTACTCGATGGCCTTGAGGATCGGATTCCAGATGCGCGGCAGGTCGTCCCAGGCGTCCACGCTGAAGAGCGCCTCCAGGATGATTAACAAAGCGATCTTGCGCGCCTCGACCAGCATGTCCACACGCTGACCGTCCCGCCATTCCGCGCTGACGCGGTCGGTGGTGGATAAAATCATTTGCGTGTAACCATTTAGGGCGGCGGGGTGCAGCGGCGGCTCCATCAGGCGGCGATAGTGGTCGTGCTCCTCGCCGTCGGTGACCAGCACGCCGCGCCGCAGCAGGTCGGTGACGGGGTCCTGGTTCCGCCAAAGCAGCTTGTTCCGCTCACTGACCAGCACCTGCCGCGCCGCCTCGGGGCCAAAGACCACATACGGGCGGAAGCCTGGCAGCGGAATCTGGAAGAAGCGCCCGATCTGCTCGGCCATCACCTTGAGCGGACCCAGCGGCGACCGCTCGCGGAGCAGGGCCAGCAGGGCGGCGCGCCCCAGAGCGGGAGAAAGTTTCATGCCTGGCCGCCTTCCTTGGCCGCCTTGTAGGCCGCCAGCGTGCGATCCTTGTCGCGGGTGATGATCGGCTGTTCGGGGTAGCCGTCGGCGCGGATGCCTTTTTCCCACGGCGCATGGATGACCGCGGCGTCGAGGTGGGCCAGCTCGGGCACCCACTTGCGGATGTAGTCACCGTTTGGGTCGAACTTGGTGCTTTGCAGCACGGGGTTGAACACGCGGAAGTACGGCGCGGCGTCCGTGCCCGTACCCGCCGTCCATTGCCAGCCGCCGTTGTTGGCAGCGGGGTCGCCGTCCAGCAAATGTTGCATGAACCAGCGTTCGCCCCAGCGCCAGTCCACCAGCATGTCCTTGACCAGAAACGAAGCCACGATCATGCGCGCGCGGTTGTGCATCCAGCCCGTTTCGCGCAGTTGACGCATGGCTGCGTCCACCACGGGCACGCCCGTGCGGCCCTGCTTCCAGGCGGTGAACTCGGCCTCGTCATTGCGCCACGGGATGTTCGCCAGCGCGGGGTTGAACGACTCCCTGGCGACGCGCGGGAAGTGGTACAGAATTTGGATGTAGAACTCGCGCCAGATCAACTCGTTCAACCAGACCTCAGAGCCTGTCCCCGCTTGGGCCTGTCTCGCCGCGTGGACGGCCTGCCGCATCCCGAGCATCCCGAAGCGCAGGTAGGGCGAGAGCGCCGACGTGCCGTCCAGGTCGAGGCGGTTGCGTTGATCCGCATAATCGGCAATCAGATGATTAGCAAATTGGGCCAGGCGGCGCTGGGCCTCGGCTTCACCCGCGGGGAAGAGCGGCTCGGGTGTCGACTCGGGCAGGGTCACTGAGGTAGGAAACTCCACGGCGGGGAAATGTTCGGGCGCAGGCAGCAGCGCCAGGTTCGCGGGCAGCAGGGATTTCCAGGCCCGCGAGTAAGGCGTGTAAATAGTGTAGGGCGAGCCGTCCGCCTTTTGGACCTGCTCGGGCGGGTGGACGGTCTGCCCGTGGACGAGGGTCAGCGGCAGGGTGCGGGCCGCGCGTGTGTCGCGCGCCAGGGCATAAGGCGTGGTGTCGCGCTCGGCGTAAATGGCGTCCGCGCCCGTCTCGGCCAGCAATCGACGCAGCGCCTCGATGGGTTCGCCGCGCCGCAGGGTCAAGCGTGATCCGCGTGCCTGCAATTGCCCGCCCAGGGCGCGCAACCCCTCGTAGAGGAAATTGCGTCGGCGCGGGGAAACGGAGTCGAAGTGCGGGTCGAGGAGGAAGACGGGCAGAACGGGACCCGCCCTCAGGGCGGCCTGCAAGGCGAGGTTATCGCTCAGGCGCAGGTCGCGTCGAATCCACCAGATCGAGGTCATGTGCTTTGAATAACTAATGGTTGGTGGCGGATTCCGCCTTGAGGGTGTTGTTCAGCGTTGCCGCGATGGGATGGTTGAAGATGGTGAAGAAGATGTACACGCTTAGGCCTGTCATCACCACCGCGCCGAACGCGCCCGGCGACCAGGTCCCGAAGGATTGCAG
The DNA here is from genome assembly GCA_937928015.1 of uncultured Anaerolineales bacterium. GTDB lineage: Bacteria > Chloroflexota > Anaerolineae > Anaerolineales > Villigracilaceae > JACPVF01. The sequence goes on along the minus strand of CALFXA010000223.1, from coordinate 8,057 downwards.
CAGATACCCGCCCAACACGGGGGCCAGGATGCGCGTGGAGCTTTCGATGGAGGCCGAGAAGCCCAGGATGCCGCCAATCTCCTGCGGCTGGACGGCCTTGGTCAGCGTGGACGAGAGCAGCGTGTTGAGGATGCCGCCCGAGATGGCGGTGGGGGCCAGTACCACCAGCAGCCACTGGACGCTCGGGGTCAGCGCCCAGCCGACCAGCGAGACGGCCATCAGCACGCCGCCGAACAGGATCAGCCTGTCCTCTTGGAAGCGCTGGGTCAGGCGGCCGATCAGGAAGCCCTGCACGAAGACCGAGAGCAGGCCCACGTACGCCAGGATTAGCCCCGTGTCGCGCGCCTGCAGATTGAACTTGTTGAGCGCGTATAGCGAAAAGATGGTCTGGAAGATGGCGAAGGCCAGCCCGAAGAAGAAGCGTGTGGTAAGCAGCGAGCCCGTGAACGGACGGCGCAGGGCCGCCAGCAGTGCACCCAGCGTGATGGCGGGGCGTTTCTCGGTCATCTGCGCGCGCTTCTCGGCAGTCAGCGATTCGGGCAGCCAGAAGAAGATCAGCATCAGGTTGCTGAAGGAGAGCACCGAGGCCACGAAGGCAGGCACGGCGTAACCCCACTGGCTGAGCAGTCCGCCCGTGGCAGGGCCGACGATGAAGCCCAGGCCGAAGGCGGCGCCGATCATGCCCAGTCCCTTCGAGCGGCTCTGGGCGTCGGTCACATCGGAGATGTAGGCCTGGGCCACGCTCAGATTGCCGCCCGTCAGCCCGTCGATCATGCGGCTGAGGAACAGGATGCCCAGCACGAACAGGTTGGCGGCCTGCGGATTGAAGGCTTTGGCCAGCGCGGTGCCGATCGGGTCGGCGAAGCCCAGCAGCAGGAATCCGAGGAAGGTCCCGAAGACGGAGGCCAGCAGGATCGGACGGCGGCCGTAGCGGTCGGAGAGGCGCCCCAGCAGCGGGGCGCCGATCAATTGCATCAACGCGTACGAGGCCACCAGCAGGCCTGTCACGAATTCGGTCGCACCGTATTTCTCGGCGTAGTAGGGCAGCAGCGGCAGGATCAGGCTGAAGCCGAGCAGGTCGATGAAGACGACGAAGATGATGGAGAAGAGGCGTTTGTTCATAGTTCCTTTGTCAAACTTATAAAGCGTTCGAGGTTTCGTTCATACTTTTCAACAGGCCGAGGATCTCCTCGTTGGCGGGGATGTCGCTCGGGTCGTGCCCGTAGTGGACGTAGCGCACCTGTCCCGTTTTGTCCACGGTGACCTGGGCGGGCTGGCGTCCGAACTTGAACAGGTTGATCTCCTGCCCGTATTTCTTCAGGACGGTGTGGGTCGGGTCGGGCAGGCCCACAAAGGGTAGATGATGTTCCTGCCAGTAGCGGGCGAAGGCCTCGGCTTTTTCAGGGCCGACCACCACCACTTCCGTGTCCAGTGCGGTGAATTGGTCATAGTCGCGGCGCAACTGCGCCATGTGCCGTTGGCAGAACAGTCAGAAGAAGCCGCGATTGAAGACCAGCAGCACGTTCTTCTTTCCGCGAAAATCGGACAAGCGAACGTCGCGGCCGTTGAAGTCGGTCAGGGCGAAGTCGGGGGCGGGGGTGTGGAGTTCGGCGCGGCTCATGAGGGGGTTCCTATTGCGGGGGAATGGGTTGGGGAGCGAGCATGCTGACGGGGTCGCGCAACAGGCCCTTACTTTATGCGGGGGATGAGCACAGGCGTGCGCTTTTTGTACTCTTCGTACTCGGGCTGCCCGCCCCATTTCTGGTTGGCTTTTTTCTCGAGCAGCGGGATGCCACTTACGCGAGTCAGCAGCAGCGTGACGAAGACGGGCGAGATCAACGCGACCCACTGCCAGCCTTGCAGCACGGGCAGCGCGATGACCGCGATGCCGATCCACAGCACGATCTCGCCGAAGTAATTCGGGTGGCGCGAGCGGGACCACAGTCCCGTCTGGATGAACTTGCCCTTGTTGGATGGGTCCGCGTTGAAGCGGCTCTTTTGCAAGTCGGCCACCACCTCGATGGTGAAGCCGAAGGTCCAGATCAACGCGCCGACCACGGCGAACAGGTCCAATTCCTTGCGGACCGAGGTGGTGATGGCCACCAGCGCCGCCGCGGCGGTGAAGGTCACCCACAGGGCCTGGATGGTCCACACGTTCAGGAAGCGGAAGAAGGACGGCTTGATCTCGTCGAAGCGGTCATCTTTGCCCGCCTTGTGGACGCGGCGAAACAGGAAGGTTCCCAACCGCAGCGCCCAGACGATGACGAGCGCCGCCAGCAGGAGCGAGCGGGTATCGAGGTCTGCACTGAGCAGGATCGCGATCAGGGTGAGGGAGATGTAGGTCAGACTGCCCGTCAGGTCGAAGAATTTCTCGGTCTGCATCCGATACGATGGGATGAACACCAGCCACTGGATCAAGAAGGCCAGCCCCACGACCAGCGCAAAGACGGACACTCCTGCGACCGTGGCTCCGCCCTGGCTCCCCGCTAGTGCAACGAGGACGCCAATCAGGACCAGGATGGGAAAGATAATCAAGGAATTACGATCTGTTGTTTTCACAAAAGTACCTCTAGTATCAATTCATGCGGCTCTACGCGCTGAGCGGACGCTGAGCAGCGTAGCGAGCCGAAGCGGAAGTCGAAGCGCGGGCCGCAGTCACGCGTGTTTGCCGAGCCAGAATACCCGCCAGTCTCCATCGCTGGATTGCAGGGTCAGGAAGGCGTACAGGCTGCCTGCGAAGAATCCCAGGGTCATCATGGCGATCGTCCACAGGATGGCGACGGGCAGGGATTTCTCGCGGTAGATGATCCAGGCGGAGAAGAGTGTAAAACCAGTGTACAGGTCCACCATCGAGACGATGCCCCAGGGCATGGCGAGCAGGCGGCTGCCTTCGCCGAAGAAATCACCTGCGGTGAACCCATAGACCAGGACGGCGGTCATCGCGAGGATGCCGAGCAGGGCGACGATCTTTGCAATTTTCATGACTTACTCCTTGGAAATACAGGCGAACCCGAGCGCGCCGATGCCGAGATGCGCGCCCAGTACGGGCGTGATCTGCACGACAGGTACGTCGCCCTCGGGAAAATACGAGCGGACCTGTTCGCGCAGCCGCTGGGCCTCTTCGGTTACGCCTGCATGCAGGACGGCCAGCCGCTCGAAGGGCGCGTACTCTGCCAGCCAAGCCAATACCTGTTCGGTAGCGCGGTTTTGTGTGCGGACGCGGTGCGCGGTCGGCTTGCCAAGGTGCATGTGCAGCAGTGGCTTGATCTGCAGGATCTCGCCCAGGCTGGCGAGCGCGAAGTGCATCCGTCCGCTGCGACGCAGGTATTCAAGCGTCTTCAGCGAGGCGAAGACATAGGTGCGCTTCATTATGCTTTGCACCAGCGAGAGGATCTGGTCGGTTAGCTTGCCAGCCTTTGCCAGTTGGGCGGCCTGTTCGACAATGAACCCCGTGCCCAGGCTGAGTTGCCCCGAATCCATCACGGTGATCGGGACGCGGGTGAACTCTTCCGCTGCGGCGCGCGCCGAATTGATTGTGGCGCTCAGGCTCTCACTGATGTGAATGGACAGGATGGCCTGCGCCCCTTCGTTCGCCAGGCGCTCATAAATTCGCGTGAAAACCTCGGGGCCGGGCGCGGCGGTCTTGGGTGAGGGAACGTACCTGGGCAGGCGGGCGTAGAACTCCTCGCGGGTCAGATCCACACCGTCGAGGTAGGTGCGGTCCCCCGCGTGGATGTGTAACGGGATGACCGTGACGCCAAGTCGCCGGATCGTCTCGGGAGGGAGATCGCAGGTGCTGTCAGTGACGATGCGGACGGTCATATTACTTCCTCTCTTGGCAGGCAGGGCTCGTTATGCCTGTAATTGTCTGGCCTGGTCTTGCAGCCAGGCCTTGATGGGCGCGCCCACGCCGTTGATGTGTCTGTCCACGGCATGGGAATAACCTTGCATGAAGTCGGCCAGTTCCTGCGGCGGGCGGTTGTGAGCATGCATGAGGGTCTTCAGCCACTCCATTTCCTGCGAGACGTGATTCATGTCGCCCAGCGACAGAGCGGCGGCAATGTTGTCGCCCAAAAAGTGAATGCCCGTGTTGATGCCCTCCGCGTTCATGGTGGGCGGGACCATCTCTCGGATGTTGCTTTCGATGTGCAGGCGCTGAGCGTTGAAGGCTGCCAGGGCGGCCAGACATTCGGTCGGGATGGCGCGCGCCTCGTGCGGCTGGAGCGGTTCGTGCAGGAGGGTTTCGACGGCGTCGATGGAGTCGTTGATCGAGGCGCCGAGGAAGCGTCCGTGGATGCTCTCGCTCAGGTTGGGGTGAAGATTGAAGATGCGGCCGCCAAAGCCAATGCGGATCTGTCCGTGATTGAGGGCCAGCGCAGTGGAATGGAGCGTGGCCGCGCTGATGAGCGTCTGCGCGACAAGCACCACCAGGTCCGCGCCGACGGCGGTCACCGTTTCGGTGAAGCGCTCGGCAGGGACGTTGGCGCCCAGATAGACGACGTTCAGTCCGCGGCGACGCAGGAGGAGCGCCAACAGTAAGGGGGTGAAGGTATGCCACTCTTCAGAGGGGCAGCCGATCAGCACGGTCTGGTTGCGGGTAGCCTTGGGCGAGGCGCTCAGGAGCGTATCCAGGCGGCGCATGGCCAGGGCCGAAGCGAAATGTTCCTGCTGCACGCTGGCGCGATTCTCGTACCAGTATTGCCCGATCTCCGACATGCCGCGCTGAAGCACCTCGGTGCAGACTTTTTCAACGGGGTACATGGCGAAGGACTGGTTGAGCACTTCCTCGGCCTCGGTCTCGTTGTAGTTGAGGCAGGCCCGCAGCCACTGTCCGCGCAAGGCGTCGAGGCTGGTCTCAGGGATGAGGTAAGCCGTTGAGGTGGGAGCGGCCTGTGAAGCGGAACCCGCCAATGGGTCCACGCCCGTGGCGTGATGTTCGTTCCACATGTCCACCGCGCGGGAAATGCTCATCCCCTCTGCTTGACGGGCGATCAGCCATTTGATGGTCTCGATGTCGTACTGCGAGTACAGGCGGTGACCGCCTGGCGTGCGCTGGGGCAGGGGCAGGCCGTAGCGGCGTTCCCAGGCGCGCAGTGTGTCGGCGGAAATGTCCGTCTCTTTCAGGACGGCTTTCAGGTTGTAGACGGGTGACTTGCTGATGGACATGTCGAACTCCAGGAGAAGAGATGGCAGGCTGCAAAGGTTTTGCAAGGCTATTGTACCTGCTTTGTCTCCAATTTCCTTTCAGGTTTAGGCTGTGACATGTTCCAGCTTGGCATCCGCCACGCGCACTTTGTTGAATTCCTTGAGGATGCGCTCGGTGGTCAGGCGGGCGGAAAGCAGCACGATGGGCAGGCCTGTGCCCGGGTGGGTGGACGCGCCCGCGAAGTACAGGTTCTTGTATTTGGCGTGGCGGTTCTGCGGGCGCAGGAATCCGACCTGCCAGAAGTTGTGGCTCAGGCCGAAGGCCGCGCCCTTGACCAGATTGAAACGTTCCTGCCAGGTCTTGGGGGTGTAGGTGATCTCGAACTTGATGTGTTCGCGCAGGTCGGTGATGCCCATCTCTTTGGCGATGCGGGTGAAGACGGTCTCGCGGGCCTTGTTCACCATGGCATCCCAATCCTGCTGGGTGCGGGCTTCGAGGTGACCGACGGGTACCAGCACGTAGAGGGTATCTTGGCCCTCGGGCGCGGCGGCGGGATCGGTACGGACGGGCGCATGGATGTAGAAGGACGGTTCGTCGGGCAGGCGGTGCTCCTGGAAGATCTGGTCGAAGGAGGCCTTGTAATCGCCGCCGAGGAAGACGTTGTGATGTGCTACCTGCGGATATTGTTTATCCACGCCCCAGTAGAACATGATGGTGGAGCAGGTGTAGAGTTTCTCGTCCAGTTTTTTCGCTTCGGCGGGATCGGGCAGCAACTGGTCGTAGATGTAGGGCAGATCCGCGTTGCCGACGAAGAGGTCGGCGCTAAACTCGCGCCCATTCTCCAATTCCGCGCCGATGACCCTGGAACCGTCCACTTTCAACTTCTTCACGGGCGCATTATAGATGAATTTCACGCCCAACTTCTCGGCGACGTGCGTCAACGCCTGGATGCCCGCATACATGCCGCCCATCGGATACCACACACCCTCGGCCAATTCCGTGTACTGAAGCAGGGAGTAGGTGGCGGGCGCGTCGTATGGGCTGAGTCCCAGGTACATGTTCTGGAAGGTGAAGGCGGCTTTCAGGCGTTCGTCCTTGAAGAAGCGGCTGGTGTTGATGTAGTGCTTTTGCAGCGCCTTGAGTTGAAAGATGAGCGGCAGGTTGGCCAGGCTGAAATATTCAAAAATATTGTAGAAGTTGCGCCCGACGAACTTTTCGAGCGAGAGTTTGTAGTGTTTGGCGCCTTCGGCAAGGTAGGAGAGGAAACCTGTAAAAGCCGTCGGTTCGACGTTTTCGAGCTGGGTCTGCATGTCGCCAATGTTGGAAGTCAGTTGCAGTTGCAGGCCGTCGTCGAAGTGGACCTTGTAGGTCGGGTCGATGCGGCGCAGGTCGAGGTGGTCGCTCATCTGCTCGCCGAGCGAGGCGAAGGTCTCCTCCCAGACCTCGGGCATCAGGAACAGGGTCGGGCCGATGTCGAAGCGGTGGCCGTCGCGGATGATTTGGTTGCAGCGTCCGCCAGAATTCCCGTTCTTCTCCAGCACGGTTACGTCGTATCCATTTTTGGCCAGGCGGGCGGCGGTGGCGATTCCGCCGATGCCTGCGCCGATCACGAGGGCGGTGGGTTTGTGAGACATGAAATACCTTCTTTCGGTCGAATATCCAAGTTGATGGGCGTGATTATACCTTTTGTCTATTATTTGTCAAGATTTATTTGAAAATAGCTTTACAAAACATTGACAAATAGTATAATTTGGATAAAATAGGCCCATACGAAACTCGGAGGCAGACATGGAAATTCAAATGAATTGGGAACGGCAGTTGTTGGACCTCGCGAAAATTGATTCGCACCCTGCTCCGCGCACTTTCTTTTCCTACTGGGCGGGCGACGCCTCCCTGCGTCAGGCTTATCTCCTGGCCGAGCGGATCGCCGCCGCGCACAGCAAGTCCTTTCACCTGGCCTCGGCCTTGCTGCCCGAGGAGAAGCGCGCTGCCGTCCGCGCGTTGTACGCCTTCTGTCGCACCGTGGACGATATCGTAGACGAATCCTCGGCGGGCGAGCGGAAGCAGCAACTGGACTACTGGCGCACCATTGTCAATACTGCCTTCGCTCCCGAGGGGGACCTGGTGGCCGCCGCTTGGGTCGACGCCATGACCCGTTACCACATTCCGCGCCACTACGCCCTGCAATTGATCGACGGCGTGGCCCGCGACCTGACCCAATCCCGTTACGCCACCTTCGACGACCTGGCCACTTATTGTTACGGTGTCGCCTCCACGGTCGGGTTGATGAGCATGCACATCGTTGGCTTTCGCGGACGGCAGGCCGTCCCGTACGCCATCAAGCTTGGTGTGGCCCTGCAAATGACCAACATCCTGCGCGACGTGGGCGAAGACTATCGCAACGGCCGCATCTACCTGCCGCGTGAAGATATGCTCGAATTCGGCATTTCCGAGACCGACATCGAAAAGGGCGTCGTCACGCCGCGCTGGCGCAAGTTCATGCAATTCCAGATCGAGCGCACGCGCGCCCTATACGAGGAAGGCTGGAAGGGTGTCTCGATGCTCGAACCTGACGGACGCATGGCCATCGGCGCCTCAGCCGTCTTCTACAGCGGCATCCTCGACGATATCGAGGCCCACGACTTCGACGTATTCAATCGTCGCGCCAGCCTGAGCGCCTGGGAAAAAGTTCGGCGCATCCCTGCTTTGTGGTTGAAGGTGCGCTCGTTGTAGTTCACCTTTCTCCTCCTGTGTGTGGAAGGCGGCCTGTGAGGGGCCGCCTTCCCGTTTAAAAAAGCGTCGTGTATAATCGCGTCCAAGTTAACCCTTCCTTTCCCCCCGACAACCAAAGACCAGAATTCAACCAGCAAAAACGCTGGCGTTGGTGTATTTAGCTTCCACACGCTGGGCC
>CALFXA010000222.1 GCA_937928015.1 uncultured Anaerolineales bacterium | reverse complement strand
CTCACTGATGCGATTCTCCATGTTACGGACGGCATCATTGCTCAAGTCTGAGCGGCCGCGCACCTCGTCGATGCGTTTGCGCAGGACGGCCACCTCACCTTGCAAATCCGCCACACGCTTGACGTCCTGGCGGCGGTTCTCGTCGAGGATGCGCTGGGTTCCTTTGACCTCCTCATAGACCTTGAGCACCTCGTCGATGCGCGGCTTGACTTCGGCCACCGAGTCGGCCAGGCGCAACTGGTCGGCGAAGCGCACCTTCAAGTCCGCTTTGACGGCAGCAATCTCGCCGGGCAGGCTCTTCTTCAGCTTTTCCACCTCCACCTGGACAGGTTCCAGTTCCTCCAGGTGGCGTTTGACGGTCTCACGCTCACGGCGTTGATACTTCTTTTCCAGGTCATCCAATGCCTTGTTGAAATCATCCCGCTGCTTGGATAGCAATTCCGTAAACTGATTCAAGCGCGCCGCCGCAGATGAGATATCGGAAATGTCCTTGCCAAGGGCCTTAACCTGCTTGGACACGCCATCCACACTCGTCTCGATGGCCGTCAATTTATTCTCGACAGCCGCAATGCTAGCCTTGGTCTTGCGCTGCTCGGTTTCCAGCCAATCCAGGCGTTTGATGATCTGTTCGAATTCCATACTTCCTCCGAAAATATTCGGGCATTATAGCACGCTCGACTTTTGGGTCATTCCGCGGCGCTAGGGGCCGAAATGAATAAACATCAGCGGGAGATTCTCCAGCAGGGGACTCACCAACTGTGGGAATAGCCCCAGGATGAACAAGCCAAGCACCCCGACCCCCAGCATGATCCGCTGAACCCAGGTCTCGCCCAAGCCCCAGGGGGAATACTCGGGCGCCATGACCAGCACCGCCAGGGAGCGAAGGGCGCCCGTCAGCAAGCCCAGGATTCCGATCAGCAACCAGAATGCCAGCGAAAGGGAATTCCCAGCCAGGCCTTCCCACAGCGCAAGACGAGGCGGGAAACCCGCCAACAGGGGAAACCCCGCTGTCGAAAGTTGAGCCAGGACGACGCCCAGCGCCGCCAATGGGTAAAAACGAGCCAACCCCTTGACCGAACCAAAACGAAGCGAGCCCGTCTGTCCGATCAAGATGGTAAGCGCCAGCGCCCATACCGCCAATCCCAGCCCGCGGGGAATTAGGCTCAGGAAGACAACGTCCAAGGCCCGCGTAGGCGGCTGGATACTGAGCGCCAGAATGGCAAAGCCAGTCTCAACCACAGCCGCATACGCCATGATCCGCCCCAGGTGTCGCTGAAAGGCCGCCCACAGACCACCCGCCACCACCATCAGCACGCCTGAGAGCTGCAAGGTATTCGAAAGAACGGGCGAAGTTCGCAGCCAGGTGTAACGGTCGAGAAAGCCCAGGCCAAAGATGATCGTGATGGTTGGAAGTCCCCAAAACAGAAAGCCCATCACATAAGGAGAGGCTTCTTCGGCCAGCATGGGCATCCAACTGTAAAGCGGAAAGACCGCCAGCAGGAAGGCAAATCCCAGCCCCAGCATGGTGGCAGCCTGAAGGGTCAGAGCAAAGTCCCCGGGGCTGGATTCCACACCCGCCAACATCCAACCCGCAAAGAGGATGAACGGCATGGCCAGAGTCTGATGTACAAGGAAACGCAAGGCTCCCCGCCCTGGCATCTGTCCTGCAGGGGTCAGAAGCGGAATTCCCAACAAGGCGGCCATTTCGATGAAGATGGCGGCATACAAGAACGGCTCAACCGCAATCGACGCGACCAGCAGCGCGATGATCCCCAGTCCATACGGGACCAACCTGCGCGCCACGCCTGCCGCCTCGGACCCAAAGAACCACAACGCCGCGATGCCATACAAGATGGCCAGCAGGGATCCATCCGCGGTAGTAAGCGTCAGGCTGCGGCCAAAGATCTGAAGAGAGGCAGAAATCTTCAACGAGATCGGCCCGATCAACATGGCCGAGTCGATTGGAATAAACAAGGCAATGGCACTCAGGCCCAAAGCAGTCAGGCCGCCCAGACCCGCGTTGAAGCGCTCGTTCGGAATGAACAAGGCCAGCGCCGCAACCAACAACGGGACGCCGATCCACAACAAGGGGGCGTTCACAGAAGCCCCTCCTCTTCCTCGACCTCAGGGTGGGATTGCAAAATCAGGTAGGACCCCGCCAGGGCCAGCCCCAACGTGGCCCCCGAAAGCAAGGCCGCCACCAAAATGGAAGTCTCGACGGCGGCATACAGAATTTCAAAACCTGCCAGGATGGTAAGCAATCCAATGACTACGCGCAAAGCATCAGAGGTCATCCCCAAATGGAACAAGCCGACGCCAACTAGGGTCAAGCCGCCGATGAGCACAGGCTGACCGATGCCAGGGATCACCGCCTCAATGCGCGGTGCGGCGCTTATCACCAGTAAGATCACCATGCCCGCGCCAAACAGACGGAAAGGACTGCCTTCCAGAAAGAAAGAACTTCGTCCATCCTCATCCGATGGCATGTTGAGCAGGGTCATGCCCAACGCGGCGGTCACCATCCAACCCGTGACCAGCTTGACCACGCCCATGGCAAGCGGCCAATGTTGCAATACGAGAAGGAAAGCAGCCAGGTAGATCGCAGCCAGCAGGCCAAGCACCCAGCGCCAATCGCGGATTACAGTCAACGCGGAGACGGCCAGGAGCAGGATTCCCACCGCCAGCCAGGAGAAGATCGTCGCAGCCATCAGCGCCCCACCTGCGACATGAAGGAAACAAGCAAGGCCAGGAAGAGCAAACTCCACATCATGCCCCCCTCGCCCTCAAGTGCATTGGTGATGATGTCGCTCAACCGCCCTGCCCCTTGATACAATGACCACAGTCCGCGATACAGGGAATCTGCCCAGGAAGAGCCCGAGGGACGAATCCAGTGGGCACGGATCGGGTTGAGGAAAGGCAAACGCGGGGCGGCCCAGACCAGCCCCACGGTCAAGAAAGAAACCAGTAAGGCGGAAAACCAATTCCCCACCTGCAGGGCACCCTCCCAGCCTACAAATCCTAGAAGGAGGATGGTCAACAGGAGCAGACCAATCCCCAACGAATGGAAGATGCGCACGAAAGATGGGCGGGCGTCGAGCAATTCACGGCTGCCTGGACGCAGAGCATGGCGGGCATAGCCTGCGATGGTCATGGTCTGTGCGGCCATTAGAAGCGGCCAGGCAAGGAAGAAGACAGGCGCACCGCCGTCCCAGGCACTGGCCGTCAGCGTGAATGGCAATGTGGAGAGGGCCAGCGTGCCCACCAGCACGGCGCGGTTCAGCCAGACCTGTTGAACCGAGTTCAGGAACAAGGCTCCGCCCGCCAGGACAAGAGTCATGCCCCAGCCCGTCACACCCGCTGGGGATGCACTTAACGCGGAAGCCAGCGCCAGCGCCGCCAGGCTGAGCACCCAAAAGGGACGGCCCGCCAGTTCGTCGGGGGCGCGCAGCCAGGTCCACGAACTATAGACCGCAGCGACGGCGACCAACATAAAAAGGTAAGGAGTTAATGGAGAGGCCACGCTCCCAGGCGGGATGCGCGCCAGCAGAATCAAGCTGGAAGCGGCCGAGGTCAGGCGCATGGCCGTGCCCACGCCGCGGCGCAGTTTCGACTCAGAGGTATAGGGAAGGTGAAGTGGAAGGACACCCAGGCGGAGTCCCGCAGCTACGAGCAGGAACAAGCCCGCGTCAGCAGGCATGGAGGCAAAGTCAAGGCGGCTGCCGCCCAGTACGCTGAGCACATTGGCCCACAACACCAGGCCAATGCCTGTCACGCGGCTGGCGAAGGCCACCACGATGCGCTCGCTGGCGTCAGGGGTCTCGACCGAACGCAGTTGCGTGAGCAGCTCCGCCAGATCGAGCGCAGCCCAGACCAGCACCAGGGTCAGCGGGTTATTAGCGGTAACCGCCAAAATGCCCACACCCGTCAACAGGAGAATCCCCGCCCAGGGCATCGGGTCGGTCAAATCCTGCCGCACCACGGCGGTTAGAATGATGGACAGGGCCAGAGTCCCCAGGCTGACGGCAAACGGCCAGGACAGGCCGTCGGCGGTGAAGGTTGGAGCATGGAAGAATAAACTCACAGGCTGCCAGAGCGGCAGTTGAAAAACAAGCGGGAGTTGTACCAGCCAGATCCACAGGCTGATCCAGCCCAGCAGGGCCCCGCCCAGGGCAATCAGCCAAAAAAAGCGGAAATTCGGCCGCAAGACGCGCAGAATCACCAGCGCCAAGGCGGGGAGAATGAATAGAAAAACCGTGATCGGGATCAACATGGGCGGGACAATTGTATCAGTTTTTGCGGTACGGATTGCAAGGCAGTCGTCATCCTGATATGAGGCGGCTTTGGTAAAATCCCAACCATGTCCAGACCTGCAACCCTTTATCGGTCCCTATGGTGGACTGTGTCCATTTTGATCGTTCTCACGCTGTGGATGACCGCCTGCGCCCCCGCCTCGACCCCCAACCCGATCCTGGTCGAGCGGACAGCTATCACCCCCACACCCTTCCAGCCTCAGACCTCCGCCCCTGACTCGCCCTTCAGTCTGCCCGTGGATGCTCCGCCCGTGGAGACCATCACCCCTGTCTCCCCTGCCATTGTCAAAGGGGACGGAGTGATCCCCGCCCGTGTGGTGCCGCCCACACCCAATAGCAGCCAGTCTGTTTACGAGATCAACCCATTGACAGGCCTGCCCTTCCCCGATCCTGCCCTGGCAGAGCGCCGACCCATTGCGGTCAAGATCGGCAACTCGCCCGATTACGTCCGCCCGCAATCGGGCCTCACCCTGACCGACGTGGCCTTCGAATATTACATCGAGTGGGGCGACACGCGTTTCATCGGCGTGTTCTACAGCAATGACGCCAAAAAGGTGGGACCGCTTCGCTCGGGGCGATACTTCGATGAACACGTGCTGCGTATGTATCACGCCTTCCTGGTGTACAAATATTCCGACCCGCGCGAGAAGGCGTACTTCTATAGCAGCGACTTCGCCCCTTATCTGACCGTGCCTGGCTACATCGGCTTAAACAATTGTCCGCCCTTTTTCTACGCGCCCGCCAAGGATAGTTACAACAACATCTTCTTCGACACGAGTCGTGTGGCGGCCTGCGTGGCCAAACACAAGGACGTGGACAACCTGCATCAGGACCTGCGAAACGGATTCTTCAGCGAGAAGACCCCCGAGAACGGACAGCCAGGCACGCGCATCTTTACTGATTACTCCATTTACAATTACAACTACTGGGAATACGACCCTGCCACGCATCGTTACTTCCGCTATCAGGAAGCCAACGACATGATCAAAGATCAGCCCCGCGCCTACGTCCCGATGTACGATGCGGCCACGGGGCAGCAAGTCAACGCCGACAACATCATCGTCATCTTCGTCCCGCACTCGTTTTCCAATCAGTACGACGAGGAGGATCAGGTCTATCACATCGACCCCGTGGATAACGGCCTGGCCTACGTCTTCCGCGACGGGCAGGCCTATTCCGCGCGCTGGTACCGCACTGACATGGACCAGCCGCTCTTCATCGCCGACGAGAACGGTGTGCCGATCTACTTACGCCCGGGCCGCACCTTTTACGAGGTCATCGGCGAATCATCCCAGCAGGCGCAGAACGACTCCGACTGGTACTTCACTTTCCACATACCGTGAGCAAGAGTTGGACTTCGCGGTTTTTGCGGGTAGAATTGGATTAACCCTTCGAGGCGACCATGACCCTTGACCCAACTTTTCTCAGCAGTTTCCTGCTCGTGCTTACAGCCTTCGGCGGCGCATTCCTCGTCGCCTTGTGGATCGCGCTGATCATCTGGACCTACCGCGATATCCGCGCCCGTGCGCGCGACCCCTTCGTGCAAATCCTGTCCGCGTTGTTAGTGGCGGTGCTCAACCTGCCTGGCATCCTGGTCTATCTCATTCTGCGCCCGCCGCGGACATTGGAAGAAGAGTACCAGCGCACGCTCGAAGAGGAAGCCCTGCTCCAGGCGCTGGAGGACCTTCCGCTGTGCCCGGGCTGCGAGCGCCGCATACGGGACGAGTGGCAGGTCTGTCCGAATTGTCACACCAAACTCAAGAAGAGCTGTCATAACTGCGGCAAGTTGATGGAACTGCCGTGGAATATCTGCCCCTTCTGCGGCACGCCCGCCGTGGGCGTCCGCCGCGAAAGCGTCAGCATGGACGAGGCGCTGAAGGGATTACAACTGGGCGAAGACGCAGGCGAGGTCAAGATCGAATAGCCTGCGAGCAAATCAGGAATCAAGGCCAGGCAGTTCAACGCCTGGCTTTTTTTCAAAATACACTGCGCGTGTTGTCAAAGAGAGCATCGCATGAAAATCGAACAGATTAAATTGAACCTCATCCACATGCCGCTGGTCGCGCCGTTCGAGACCTCTTTCGGACGCGAGACCGAGCGCGAGTGCATCCTCATCACGATCCATTCGGAAGGGCTGACAGGCTACGGCGAGTGTGTGGCCGACGCCGACCCTGGCTACTGCTACGAGACCACGGGCACAGCCTGGCACATCATCCATAATTTCATCGCGCCGTTGTTGCTTGGTCAGGATGTGACCGACCCCGCCGACTTCCAACGCCGTGTGGAAGGCATCCGCGGGCATAACCTGGCCAAGGCGGGCGTCGAGATGGCGCTCTGGGACCTGATTGGCAAGCGCGAGGGCAAGTCGCTGCGAGAGCTATTCGGCGGCGTGCATGACAAGGTGCAGGTCGGCGTTTCGGTCGGGATCCAGGCTTCGCCCTCGGCGCTGGTCGAGACCGTGGACCGCTATCTGGCCGACGGCTATCGGCGCGTCAAGCTCAAGATCAAGCCTGGGCGTGACGTAGCCGAGACGACCGCCGTGCGCGCGGCTCATCCAGATCTGCGCCTGCAAGTGGATGCCAACTCGGCCTACACGCTCGAAACAGCTGATGCCCTGCGTCCACTCGATGACCTGAACCTGCTGCTGATCGAACAGCCGCTCTTCGAAGACGACATCTGGGACCATCGCAGATTGCAAGCGCAGATGAGGACTCCCATCTGCCTCGACGAAAGTGTGACCTCGCTGCGTCATGCGCGCTATGCGCTCGAGATGCTGGCTTGCCGCATTATCAACATCAAGGCGGGGCGCGTGGGCGGACTGAGCCAGGCGCTCGCCATCCACGACCTGTGCCGCGCCAACGACATCCCCGTCTGGTGCGGCGGGATGCTCGAAACGGGCGTGGGCCGCGCCTCGAACCTGGCGCTGGCCGCCCTGCCTGGCTTCAGCCTGCCAGGCGACATCTCCGCCTCGGATCGCTACTACACACGCGACATTACGAACGAACGCTTCACTCTCAACACGGATAGTACCATCGACGTTCCCAGCGCGCCCGGGCTGGGGGTTACAATCGACCCGCAAGCCCTCAAAACCTTCACCCTCAAAGAAACCGAACTGACCTCCCCATGAAATTTCTCTCCCGTCTTTTCCTGTGTGCGCTGACGCTGGCCCTACTGACCTCGGCCTGCGCGCCCACCAACACCCCAACCCGCGAAGCCGCGCCCGCAGCTTCCCCCGTCGTGACCGCCGTTCCGCTCGAAGCGACCGCCACACCCTCCGCGCCCAAAAGCGGATTGTGGCTCGACCCGTCGGCGCCCACCCAATTAATAGACGCCGCCTCCGCCTGGGACCTGTCCGCCGCAACAAATGCCGACTCCGCCGCCGTCCGATTGGACCTAGCCCAACCCGAGCCCGCCGACCCGAATCAAATCCTGTGGGTCTATGCGCTCGTCGCACCCTTCCCCACCATCACGGATGGCGTCTCGACGTATGAGTTGCGTTCGGCCTGGAGCGGCAAGCCGTCGCCCGGTTTCGAGGGACACACGCTCCTGGTGGCAAAGTCCACGCGGGCGGCGTTCGCAGCCCTGTGGGGCGAACCAGACTCAAAGTCCGTGAAGGTGTTGCCCGCCGACGAATTGGAATCCACCGCCTGGTCCGACCTGAAATCCTGGGCCATCCTCCCGTTCGAGGAATTGAACTCGCAGTGGAAAGTCCTCAGCATCGACGGCCAGTCGCCCATCCACAACGACTTCGACCCGACCAATTATCCGCTGCTGGCAGGCTTCCGCCTGAGTGCCACGGATGCCAGTTATAGCCTGCCTGCCACCAACCGCGACGCCAGCAAGTTGACCACCGTGCTGATGACGGGCGTGACCGCGCTGGTGCGCGCCACCGCCAAGACGATGGAAATGAAGGGCGTGCTTTACCCTGGCCGCAACATCCGCAACATCATGCGCCAGGCCGACATCGCCCACGTCAGCAACGAGATTCCGTTCTACAGCAAGTGCAGTCCGCCCAACCCCAGCCAGACCGCGCTGGTCTTCTGCTCCGATCCCAAATATATGGATCTGCTGACCGACATGGGCACGGACGTAATCGAACTGACGGGCAATCACTTCGGCGATTACGGTCCCGTGGCGATGCTCGAAACGCTCAAGATGTACAATGATCTGAGTGTCCCCTACTACGGCGGCGGCGCGGACCTGACAGACGCGCGCAAGCCGCTCAAGTTGGAAAACCACGGAAACAAGATCGCCTTCGTAGGCTGCAACCCCGTGGACGTGGCGAACTTCGAGGTGGCTGCGCCCGATCGTCCAGGCGCCAATCCGTGTGACATGAAATTCCAGGCTTCGCAAATCCGCGAGTTGAGCGCCCAGGGCTACGTAGTGATCGCCACCTTCCAGTATTTCGAATACTATTCGCCCGACGCGCGCTTCTGGCAGCAGGATGACTTCCGCCTGATGGCTGATTCGGGCGCGGCCATCGTCAGCGGCAGCCAGGCGCACTTCGCGCAAATCATGGAGTTTCGCAACGGCTCCTTCATCCACTACGGCCTCGGAAATCTGTTCTTCGACCAAATGGGCGACATCCCGCCGCAGCCTGGCATCCGCCGCATGTTCATGGACCGCCACGTCATCTACGACGGGCGCTACATCAGCACCGAATTGCTGACAGGCATGATGGAAGATTACACGGGCCCGCGCCTGATGACGCCCGACGAGCGCGCCGCCTACTTACAGGAATACTTCGCCTACAGCGGATGGCTGCCCGCCGTCTCGACGCCCACCCCTGCCCCTACGTTGACCCTGACCCCGATGGCGTTGCCCGATTCCTCGATCTCGATCCCCAGTACGCCCACGCCGCCTTCGCAATAACAAATCTGACGTTGGTTCCGCGACAACAGGAGAATTCCATGCGTATCCACGACATCTCTCTGCCCATTTCACCGTCCCTGCCTGTCTGGCCTGGCGACCCCGCCATCGTGCTGGAACAAATTTCCTCGATAAAGTCAGGCGCGGAGTACAACCTGACCAAGCTGAATTCCAGCGTCCACATCGGCACCCACGTGGATGCGCCCCTGCATTTCCTCAGCGACGGCTGCAGCGTGGACCAGCTTCCGCTCGACGTGCTGACGGGTCTGTGCTATGTCGTCCAACTCCCTGACGGCGTGGACGCCATCACCGCCGAGGTACTGGATGGAATCCCGCTGGCCGAGGGCACCACGCGCATCCTGTTTGGCACGCGCAACTCACATGGGTGGGCCAGCGGCGAGACGGAGTTCCAGCCCGATTTCGTCGCCATCACCGAAGACGGTGCGGAGTGGCTGGTGGCGCACGGCATCCAACTCGTCGGCGTGGATTACCTCTCCGTCGCGCCCTACGAAGACACAGTTCCCACTCATCGGGTTTTGTTGCAGGCAAATATAATTGTGGTCGAAGGCTTGAACCTGTCCCAGGTTCCGCGCGGATTCTATGACCTGTACTGCCTGCCGCTGAAACTCGTCGGCGTGGAAGGCGCTCCCGCGCGGGCGATTTTGGTTTCGAGATAAAGGAGACAGCATGACCAGAAGACGCTCCAGACGAATCCTCGGGATGACCGTGGCCCAACTCCTCATCCTCGCCTGCATGGGTCTCGTGCTATGTGGCACGCTGGGCACAGGCGTCTGGATGGTGTCCAGCGCCTATGGCATGACCCTTGCTTGGCCGACACGCGTCGTCCCGCCGACGGCTCTCATCATCCCGACCTCCACTTCGATCCCCACTGTCACGCTCACCCCTGAGCCGACACTGACTCCCACCGCCACGCCCATCCCCTACGAGGGATACGTCCCTGCGGGCTGGAAACAATACAAGACCGACAAGGCCGAAATCTGGCTGCCCGACACCTTCGCCTTCGTGGACGATCCTGATGGCTTCAATCAGGAATTGACCACCAAGTACCCCCAGATCGGGCTGGCGGATCTGGCCAAGCAGCGCGAGAAGAATCTGACGGTGTACGAATTGCTCTTCCGCTACGGGCCGCCAATCAGCAATGGGTATATCCCGACCGTGTTCGTCAAGGAGTTCGCCCGCAACGAACTGACCCTTTCACAATTCGTGGATAAGGCCATTTCAGTGCTGGAAGTCAACACCATCCTGGTCGAGCGTAAACCTTTCGACTTCTATCACGCCGAGGGTGAACGCGTCATCGTGCAGGCCAATTACAACAACATCTACATCAGTTTTGTCTATTATCTGGTCGCAGATGGTGACAAAGTCTGGGAGATCGGCAGCGACGCCAATCTCGATAACTTCTACACCTTCCTGCCCACCTTCGACGATATTACCCGCACCTTCCGCCCTGTCAAACCATAACTATTTTATCTCAACCAGCAGACTCGCCCATGAAGAAAATTTGGGCGAGTCTATTTGTTTCTTCCTTCACAAAGTAGGCGTATACTTCCTCCCTATGAATAAAACCACCACCTTTCATCGAGATCGCTTCACCTGGCTGGCTTATCTGCTGCTGGCCCTCTATGGTTACTTCCTCAACATCCTCGGCCCACTGACTCCCTATCTTAAAGATGAGCTGGGGCTTTCGTACACGGTCAGCAGCCTGCATTTCACGGCCTTTGCCGCGGGTATGCTGCTGGTGGGATTAAGCGGGGGCATCGTCATCCAACGCGTCGGACGCGGACCCGCGCTCTGGCTGGGGGCATTCGGGGTCGGCTTCGGCGCGATCCTGCTGCTCCTCGGGCGGACGGCGGTCCTGACCATCGGCGCATCCTTTCTGATGGGATTGATCGGTTCCTTGATCCTGGTCATCGTCCCCTCGGCGCTGTCGGACGAGTATGGCGAGGCGCGCGCGGTAGCGCTCTCGGAAGGCAATGTCATCGCTTCAGCCTTCTCGATGGTCGCGCCGCTGATGGTCGGTTGGACCGCTCCGCTACTCCTCGGCTGGAGGTTGGCACTGGGCGCCGCTGCATTCCTGCCGTTGCCGTTGTATCTGATCTTTCGCAACGTGGCCCCGCCCCAAACCGCAATCCAAGCGGGCTCGACCTCGACACACAAACCGCTGCCCTTCCTATTCTGGGTTTATTGGGTCGCCATCGTGCTGGGCGTGTCGCTGGAATTTTGCATGATCTCGTGGAGCGCCGATTATCTGGAGAAGACCCTCTTCATCCCGCGCGCGGATGCAGCCCAGTCTGTCAGTCTGTTCCTGCTAGCAATGATCTTCGGGCGGATGGCGGCCAGCCGACTGGTGCAACGCTTCTCTGTGCATCGCGTGGTCATCGGCTTCATCCTGACAACCGCCCTTGGCTTCAGCCTGTTCTGGTTGACGGGGTCCCGCCTGCCGAGCCTGGCGGGCCTGTTCCTCACGGGCCTGGGCGTGGCGGGATTGTATCCGCTGTTGCTTTCGATCGCGATGGGCGTCACGACCGACACCACCCAGGCCAGCGCCCGTGCCACCCTGGCCTCGGGCACGGCCATCCTGCTCCTTCCGCTGACCCTGGGACGCTTGGCCGACCTGGTGGGAATCCAGCAGGCCTATGGAGTCGTGGCCGTACTGTTGGTATGTCTTCTGGGAATCGTGCTGGCCGCAGGGAGAAAAAATACGGGTCACGCGTGAGGCCTGACCCGTTCGGGTTTCATTTCCACGGACGAAGGATGAGTGATGTGGCCTCATCCTTGGCATGGCCGAGATAAGGCAGCCCCCAAGCCTCGGCAATCGTCTTCAACAGGGAGTAATGTGAGTAGGGCGTATCATCCTGAAAATTGGACTTAGCCTGCGGCGAGATCAAGATGGTGGCGATCCGACCACCTGCCTCGGGGGGCAGGCCGCAACAGGAATGATTGCCTTGCCCTTCGTCCCAGGTGAGGACGATCAGGTACGGCTCGGCCGTGGCGTCCAGGGCGGGGACCAGCCTGCCCACCAGACTGCTCAACCAGGCGTCAGAGAGCTCGATGGCGCAATCATGCGCGGAGTAGCACAGGTTGGGCGTGATGAAGACGAAGTTCGGCAGGGTCCCTTCAGCCAGGTCGAGATCGAGCTGCTCCAGCGGGACGATGCTGTTCTTGCAGCGCTCCTCGTCCAGGCGGATGGGATCAAAGTAAATGAAGGGGTTATGCTTCTGGGCATAAGCTACTGTGCTGCCGACGAAACAAGGCGATGGCATGCTCTGCTGATAGGTGCGCCAGGTACGCCCGCTTTGCTCGATCAGGTCGGGCAGGCTGGTGGCATCGACAAAGCAATCCTCGCAGTCGCTGGTGATGTCAAAGGTGTCGCCGCCGATCAAAGCCAGGTAGTTCGGCAGGCTGGGATGCGTGGGCGCGTAATACTGGGTCAACAGGGTATTGGTCTGCGCCAGCACGTTGAAGTAGGGCATGTTCTGGCTGCCGATGACCGTGCCGAATTCCTTGTTCTCGAAGATGACGATGACGATGTGCTTGAAGTTCGGCACCAACGGCTCGGGCGTGGACGTGGCCTCTACCACGGAGGCAGCCGTCGGCGTGGAGGTGGGGGGCGGAGGAAAGGTCGGTTGGGGCGGGATCGGAGACAGGGTCGGGGTCACGCTGGGCGTGCAGGCGCTCATCAGGATCGGGAGCAGCAGGAGGGCTTTCCAAAATCGGGACATTGCAACCTCATTAACCTTTTTTTCGTCGGGAAGTGTTGTATCATAAAAAATATCAATCCGCAATTCGGGAGGCTCCATGGACATCCAGACCGTCAGAATCGAAAAACCTGAAGATATCAATTTCATCCTGGGACAGTCTCACTTTATCAAGACCGTCGAAGACATGCACGAGGCGTTGGTCAGCGCGGTGCCTGGCATCAAGTTTGGGCTGGCGTTCTGCGAAGCCTCGGGCAAATGCCTGATCCGCTGGTCAGGCACGGACGAGGCCATGATCGAATTGGCCAAGGCCAACGCCCAGGCAGTCGGCGCAGGACACTCGTTCATCCTGTTCCTCGGCAGCGGATTCTTCCCCATCAACGTGCTGAACCTGGTCAAGGCTCTGCCCGAGGTGACGCGCGTCTACTGCGCCACCGCCAACCCGACCGAGGTGTTGGTGGCCCAAACCGAGCAGGGACGCGGCATCCTCGGCGTGGTGGACGGCTTCTCGCCCAAGGGCGTGGAAGGCCCCGAGGATCAGGCCTGGCGCAAGGACTTCCTGCGCATGATCGGATATAAGTTTTAACCTTCGTCCAGAGCGGAGCCGCTGCTGGTTGAGTAGCCCGCGTTCTTCGGGCGTACCGAAACCCAGCGGCTCAGTTGAAGCGCTATTGTTTCAATCCCGCCCTTCGACTTCGGGCCTCTAAAAACATTCGGCCCTCCGCTCAGGGCGAAAGGATCGCATGAAAAGCTACGACTATCAGCATCGTCAGGGCGTCGAGGAGATCAGTTGGGAGCGCTTCGCCGCGCTCTCCACCCAATTGACCGAGGCGCTGGCCCCGCACAGAATCGACATGGTCATCGGCATCGCCCGCGCAGGCCTCTTCCCCGCCACGGCGGTGGCCTGCGCCCTGCGCCGCGAGCTGACGCCCGTGCGCGTCACCCGCCGCGTGGACGACGTGGTGCAATATGCCAGCCCCATCTGGCGGGTGGACGTCCCCTCGACGGTGATGAACCAGCGTGTGGCCGTGATCGATGAGATTGCCGACACGGGTGAGACGCTGGCCCTGGTGGCGGCCCGCGCCCTAGAACGCGGCGCCCGTACCGCCCTGACCGTCAGCCTGGTCAGCCACTCATGGGCTGATCCCCGCCCCAACGTCACTGCGCTAGTCAGCGACGCGCTAATCGTCTTCCCGTGGGACCGCCGTGTGTACCAGGACGGGGTCTGGCGAACCCACCCCGAGATCGAGGCCGCGCTCGCGGCGCAAAAATCTAGCCCGAATGGGTGAAAGCTTTCGAAAAGCGGGGATGATAGAATTTTTTGAAATGTCCCGCAGCGTCCGCCCGTCCGAGGTCCCATGACCACCATCCGCACGCCCAGCAAGATCATCCCCCGCGCCTTCCCAGGCATCAAGCCCAAAGAGATCGAACAGGTCATCTCGAAGAGCCGCGTCACCGCCTACAAGTCGGGGACCGTGTTGTGCCGTGAGAACGCCATCGAGCAGACCTTCTACATGCTCCTCGAAGGCGACGTGGAGGTCAGCAAGGGCATCAACCAGCAGGAGACGCGCCTGCTCAAGACGCTCACCGCGGGCGATTTTTTCGGCGAGATGGCGCTCATCCACAACGCGCCGCGCGCCGCCACGGTCACCGCCAAAACGGACGTGATCGTCCTCGAACTGGACAAGGCGGAGTTCGACCAAATCCTCGAACAAAGCCCGAGCGTGTCGATGGCGATGGTGCACGAGATCAGTCAACGCCTGCGCCAGAACGACGACCTCGCCATCGAGGACCTGCGCGTGCGCGCAGCGGAACTGGCCGACGCCTATCAACGCCTGGCGGAGGAAGATCACACCCGTCGCGAATTGCTCACCAACATCGCTCACGAATTGCGCACCCCGCTCATGGCCGCCAACGGTTATTTACAGATTCTGCAAAAAGGAACCCTGCCACCCGAGCAGATGAACGAGGCCATCAACACCACCGCTCGCAACGTGGAACAGATCGTCACGCTGGTCAACGACATCCTGTTTATGCAGGAGGTCGAGCTGGTCATGCCCGAATTCGAGCCTGTGGACCTGGCCGCCATCGCCGACCGCGTGGTGGAGGCCTACGCCAAGAAGGCCCTGGCCCGCCGCGTCCGACTGGCCGTCCGCAAGGATCGCCACCTGACGCCCGCGGCGGGCGATCCGCGCTCGCTGGAGCGGGCGCTGACGGCGCTGGTCGATAACGCCGTCAAGTTCAGCCCGAACGGCGGCGACGTGGAGATCAGCCTGACCAGCCGCGCTGACCAGGTGCTGGTCCTCGTCAAGGACGAAGGCATCGGCATCCCGCCCGAGATCCGCGCGCGCATCTTCGACCGCTTCTTCCACGTCGAGAAGAACGGCGACCATCTCTTCGGCGGACTCGGCCTGGGGCTGTCCATCGCCAGGCAGGTCATCCAGCAGCATAAAGGCACGCTAACCGTCGAGAGCGTCGTCGGGCGCGGCAGCACCTTCCGCATCGCCCTGCCTGGCTGGCGGCGGTAAATTCCCTTCACGTTGAACGGAGTAAGTATTCAGGGGAAATTGTCCTTCGACTTCGGGATGTGATAAGCACGCAATCCCTCCGCTCAGGACGAAGCAATCTCAAATTATTCCGCAAAGACCATTTGCAAATTCCCACTCTCATCATAAAACGACCGCGCCGAAAAGGGCGGACTGCTCGGCGTCATGGCGCGGATGCGTTCGAGCATCCAGGCCACATCTTCGAGAAGCGGCAGGGACGCCAGGTCCGCGAACGGGACCCATTCCGCGTGGCCCTCGTCCGAAGGAATCGGTTCACCCTCGGGACATTCGCCCGTGAAGACGTAGATGCCCACACCGATGGCTGGCTCCACGTCCACGGCCACCACCCCGCACAACCGCAGCGCGGACCGTAAGCCTGCCTCCTCCCACAACTCACGCCGCGCCGCCGCAAGCGGATCCTCGCCCCGCTCCACATGCCCGCCCAACCCGTTGTACTTCCCCGCCCACAGACGCTTGGTTGGTGCACCCTTGAGCAGCAAGACACTCTCGCCGCGCGTTAAGAAGATTAGCACGCGTGGGATTAGCAAGTAACGGTCACGGTTGACACCTTGGTCAGTGCGAGGCATGGGAGAAGTCCTTTGAGGGAGGTAATTGTAAAAATAATGGAATGGTTGTATAGTAGGCTAAAGCGTGGGAAATCAAAGACTGGTTTCCACAACACAGATTATATCGAAATAAACAAAGGACAATTCACACTCTCAATGTAACCGCTCATGTGCAAAATCAAAAAATATACCTGTTATGTTTGGAGGAAAAATCTAATGAACAAACGAATAATTACATTTTCGCTTATTGCCATAATCTGCTTAATTCTTTTTTTAGTTACTGCAAATTTCATTGGCATTCCAATAAGCTTAACAGAAGCTACATCTCTGTTGCTTTCGACAATAGCTATTGCCATTTCAGTAATTACATTTTCTAGAACTCAAAAAGCTGTCATAATGCCTGTTTTAGTCTTTGTGCAAAAAACAGAAAATATTTGGCACATTGAAAATGTAGGAAAAGGTCCTGCAATAACCGTAAAGATCGCAAGCAAGAACAAAGAGAAAAAATGGGATGTCATGCTATTTTCACCGATTGCCGCAGGAGCAACCCTAAATATTAGCATCCTGGAAAAGGATACAGACTATGGTGCCGTATACACAGACATAAAAGGAAATATTTACTCCAGCATTTACACAAATAGTGTCAATGAATTTTTTGAGAAGAATATGTTTCCTGAATGGAAAGCGCATATTACCGAGTGGCACAGAAAGCAAATGCGCGAAGAGCTAAGAAGGAATTTTTAATCGGCACCTAAAAGCAGCGTTTCGCTACCCTTTTCCATCGATATTAAAGTGGATTTGGAACATAAAAAGCATCGCCGTCCCAAATGGGACGGCGATGCTTTATTCATCACAAACTTACGCCACCTTGATGCTCTGGTCGAGATACACATCCTGGATGGTGTTGAGGATCTTCACGCCGTCGGCCATCGGGCGCTGGAAGGCCTTGCGGCCCGAGATCAGGCCCTGTCCACCCGCGCGCTTGTTGATCACGGCCGTGGCTGCGGCTTCGGCGAAGTCGTTGTCGCCCGAGGCGCCGCCGCTGTTGATCAGTCCCGCGCGGCCCATGTAGTTATTCGCCACCTGGTAGCGGCACAGGTCGATGGGATGATCGCTGGCGAGTTCGCTGTACATGCGCTTGTCCAGTTTGCCATAGGACGAGTCTCCCGTGTTGAGAGCCAGGAATCCGCCGTTGTTCTCGGGCAGTTTCTGCTTGATGATGTCCGCTTCGATGGTCACGCCGAGGTGATTGGCCTGGCCCGTCAGGTCGGCAGAAACGTGATAGTCCTTGTCCTTCTTGAAGGCCGAGTTGCGGATGTAGCACCACAACACGGTAGCCATGCCCAGTTCGTGGGCCAGCGCAAAGGCCTGCGCCACCTCGATGATCTCGCGGTGCGAGTCGTCCGAGCCGAAGTAGATCGTCGCGCCGATGGCGGCCGCGCCCATGTCGTAGGCCTGCTCCACGGTGCCGAACAGAATCTGCTCGTGGCTGTTCGGATAGGTCAGCAGTTCGTTGTGGTTGATCTTGACCATGAACGGGATCTTGTGTGCGTACTTGCGGGCGGTCATGCCCAGCACGCCGAAGGTCGAGGCCACGGCGTTGCATCCGCCCTCGACGGCCAGTTCCACGATCTTCTCGGGGTCGAAGTAATCGGGGTTCTTGGCGAAGCTCGCGCCGCCCGAGTGCTCGATACCCTGGTCCACGGGCAGGATCGAGAGGTAGCCCGTACCCGCCAGGCGTCCGTGGTTGTACATGCGCGCCAGGTTAGCCAGCACGCGGTTGTTGCGGTCGGAGTGCGTGAACACGCGGTCCACGAAATCGGGGCCAGGCAGGTGCAGGCGCTCCTTGGGGATCTTGGGCGAGTTGAAGCCCAGCAGGAACTCGGCCTTGTCGCCCAGAAGGGACTGGATGTTGGTGGTCATTGCGTTTCTCCTTGCCTGGCATTCCCCGCCAGGCGATGTGATAGGTTGTCTTGTCGCACGAATCGGCGCGGCTTCGCGCCCGTGAGAAGCCAAGAGTCTTTGATTTCGGCAGGATTATCATCTGTGAAATCGTTTACTATCCAATTATACACTTGTCTGAACGAGATGGAACAAGCAGATTGAAACGTGGATGGAGGTCACTTGGGAAGCGTGACCTACGGATATGGCTGATTTCACTTTTCAGGCAGTATAATTAACCTGTTGTTACGAGACCAATCGACAAATCGGACGTATATTATCGCAGGAGGCTCCCATGAGCGATTTCTTTGAAAAAGTAAAATCCCAGGTGGACCCGCTCAAAAAGCTGGTCGGGTTCATCCCAGGCTTCAACGGCTATGTCGAACGACAGAACCGCCGTGACGCCGACAAGTTGCTGCGCGACACCGTCGCGCGCCGTTTCGAGGAGCAGTGGAAGCGCGCTTCCAACCTGCAGGCCGACCTGGTCAGCAATGGCATGATCTCCCAGGTGGCCGATATGGAAAAGGCGTCCATCAAGCTGCGCACCTTCATCGACAAGATCAGCACCGCCCCGCGCGGCTACTCGGGCCTGTTCGATGCGGTCAAGATCAACGAGAAGGAATTGGAGGCCATTTATCAGTTCGATGCGGCCTTCTTCGACCTGGCCGAGCAGATCGCCCGCGCCCTCGACAACGTCGAGGCCAGCCTGGGCGACGAGGCCGCCCTGCCCGCCGCCATCCGCAATGTCACGTCGCTGGCCCGTCTGGCGGTCGAGACCTACGAAAAGCGTTCCGAAGCCGTCACCGGTGGCGGACAATAAAATTCCTGCAGGGGCGGACCATCGGTCCGCCCCTGCCCATTGAGGTTCATCATGTGGCACGAATACATTAATGCAACATCCACAGATGAAGTCGTGGCAGTGCTGGCCGAAAAGGGGGCGCAGGCTCGCATCGTGGCGGGAGGGACCGACCTGATCCTCGAGTTGGAACGCGGCGCGCGCAAAGGGGTGAACACCCTGATCGACGTCACCCGCATCCCCGCCCTCGACCTCATCACGCTCGACGAAGACGACATCATCCATCTTGGCCCATTGGTCACTCATAATCATTGCGTTGCCTCCAAGCTCATCCGCGAGCGCGCCTATCCGTTGATGCGCGCCGCCTGGGAAGTGGGCGCGCCGCAGATTCGCAACCGCGGCACCGTGGCGGGCAACCTCATCACCGCCTCGCCCGCCAACGACACCATCTCGCCGCTCATGGCGTTGGGCGCTTCGGTGACCCTGCTCTCCAAGCGCGGCGAACGGACCGTGCCCTTCAAGGATTTCTACACGGGCGTGCGCAAGACCGTGATGCAGCCCGACGAAATGCTGGTGGATATTTCCTTCCCCGCCATGAAGCCCAGCCAGCGCGGGACCTTCATCAAGCTGGCGCTGCGCCGCGCCCAGGCCATTTCGGTGGTCAACGTGGCCATGCTGCTGGACCTCGAAGCTGGCTCCGTCAAATCGGCGGCAATCACGCTGGGAGCGGTGGCGCCCACCATCATCCACGCGGAAGGGGCCGAGGCCTACCTGGTCGGCAAGCCGCTGACCGAAGAAGTGATGACTGAAGCCGCGCGCCTCGCCATGCAGGATTCGCGTCCCATCGATGACCTGCGCGGCTCGGCGGCCTATCGCCGCGAGATGGTGCGCGTCTGCACCCTGCGCGGGCTGAAGCAGATCGCCAATGGTCAGGAACAGACGGGGGTCCCGAACCAGCCGATTTTGTTGTGGGGCAAGACCGAAGCCGCGCCGTCGCCTGTCGCGCATCGTTCCCCCGATCCCATCGTCGCCACCGTCAACGGCAAAGAGGTGACATTCACCAGCGGCCACGACAAGACCCTGCTGCGCCTGCTGCGCGAAGAGGGCATGTTGATCGGCACCAAGGAAGGCTGCGCCGAGGGTGAGTGCGGTGCCTGCACCGTCTTCCTGGATGGTAAGGCTGTGATGGCTTGCCTCGTCCCCGCCCCGCGTGCGCACGGCGCGACCATCGTCACCGTGGAAGGGCTGGCCGACGGCGACAAACTGCATCCCGTCCAGGAAGCCTTCATCCAGGATAACGCCGTGCAATGCGGCTACTGCACGCCTGGTTTCCTGATGTCTGGCGCGAAACTGCTCGAAGAGAATCCGCACCCGACCCGCAACGAAATCGAACAGGCCTTCACGGGCAACCTGTGCCGCTGCACGGGTTACTACAAGATTGTGCAGGCCGTGGAAGACGCCAGCAAAATAAGGAGTTGACCCGTGGGTAGATACAGCGTTCAACAGGCTGCAAGAAAAGAGGCACCTAAAGGCCCGCACCCCGTGTGGAACGGGTTGGGCTGTCTCATGCTGGTGGTCGTGCCTGCCATCTCCATCGCCCTGAGCGTCGTCATCTTGCAGGTGATCCAGGACAACAAATGGCCTTTTCCTTATCAATTGCTGGGCCGTCCCGTTTTCCCTGATTACCTGTACAGCACCAAGGGATTATCTCAGTTGTTCGGCGCCATCAGCAGCATCCAAAACCTGTATGCCTACATTGCCCTCTCTCTCATTATCATGGTGATTCTGGGCGGCGTGCTTTCCTTCGCGTACGCCCTAATCTATCGTGCCGTCGGCCCGTCGAAATACGGCCCGACCGACGCCCCGCCCGTCAAACTCAGGGTCACCAAGAAACAGCGATAAGCCATGACTATTCAATCCGTTGGTCAATCCGTTCCGCGCGTAGACGCCCTGGGCAAGGTCAAGGGCGAAGCGTTGTATTCTGGCGATCTCAGCATGCCAGGCATGTTGTATATGAAGATCCTCTTCGCCGAGCGGGCCTTTGCGCGTGTTAAGAGCATCGACACTTCCAAGGCGGAGGCCGCGCCCGGCGTGGCGGCGGTCTACACCGCCAAGGATGTCCCCGTCAACGAGTATGGACTCCAGATCCCCGACCAGCCCGTGCTGTGCGGACCTGGGGCCGCCAAACCCTACACCGACCTGGTGCGCTTCGTCGGCGACCAGGTGGCCGTGGTGGTAGCCGAGACCGAGGCGCAGGCCGCCGCCGCCGTCAAGCTGATCGAAGTCGATTACGAGGATTTGCCGCCCCTGCTCGATCCCGTCGAGGCTATGCAGCCTGGCACGCCTTTGCTCCATCCCGACCGCGGCAGCGACAACATCTGTGTGCATTATCGCATCCGCAAGGGCGACATCGATGAAGGCTTCAAGCGGGCCGACGTCATCGTGGAGAGCGAATACCGCACCCCCGTGCAGGAACACGCCTACCTCCAACCCGAAGCGGGCCTGACGTATATCGACGAAGAAGGCCGCATCGCCGTGGTCTGTGGAGGCCAGTGGACTCACGCCGACCGAGACTCGATTGCACACGCCCTCGGCCTGCCCAATGAACAGGTGCGCGTCATCTATCCCGCCATCGGCGGCGCATTCGGCGGCCGCGAAGACCTCTCGGTGCAGATCGTGCTGGCCCTGGCCACCATGAAACTGCGCAAGCCCGTCAAGATCGTCTGGAGCCGCCGCGAGTCCATCATCGGACATGGCAAGCGTCACGCGGTCATCCTCAAGGCCCGCTGGGGTGCCACCAAGGACGGCAAACTGGTGGCGACCGAGAGCGAGGTCATCGGCGATGGCGGCGCGTACATGTACACCTCCAACAAGGTGCTGGGCAACTCCACAATCACCCACACGGGACCCTACTTCGTCCCCAATATCAAAGCCGACATCTACGGCGTATACACCAACAACGTGCCAGGCGCGGCCTTCCGTGGATTTGGCGCGCCGCAGGCCCTGTACATGGCTGAACTTCAGATGGATAAACTGGCCGAGAAACTCGGCATGGACCCCGTCGAATTCCGCTTGAAGAATGCCCTCCAGCAGGGCGACACGATGTCGGTCGGCACGCCCGCACCCAACCCCGTCAGCATCACCGAGGTCATCCAGGCCGCGCGTGACAAGGCCGACTGGGCCAATCGCGGGCCGAAGGTCGTCGCGGGGACTCCCCTCGTCCGCGGCCGCGGCTTCGCGGCGGGCTTCAAGAACGTGGGCTTCTCGTTCGGCTATCAGGAGAACTGTTGGGCCAAGGTCGAGGTCCACGGCAACGGGCAGATCGAACGCGCGGTGTTGCATCACGCAGGCGCGGAGGTCGGCCAGGGCACGCACACCGTCATGGTGCAGATGGCGGCCCATGTGCTGGGCATCTCGCCCGACCGGGTCGAGATTCGCACCTCTGACTCGGCCAAGCAGGGCAACTCGGGCTCCGTCTCGGCCTCGCGCATGACCTTCATGGCGGGCAACGCCATCAAGGGCGCAGCCGAAGCCGCTCTTGCCAAGTGGAATGCCGAAGAACGTCCCGCCGTCGCCGAATTCAAATACCTGGCCCCGCCCACCACCCACATGGATCACGACACGGGCTACTCGATGCCCAACTTCCAATATGCCTACTCGGCCCAGGCCGTGGACGTGGAAGTGGATACCGAGACGGGCCATGTGCGCGTCACCCGCGTGGTGGCCGCCGACGACGTTGGCAAGGCCATCAACCCCGACCTGGTCGTTGGACAGATCGAAGGCGCGGTGGTGCAGGCGCATGGCTATGCCGTCACCGAAGAATACAAGACCGACAAGAACGGCAAGGTCATCAGCGACCAGTTCAGCACCTACCTGCTGCCGACCATCCTTGATATCCCCGAGCAGGTCGATTCGGTCATCGTCGAAGTGCCCGACCCGAACGGTCCGTGGGGCGCACGCGGATTGGGCGAGCTGCCCTACCTGCCGTATGCCGCCGCCGTGGCCGCCGCCATCCACGACGCCACGGGCGTGTGGATCCATGAATTCCCGTTCACGCCCGAGCGCGTCTTGCGGGCGCTGGGCAAGATCTGATTCGTAGGGGCGGGGTTTCCCCGCCCTTTTTATTACCCATGCCAGGGCGCGGTCCCCGCGCCCCTACACAAATCAATGTCCTTTCCATTTTTTGGCGAATCCCTCGAACTCAATGAAACGACCCGTACCGCTGCGGACGGGTCGTTTGTCTCCCTGCCCGATGGCGTGACGCATTATGAACTTGGCTCCCCTCTCCATGAGGGAGAGGGGAAAGGGGTGAGGGAGGTTGTCGCGCTGGTACACGGCTTCTCAGTCCCCTACTACGTCTTCGACCCGACCTTCGACTTCCTGACCCAAATGGGCTTCCGCGTGTTGCGCTATGATCTGTTCGGGCGCGGATGGTCCGATCGGCCCGATCTCGGTTACACAATTGATTTATTCACCCGTCAATTGCGGGACCTGCTGGATGCGCTCAACCTGCGCGGACTCGTCAGCCTGGTGGGGCTTTCGATGGGTGGACCCATCACCGCGGCGTTCACCGTCCGCCACCCCGAGCGTGTCGCCCGCAACGTGTGGATCGATCCCGCGGGCGTGCATCCTGTAATCCTGCGTGGACTGCGTCTGCTGAGGCTGCCCCTCGTCGGCGAGTTGGCGCTTGGGCTGGGCGGCGAACGCATGGTCAAGGGCGCGGCTGAAGGATTCTTCGACCCACAACGCGTGGCTGAATTCCAGGCGCGCTATCGGGTGCAGATGCAATTCAAGGGCTTCCGAAGGGCCATCCTCTCCACCATGCGCAACGGCATGTTGGGCGATTTCTCCGAGACCTATCGCCGCGTCGGCGCGCTGGGCAAACCCGCGCAACTCTTCTGGGGTCGGGAGGACACCACCGTGCCCTTTGCCTACAGCGCGGACCTGTTGAAATGGGTCCCGCAGGCCGAGTTCCACGCCTTCGACGGCTGCGGGCACACACCCCACCTTGAACAGCCCGATGAATTCAATCGCTTGTTGGAAAAATTCCTTTCGCATTCCATATAGGGGCGGAGAGACTTCCGCCCCAGCCCAAGAAGACACATGAACAAACAAGGCGTTCACCTGCTCTTTCGATACAACACCTGGGCTAAGGCGCGCATCCTGAACGCCGCCGAGGGTCTGAGTGACGAACAATTCGCCGCGCCAGCCGCCTTCCCGCATGGGGGCATCCGCGGCACGCTCGTGCACGCGCTGTTTGCCGAATGGGTTTGGCGTAATCGCTGGGAAGGCAATTCGCCCGCTGTCCGCTTTCAGGAAACAGACTTCCCTACCTTTGCGTCCCTGCACGCCCGCTGGGAACAGGAAGACAAAAACCTGCAAATCTTCCTCGAAACCCTGACGGACGAACGCCTGAATGCTCCGTTCGAATACCTGACCACCCGCGGCGAATCGATGCACGAACCCGCCCTGTGGCCTGTCATGGTTCACGTCGTCAATCATGGGACCCAGCATCGCACCGAAGCGGCCGCCCTGCTGACCGAGCTGGGCCGCTCGCCTGGCGACATCGACCTGATCGTATTCCTGCGAGAGCAGGGAAAATAAAGGAATAGGCGCGCAGCTGCGCGCCCATCTCCACACAACCCAATCGGGACGGAAAATGCTACAATGGGCGCCATGTTCCAAAAAATACTGCCTTTCTTGAATAGAAATCGCTACAAACTGGCCATCTTCGGCCTGATGGCGGGGGCCTCGCTGATCTGCCTTGCGTTGGTTGGGGCGCGCATCACTGTCAGCGACTCGGGACGCTATGCGGGTCTGGTCTGGAACCTGTTCCTGGCATGGATCCCCTTCCTGCTGGCCTACGCCGCCTACACCCTCTCGTGGAGTCGCCGCTGGCTGTACATCGTCATCCCCGTCACGGCCTTCCTGTGGCTGATCTTCTTCCCCAACGCGCCCTACATCCTGACCGACCTGCAGCACCTGGCGCGCCAATCAGCGGACACACCGCTCTGGTACGACGTGATCATGCTGGTCTGGTTCTCATGGACGGGCCTGCTGCTCGGGCTGGTCTCGATGTACCTGATGCACGAAATCCTGCAGCGCACCTTCAATAAAACAGTCGGTTGGGGCTTCGTCTTCCTCGTCTCGGGGCTGAGCAGCTTCGGGGTCTACCTGGGACGCTTCGTGCGCTTCAACTCCTGGGACATCCTGCAGGATCCCAGCGAGGTGGCCGTGACCGTCCTCGGCCTGGTGATCGACCCGTCGCTGCGGATGGTGGCCTTCACAGCTCTGTTCGCACTCTTCTACCTGTTCGTCTATCTCACCTTGTACTCCTTCGGACATCTCCTGCAGGAAAAGGAACATCCCGTCCATGTGGGCTGACCCGCGCGTGCGTTTTGCAAGCAATAAATATCGCTTGTTCATCGTCGCCATCCTGGCGCTGGCCTCGTTGGTGTGCATCGGGCTGTTCCGCTGGCGCGTCTCGCTGACGGGCAAGGAAAATTACGCCTTTCTGATCTGGAACCTGTTCCTGGCGTGGATTCCCTTCTTCGTGGCCTACTTCACCTACACCTCCAGCCTGCAACCCACGCGGATGCGCGTCCTCGTACCTGCCGCCGCCTTCCTGTGGCTGATCTTCTTCCCCAACGCGCCCTACATCCTGACCGACCTGCAGCACCTGGCCGTGTCCAACTGGCAGGATATCGATACCTGGTACGACGTGTTGATGCTGATCTGGTTCGCCTTCACGGGACTGCTGCTGGGCATGGTCTCGTTGTTCATGATGCAGGAGATCATCCGCCGCGAGTTCGGGCGCTGGATCGGCTGGGGCTTCGTGGCCCTCGTCACCGCGCTGACAGCGGTGGGCGTGTACGTGGGCCGCTTCCTGCGCTGGAATTCGTGGGACATCCTCTCGCGCCCGCGCGAACTGGCGGATTTCACCCTGGCCCACGCCGTCGACCCGAGCGGACGCTCCATCGTCTTCACCACCATCTTTGCGGCACTCTTCCTGTTCCTCTACCTGACCCTGTACGCCTTCGGTCACTTGTTGCAGGAACGGCATATTTAAGGAGAACTATGCGACCCGAATTGATCGTCCTGCGCGGGGGCGGGGACCTGGCCTCGGGGGTGGCCCTGCGTCTCTTCCGTGTGGGCTTCCCCGTGTTGATCCTCGAACTGCCCCAGCCTCTGGCCGTGCGGCGGACCGTCTCGTTTGCCGAAGCCGTCTACGAAGGCGCATGGACCGTCGAGGGCGTGACAGGCCGTCTGTCCTCGCCCGACCAATTGCAGCACGTTCAGGAACAGGGTGAGATTCCTGTGTTGGTCGACCCCAATGCCAACCTCCTGTCCAATGCTTTCCTCACCAGTCCACAGAAGACCATCGTGGTGGACGGGCGTTTGCTCAAACGCGATCCCGATCCCCTGCCCGTCCGCCCGCTGCTGCATATCGGGTTGGGACCAGGCTTCACGGCAGGCATGAACTGCGACGCCGTGGTCGAGACGCGCCGCAGTCACACCCTGGGACGCGTCCACTGGGACGGCCCAACCCAGCCAGACAGCGGACAACCCGAAGGCGACCCCAGGCGCGTCCTGCGCGCGCCCGTCGAAGGCAGGTTGAAGGCGCGCGTCCAGATCGGCGATCACGTGGAAGAGGGTCAGGTTCTGGCCGACCTGTTCTCGGAGGAAAGCAGCCAGCCCATCCTCAGCCCGCTCTCAGGCGTGTTGCGCGGACTGCTGCATGACGGCGTGACCGCTCCCCAGAACATGAAGATCGGCGACGTGGACCCGCGCGACGACGCCAGCGCCTGTTGGCTGGTCTCGGACAAGGCGCTCTCCATCGGCGGGGGTGTGTTGGAGGCGATCCTGATGAAGCTGAAGGAGTAGTTTAGTCTTTCAAATAGACATGACTGGGACGGTATCCCTGCCGTCCCAGTTTTTTGTTTGAATCCATGTGCGATTTCCCTATCAAGCTCAAGTCGCCACCAACAAGGATTTTTTACCGCAGAGGCGCGGAGAACACGGAGAAATTTCCAAAAAAAAAACTCCGCGACCTCTGTGCTTCGGCAGGCAGACCCGCTTGAATTCTCTCCCTAAGTGACCTATACTTTTTGTGTACAAAACCGACAACGCAGCCAAGGTCATCACTCCCAGTACGGGAGAAAGAGGAGAAGCTTATGGCGAAAAAGGCGATCTTGCGTTCGTTTGTATTGGCCGCCATCCTGCTGGCGTGTTTCGTACCAACCGCCAGCGCCTACGCGGGCGGAGTGTGCGGCGGGCTCTACACCATCCAATGGGGCGACACGTTGTGGGGCATCGCCAACACCTGCGGCACCACCGTCGATGCGATCTATGCAGTCAACCCAGGCCTAGGCTGGTGGCTGTATGCGGGACAGGTCATCAACCTACCCTCGGCACCCGTGGACTATCCTCCGCCCCCACCCCCGCAGCCGCCCGTCTATTACAACCCGCCCGTGGCAGGCACGAATTATGTGGTGCAGCCAGGCGACACGCTCGGCAATATCGCCGTCCGCATCGGATCGAGCGTGCAGGCCATCCTGGCGGTCAACC
Source organism: uncultured Anaerolineales bacterium (assembly GCA_937928015.1). GTDB lineage: Bacteria > Chloroflexota > Anaerolineae > Anaerolineales > Villigracilaceae > JACPVF01. The sequence goes on along the minus strand of CALFXA010000222.1, from coordinate 573 downwards.
CGCAGATCTGGAACCCCAGCCTAATCTACGTGGGACAGGTCATCTACCTGCCCGCCACGCCCGTTTATTACACCGTCTGTTATGGCGACACGTTGTATTCGATTGCCGTCCGCTACGGCACGACGGTAGCCAGCCTGCAAGCCTTGAACGGACTCTGGAACCCGAACTGGATTTACGCGGGTCAGGTTCTGCGCGTGAGGTGAGTTTCGCTGGGAATGAAAAGGCCGACTCTCTCACGAGTCGGCCTGTATGATTCCTTCGGGGCCAGTTAAGGGCGCAGGTGTTCCACTAGCAGGGCATGCGCTTCGTCGGCGCTCAAGGCGGGGGCCAGGAAATTCCCCTGGGCATACTGACAACCCGCCTCCCGCACGAAATCCAGTTGCGCCTGCGTCTCCACCCCCTCGGCCACCACCGCGATCTTCAGTTCGCGCGCCAGGGCGATGATGGCCCGTACGATGGAGGCCACCTCCGCCGCCTCGGTGGTGCGACTGATGAACGAGCGGTCGATCTTGAGCACGTCGATGGGGTATTGAGTCAGGTAACTGAGCGAGGAATAGCCGATGCCGAAATCGT
>CALFXA010000221.1 GCA_937928015.1 uncultured Anaerolineales bacterium | reverse complement strand
AGAGAAAGACTAGCACATCCAGCAGGTAGCGATACCCGTATTGGACGTAGCCTGGCGCATGATACATCCACACTGCCAGCGTGACGGGCGCCAACGCCGCCAGCGCGGAGAGGGTCAGCGGGTTGCCCTTCAGTCGCGCGTGGAAGACGTACAGCAGCGCAGGCGAGGTCAGGAAGATGCTCATGCCGAGCGGGTTGAAGAAATTGGTGATGTGCTTGAAGCCGCGCGGCGTGTTCAGGTCGGGGCACATCTGGTTGACGGTCGGCAGCGGGTCGCCAGGGATGTTCGGCAGGCCTGCCAGCGAAATGTACATGTTGCATGGCATGTAGCGTGGGTTGAAGCCGCCATATTTGGCATACAGCTCGGTAAGTTGCTTCGAGCCTTCCACGTAGCCGTAGCCGAAGTCGAGCAGGTTCCCGAAACGTAGCAAGTTGTAGCCCAGCATCACGACCAGCGCCAGCCCGAAGGTCCCCGCGAAGAGAAGCGACTTGAGCAACCAAGTCCGCACAGTTTCTCTGCGCAGGAAATGATAGAGTAGGAAGAAGACCGCTGCAAACAGCAGGGTGGGCCGCGAGAGTGCCGCCAGTCCCAGCCAGAGGGCCGCCAGCCAGGGGCGTTTGTCGATCAGTGTCTCGCGTACGAACAGCAATGTGAATAGAACCGCTGTCACCTGCGCTTTGAACCAGACCGAGCCGACGCTGGAGATCCACCAGTTGACCGTCCCCGCCGCGAACAGGATCGTCAGCCAGATACGCTTCGAGGAGTTTTCATCTCCGTCCAGACGTCCCAGCAGATCATAAGCCAGCGCGGCGTTGACCGCGGCCACAACCACGCTGAACAGCACGTCGCTCACGCCCAGCCCGAAGATTGCTACGAAGGGCAGGTAGAGCAGGGCGGGCGACAGCGCGCCTGGGACGTAGAGTTTGCCGTCGAAATGAATCAAGTCGTAAGGCGCGCCGCCATAATTCACCAGGTCGAGATGACCGTGCAGGAAGGCGTCCGCCAGGTAAACGTATTGTTGCATGCCCGTCTGTTTGAAGAGCATGGCCCCCACGCTGAGTCCATAAAAAAGCAGGGCGAGGATGAAAATATACCAGAAAGAACGTTTCATGGATGACGAAGTATAAACGGGGAGTGGGATGCGCGGAAGGGTCGAGGGTATAATTGCGCGTGGAGAGCTTATGCCGACACCTGCCGCTGACGAAAAATTGACGACCGTGATGATTTATTCCCACAATATGCTGGTACGTGGGGATGTGTTGACCAAACAAAGCATGCGCGTGAGCATCTGGCTGCGCACGCAGGGTGTGCCGAACTTTGTACACCTGTTCAAGCCGCAGGTGCTGGTCCTTGGCGGGCCCGCCCCCAGATCGCTGACTTACGAGGAGATGTTCTTCCCAACGGCGCAGGTGATCGGTTTCCACATCGCGCCGCCCGCTTCCGACCCCATGGACTATGATGCCAGCGAGGCGGGCCGCCGCATGGTGGATGTTTCCATGATGGTCGGCTCGTTCATGCTCAAGGCCAGGACTCGCATCTCCACCCAGACCGATTTTGCCTCCAGCATCGATGTGGCTCGCGCCGCCTGGATGTCGATCTACGAGGCCGAGATCAGCCATCCCGCCCTGCCGCAGATGGGCGTGATTCATGTGCCCATGCTGTTGGTAAGACCCGAGCAGGTCAGTTTTGCGCTGTGACAGTTTTCGCCCTGGGCAGGTCGTGTGTTCCTTTGCGCGGTGTAGTCGAAGGGCGTAGGATCGAATCATTATGGAAATCACCCTTACCACCCCGTCCTTGTTGTTTCCCGCCATCTCTCTATTGATGCTGGCCTACACCAACCGCTTCCTGACCCTGGCCACCATCATCCGCGGATTGCATGACCGCTATCAGTCCCAGCCCGATGAGAACATTGTCCATCAGATTGCAAATCTGCGTTATCGCGTGTACCTGATTCGCAACATGCAGATTGCGGGCGTACTCAGCTTGCTGTTCTGCGTGGTCAGCATGTTTTCGCTTTTCGCGGGTTGGACCATGGTGGGACAGTGGGTCTTTGGAATTGCCCTGCTCCTGATGATGGTATCGATGGGCATTTCCTTGCGGGAGTTGCAGATTTCCGTCGGCGCGCTGGACTTGTTGCTGAATGAGATGGGCAAGGGCAAATAATCTTCATCGCCAATGTCTGCCCAGAAGATTTTCCGCACCTCTGACCTGGCCCGCGCGGCGGGAGTGCATCCCAATACGGTGCGGCTCTACGAACAATGGGGATTGATTCCCCCCGTTGAGCGGACCCCCTCTGGGTACCGCATCTTCCACCAATCCCACCTCGACTGTCTGAAACTGGCGCGCAAGATCTACTCGGCTCCCTACCCTGGCAGGGGATTCCGCGCGATGGGTACCGAGATCATTCAGTACGCCGTGGCGGATGACTGGTCGACGGCGCTGGAAAAAGCGCAGGTGCATCTCTCCGCGGTCGAAGGGAATTGGGGCGGGCGGAGGCTGCCGCCGACCTGCTGGAGCATTGGGCGCAGCACATGACCGACGTGGCCAATGATCCGCCGCTGTCGATTGGGAAAGTCGCCAGACTGTTAGGCGTCAGCGTGGACATCGTCCGTAACGCGGAGCGCAATGGACTGATCACGGTCCCGCGCAACTCGTATAATGGATACCGCTTGTTTCGGAGGAGGGAGATCGAACGGCTGCAGATCATCCGCATGTTGACCAAGGCGGGATACAGTCACATGGCGATCCTGCGCATGTTCCTCGAACTGGATGCAGGCAACACCCGTAACTTGAAGAAAGTCCTCGATACCCCACGCGTCGACGAGGATATCTTCATTGCCGCCGACCGTTGGTTGACCACTCTGCAGGTCCAGAAAAAGATGGCGCAGGAGGTCGTTGGGATGGTTTTGGAGATCATCGAGGCCAGGGGAACCCGATAAAGTAGCTTTTCAGGAGACCATTTCCTTTTTCATGCAGAGATATAATAGTCGTCATGTCCAAGCACATTTTGCTGGTCGATGACGATGCGCTCATGCGCCGCAGCCTGGCTTTCAACCTGGAGCAGGCGGGATTCCGCGCCAGCACGGCCGCCAACGCCGAAGACGCGCTGATCCTGGCGCGCCAGTCGCCGCCCAGCCTGGTGCTGCTCGACATCGGTCTGCCTGGCATGGATGGCCTGGATGCCATCAAACATTTCAAGGAACAATTCCGTGTGCCCGTCATCTTCGTCACGGCTCGCCGTCGCAACATGGATGAGGTGGTCGGCCTGGAGCTTGGTGCGGACGACTATATCACCAAGCCCTTCGATGTGGACGTGCTGATCGCGCGCATCAAGGCTGTGCTGCGACGCAATGAGTTCGCGCCTGAGCCTACTCCCGCCATGACATTGAAGGTGGACGACCTGAGCCTGGATACAGCCGCACACACGGTCACGCTGGCGGGGCGGAACGTGAGTCTCTCTCCCAAGGAGTTCAGCCTGCTGCAGGTGTTGGCAAGCGAACCCAACCGCGTGCGTTCCGTGGACGAGCTGCTCACCAGCGTGTGGGGCGCGGAGTTCGTCGGGCAGCCGCAGGTGGTCTACGTGCATGTCCGTTGGCTGCGCGAAAAATTGGAGGCCGACCCCGAACACCCCAAACGCATTATTACTGTGCGTGGTGTGGGCTATAAACTGGTGGGAGGCAAATGATGTTCCGCACTCTGCGTCAACGCCTCGTCTGGAGCCAGGTCCTGCCGTTGTTATTGACCCTGCCGTTGATGGGTGTGTTGCTGGTCTACTCGCTCGAAGGCCAGGTGCTCATTCCGCAGTTGGCGAAGAATTTAGTCGGCAATGCGCGCCTGCTGGCCGAGATCAGCAACGCCGAGTTCGAGCTGTGGGGTGACCCGATCTTGTTCGAGAATTTGATTTCGCGTGTGCAGCTTTCCAGCGACATCCAGGTCATGTTCCTGGACGGACGTGGCAAGATTCTGTATTCGAATAATCCCAGCGATCCTTCGCAAACGGCAGCGGGTGTTTCGACCACGGGCTTGTCCAAAGCCTTGGGCGGACACGAGGCCGCGCTGACCAATTACTCGATCCTCAATCTGAGTAATGTGGTAGTGGATGTGTACGAACCCGTTATCGATGCGGGCGGACGGGTGATCGGCATTGTGCGCCTGTCGTATCGACTCGGCTCGCTGTACGATATCTTCGAACAGTTGCGTGGACAGATCTTGTGGGCGTTGGGTCTGGGCTTGATTCTCAGCATCGTGCTGGGCACCTGGCTGGCCTTCAGCATCAGTCGCCCTGTGCGCGAGGTGACTGATGCCATTTACAGCCTGGCTGCAGGTCAGCGCAGTGAGCCCGTGCAGGAATATGGTCCGCAGGAATTGCGTTCGCAGGCGCGGGCGGTCAACTTTTTGGTGGATGAATTGCACAGCATGGAAACCTCACGCCGACAGTTGCTGGCCAATGTGGTGCATGAGTTGGGACGTCCGCTGGGGGCGCTGCGCTCGGCCATTCACTCCCTGCGCAAGGGCGCGGCATCTGACCCTGCCCTGCTCGAAGACCTGACTCGCGGAATGGATGAGGAAACCCTGCGGCTGGAATATGTGTTGAACGAGCTGACTAATCTGTACGACAAGGCGCGCGGTCCGCTCGAGCTGAATCGTCAACCCGTGGAAATGGTGGATTGGCTGCGGGGGATATTGTCTTCGTGGAGATCGGCGGCGGAGGAGAAACACCTGCTTTGGCGGGACCAGCTTCCCGCGTCGCTGCCGATCCTGTCCATCGATGCGATGCGCATGGCCGAGGTGGTGGGAAATCTGCTCAGCAATGCGGTCAAGTACACGCCCGCAGACGGAACGATCACCATTTCGGCGGGCGCCGACGGCGCATCCTTCTGGCTGACGGTGGCGGATACAGGCGTGGGCATCCAGCCCGACGAGCACGAGAAGATTTTTCAGCCGTTCTATCGCGGCGAGACAGGACGGCGCATCAAGCAGGGCATGGGCCTGGGCCTGACCATTGCGCGCGAGATCGTTTTGGCGCATGGCGGCGAACTCCGCGTGGAGAGTGAGCCAGGTCAGGGAAGCGCCTTTACGCTGACTCTGCCACTGGGTTCATAAGGTTTTCTTAAACTTCCCGTAGACTTTCCATAAAGACGCCTGGGCGGCCTCCTCGTATACTGACGGGGAATAAATCAAGGAGACTCCCATGAAATCCAAATATGCACAAATCAGTGTTGTTGTGGTGGTCGTCAGTTTGATGCTGGCGGCTTGTAGTGCCAGCGGACTGACTCCCGCCATCCCCCAGGCCGCGCCGACCACGGCGGCCGCTGTACCCCAGGTGCAGCAATCCCAGCCGTCGCAAGGGGCGGCTGCTTCGTTGGACGCGTATCAAAGCGCGTTGGAGGGCATTTACGCGCAAGTCAACCCATCGGTGGTGAGTATTCGTGTGGTGCAGGAACAGAAGAGTTCCAACCTCAGCCAGAACAACCCGTTGTTCAACCTGCCAGGTTTTCAGGACTTCTTCGGTTCGCCAAACGGAAATAACGCACAGCCGTCCGCGCCGCAGTATAGCCAGGCGCTCGGCTCGGGCTTCGTCTGGAACCAGGACGGCTACATCGTCACCAACAATCACGTCGTCAGCGGCGCGTCCAAGATCGAGGTCAAATTCGCAGATGGCACGACGCTTTCGGCCAAGCTAGTCGGCGCGGACCCCGACAGCGACCTGGCGGTAATTCAGGTCGATAACCCTGGCTTTGCGCTCACGCCCATCGCGGTCAGCGATTCCTCCCAGGTCAAGGTGGGGCAGGTGGCGGTCGCCATCGGCAATCCGTTCGGCCTGGAGAACACCATGACGGTTGGCATCGTCAGCGCCCTAGGGCGCAGTTTGCCTGCCAGTGAGGGCAGTTCTGTCAACGGCGCGACCTACACCATCCCCGATATCATCCAGACCGATGCCCCCATCAACCCAGGCAACTCAGGCGGTCCATTGGTGAATGATCAAGGCACGCTGATCGGCGTCAACTCGGCCATCGAATCGCAGGGCGGCACCAACTCGGGGATTGGCTTCGCCATCCCGTCGACCATCGTCAGCCGTGTCGTGCCTGAGCTGATCCAGAACGGTAAGTATGAACATCCCTATATTGGTATCAGCGGCGCCAGCCTGACCCCCGACCTGGCCACCGCTATGAAGCTCGACGCCACCCAGCGCGGCGCCCTGGTGGAAGAGGTGGTGCCCAATAGTCCCGCCGACAAGGCTAGTCTGCGCGGCAGTTCGCAGCAGACCACCATCGATGGACAGAACGTCAACGTGGGCGGCGACGTGATCACCGCCATCGACGGCAGCGCGGTCAAGTCCATGGACGACATCATCGCCTACCTGGCCGACCACACCAATGTCGGGCAGAAGGTCACGTTGACGCTGCTGCGAGATGGCAAACAACAGAGTGTGGATATCACCCTCGAAGCCCGTCCTGCGGCCACGTCTACGCAGCAGGCCAGTAACAATAACCCGACTACACCAGGTGCCTGGCTTGGTATCGCCGCCGAGGATATGACCCCCGCCATTGCCAAGGAAATGAATCTGCCCGATAACCAGAGCGGCATTCTGGTGGAGCAGGTGCAGGCGGGCAGTCCCGCCGACCAGGCAGGTTTGCAGGGCAGTTTCAAGCCGCTGCTGATCAACGGTACGCGGGTGTTGGTGGGCGGTGACATAATCACCACCATCGACGGAACGCCCATCGCCACCTTCGACGACCTGCAAACCTTCATGCAGACCGCCAAACCTGGGCAGCAGGTCAAGTTGACCATCCTGCGCGACGGCAAGGAACAGACCCTGACCGTCACCTTGGCGGCTCATCCTTAGCTTTCTCCCTCCTCATGCAAAGGCGACATCCCTTTCGGGATGTCGCCTGATTTAAGCGGATATACACTTGGCGCCAGTGCGCCGTTATCGTCCCAGAATGCGGCTGATCTCAGCCATCTGGTCGGCGGTCAGCGGACCGAAGTCCATGGCCTTGCAGTTCTCCTCTACCTGTTTCACGGTACGGAAGCCAGGGATGGGCACGGTCTTGGGACTGCGCGCCCACAACCAGGCCAGCGCGCCCTGCGCGAGGCTGCGTCCGTTGCTGGTGAGGATCTCGCGGATGGCGGCCACTTTCTTCATGTAGTCTTCGCTGGCCACGCCTTCCTTGAAGTACTTCATCCACTCGGGGCTTTTCTGCCCGCGCACATCGTCAGCAGAGGGGTGGACCGTGCCCGTATATTTGCCCGTCAGCAGGCCCATCGCTAGCGGACCGCGGTTGATGGCGGCCAGGTTCTCGCGTTCGCAGATGGACAGAATGGCGGCGTTGTCGTCCAGCACGTTCAACTCGACTTGGATGGTGGCACAGTGTTCGCCGCCCGCAAAGAATTCGGCACTCTTGGGGAAGTCGGTGCTCCAGCCGTAGGCGCGGATTTTACCTTCGGCCACCAACTCTTCGAGCGTGTCGCGCACGGGACCCGCCTGCTCGGGCGGGAAGCCGTTGTCGTGGAACTGGTACAGGTCGATAACGTCCGTTTCGAGGCGGCGCAGAGAGTCCTCGCAGGCGCGGCGGATGCCTTCGGGCGTGGTGTCGCTGCCCGTCACCTGGCGGGTGGTCTCGTCGAACAAGGCGTTGAACTTGGTGGCGATCACCACCTGATCCCGTTTGCCTTTGAGCGCTTTTGCCAGCACACGTTCGCTGTGGCCCGCGCCGTAGACGTTGGCCGTGTCGAAGAAGGTCGCGCCCAGGTCCAGCGCAGCGTGGATGGCGCGGACCGACTCGTTATCGTCCACTTCGCCCCAGCCCAACGGCATCTCGCCGCTCCAGAACGGTCCGCCGATGGCCCAACAGCCCATGCCCATGGCGCTGATCTCGATGTTCGAGCGTCCCAGGGTTCTTGTCATTTTTGCCTTCATGTTGTTCTCCTGAATGAGATTTGACGCAAAATAACCACGCCCTGATTATAAATCTTTCCATTGTTTAGTTCATCTTTATCCGGTTCGCTCCTATAACCCTCCATTGGCACACCAGGGTTGTAGAATGGAAGTAAAGCACCCGCGCAAACGGAGAAAAATGAATTCCAATATCATCATTCGCAACGCACGCCTGCACAACCTCAAAAACGTGACCCTTGAAATCCCCAAGAACCAACTCGTCGTCATGACGGGACTGTCGGGGTCGGGCAAGTCCACGCTGGCATTCGACATCGTTCACAAGGAAAGCCTGCGCCAGTTGTTCGAGTCCCTTGGCATCGTCACAGATGGACTCGCCAAACCGCCCGTAGATTCCATCGTCGGCTTGTCACCCTCCATCAGCGTTGACCAACATCTGACGAATCATAGTCCCCGCTCAACGGTCGGAACGGTGACCGAAGTCTTTACCTACCTTCGAGTTTTGTACGCCCGCCTTGGTCATCGCCCATGTCTTAAGTGCGGGAAAGACGTCCCGCCGCCAACCTACGAATCCGCCGACGAGAATTGGCAAGATGAAAGCGACGAAAGTCCCGATGGCTCCTATCCTTGCCCGCATTGCGGCGTGGCAGTTCCTGAGATGGGAATGGCGAACTTCTCGTTCAACAAGCCTGCGGGAGCCTGCCCCACCTGCACGGGGCTGGGCGTGGTGCGCCAACCCATCGTTAGCCGCCTCGTGGACGAAAGCAAGAGCATCCCCGAACTCCCCGTCGACGGCTGGATCGAATTTCATGGCACACACTACAGCCAGATCATGAAGAACGCTGGCAAGTACTTTGGCTTCGAGTTCGACACGTCCAAACCCGTCAAGGATTTCACCCCCACCCAGCGCGACCTCTTTTTATACGGCACCGACAGCCCGCAGTTCCGCCGCCACTATCCCGATGTCAAGCCACCCGCCACCAACGCGCAGGGGCGGTTCGAGGGTGTAGTCACCAACCTTCAGCGCCGCTACAACGAGCACGCCACCAACGCCGCCTATCTCGAAAAGCTGGAGCACCTCTTCACGACCCAGCCCTGTCTCGATTGCGAAGGCACGCGCCTGCGACCCGAAAGCCGCGCAGTCACTGTGGCAGGCGAGACCATCATCAAGATTTCGCACCTGCCGCTCAACGACCTCGACGCGTGGATCAAGTCCCTGCCGCCGCATTTCACCGCCGAGGAAATGCGCATCGCCCAACCGATCCTGGATGACCTATTCGAGCGCGTCGGGCGACTGCTGGAGGTGGGAGTCGGCTACCTGAGTTTGGAACGTTCATCCCCGACTCTTTCCGCGGGCGAAGCCCAACGCCTGAGGCTGGCTGCCCTGCTCGGGTCTGCTCTGACGGGTGTGCTTTACATCCTCGACGAGCCGACGATTGGTCTGCACTCCCGCGACACCGCACGGCTGATCAACGTCATGCGCCGCCTGCGCGACTTGGGCAACACCGTGCTGGTGGTGGAACACGACCTCGACCTGATCAAAGCTGCTGACTACTTGATCGACGTGGGACCTGGCGCGGGCAAGCACGGTGGACAGATCGTCGCTGCGGGCACGCCCGCCGAGGTGGCGCAAACGAAAGGCTCGCTGACGGGTGAGTTTCTCGCGGGCATCACATCTGTCCCGATTCCCGAACATCGCCGCGAGCCCAATCACAAAGCGCTGACCATCAACGGCGCGCGTCAATTTAACCTGCACAACCTGACGGTGAAGATTCCGCTCGGCTTGCTGGTGGCGGTGACGGGTGTCTCAGGCTCAGGCAAGTCCTCGCTGATCTTCGACATCCTCGACCTCGCCGCGCGTCAAAAGTTGAACGGCGCGAATGAGTTGCCAGGCGAACACGACTCTATCACAGGCTGGGATCACATCGACAAGGTCATCACCATTGATCAGGCGCACATTGGGCGCATCCCGCGCTCGAACGCCGCCACCTACTCCGACACGTTCACGCCCATCCGCGAGACCTTTGCCGCCACGCCCGAAGCCAAGAAGAACAAGATCACCGCGCGACATTTTTCGTTCAACGTCCCAGGTGGGCGCTGTGAGCGCTGCGAAGGCGCGGGCACGCTGACGGTCAAGATGCACTTCCTGCCCGATGTCGAAGTGCGATGTCCCGCCTGCCGCGGACGCCGCTTCAAGAAGGAGACTCTCGCTGTCAAGTATCGCGGCTACGATATTTCGCAGGTGCTGAACATGACCGTTGAAGAAGCGCTGGCTTTATTTGCCGATGTCCCCGCCGCTCAATCCCGCCTGAAAGTGATGTCCGATGTCGGCTTGGGCTACCTGCAACTCGGTCAGCCCGCGACGACTTTATCTGGCGGCGAAGCCCAGCGCGTCAAACTCGCCAAGGAACTCGGACGCCGCTCCACAGGTCGCACCCTCTACCTGCTCGACGAACCGACCACGGGTCTGCATCCCGCCGACACCGCCCGCCTGCTCGAAGTCCTGCAAAGATTGGTGGACGCGGGCAACAGCGTCATCGTCGTCGAGCACAACCTTGACCTCGTCAAAGCGGCGGACTGGGTCATCGACCTTGGTCCCGAAGGCGGCATGGCGGGCGGTCAACTCCTCGCCGAAGGCACTCCCGAAGATGTGGCGAAGGTCAAGGGGTCATATACGGGGCAGTGTTTGAAGGGGATGTTGTAAATCAAAGACTCCCGAGTTCTTTGAGAACTCGGGAGTCGTCTGAAACACGTTGAACAAGCGCAAAATTGTTCTGCCTGGAAAATTTATTCGGAAATGTTGATGACGACTTTCCCGCGCGCGTGCCCCGCGCCAAGATACCGCAGCGCCTCTGCCGCTTCCTGCAAGGGATAGCGCCTGTCGATGATGGACTTGATCTTGTTTGTTTCCAGGAGTTCCTTGATCGTCAATAAATCTTTTTGGTTCGACTTTGCAGAGAGCAGTTTTAGCTTTCTGCCGTTCTTCTCAGACATCAACGACCCCAGAAGCATGGTCTCGAACATTTGCTTGAACTTCCCGCCCGCCATGACATAAATTCCCTGCGGAGTCAAAGCGCGTTTATACGCCGCGATCGGATGGTATCCATTGGCCGCCAGGATCAGATCATAGCGTACGCCACTTTTGGTGAAATCTTCTTTTGTGTAATCGATGACGTGGTCCGCGCCGAGCGAGCGGACCATCTCCACATTCCGCGGGCTGCACACGGCGGTAACCTCGGCGCCGAACGACTTGGCAATCTGCACGGCGAAGGTCCCCACGCCGCCCGAAGCCCCTTGAATCAGCACTTTTTGCCCCGACCGAATCTGGCCTTCGTCTCGTAGTCCTTGCAAGGCAGTGATGGCTGCCAGTGGGGCTGCTGCAGCTTCCTCGGAGGACAGCTTCGACGGCTTCAACGTTAGAGCGCTTTCGGGAGCCAACGCATATTCCGCAAGGCTTCCGCTGCCTTGCAAAAAGATATCGCCGAAGACTTCATCGCCGACTTTGAATTGCGTGACGTCCGCTCCAATGGCTTCGACTCTTCCTGCTACGTCCGAGCCGAGGATATTGGGCTTCGGCTTGAACAGGCCTTTCATAAAACGGACGAGGAAGATGTCGGCGGTCAATAAGTGCCAGTCTGCGGCGTTGATCGAGGCTACATGAACCTTGATTAGCACCTCGCCTGCCTTGGGCTGGGGTTTATCGATTTCTCTTAACTGAAGAACATCGGGCGTTCCATATTTTTCTTGAATTATCGCTTTCATCGAGATTCCTCCAGGGTGATCTATGGTGTTGCAGGATGATTGATATACGTCGAATATGCTGGAAAGTGTCTGAAAAGTCGAAAATTCCCAGGACCGAAATAAAAAGCCTCCGAAGATTCGGAGGCATCTCGATTCGCTGGCCTAACAATTCTGCCCATTGTCGTACACATAACAGGCGTCGCCCTGATACATGTGCCAGTCATGGTAGAAATCGGCCAATTCTTTCAGATAGGTGTGCAATTCCGCTGTGCCGCTGACGATGCGCGCTCCGTCCTGGATGGCGGGCAGGCCCATGTCCGCGCCGAGGCGGGCGGAGACCTCTTCGGACGTTAGAATCACGCGCTTGAAGCCGATAACCATGTCGCGCAATTCCGCTTCGACGATGTCAGCAGGCTGGCTTTGGGCTTCTCGAAAAACAGTGATCATGGGGGGACCCTCAATGGGGTTTCCTGCCTTGGATGCCGTGTCGGGTTTGCAACTTACCTGGTCAGTTTGGGTTGCATCCCCTGGATTTATCGGCGTTATAATGTGACGTTGCATGGACGAAAATCGATCAGGAGATTGAAAAGAACTTATGAGCAAAAGCATTTATATCGGCACGGACGGCGGCGCGACCACGTCCAAAGTAGGTGGGGTCTGGAGCGACGGCTCGACCATCTCGACGAAATTATTGCAATCCTCCACAAACTCGAAGAGCGGCCCCGAGGCGGTCGTGCGCAGTTGGGTCGAGGCAGTCAATTCCTACCTGGCTCAGCACGATCTGACCTGGGAGCAGGTCCACGGGGTGGGGTTGGCGGTGCCTGGTCCCTTCCAACGCTATGGCGTTTTCGATCATTCGGCCAACCTGCCCGATGATTTCACGGGTTTTGACGTGCATACCGCCTATAGCAACGCCCTCGCCGAGCGCGCGGGGCGCGCCATTCCGTTGACCGTGGGGAATGACGGCGACATGGGCGGGATTGCCGAGGCCCAGCACGCGCGCGGAAACGATAATGGCACCGTGCTCATGCTGGCGCCAGGCTCGGGTCTGGGGTGTGCCTACATTGACCGTCACGGCCTGGCCCTGGACGGCGACACCCTGGCGGGGATGGAAGGCGGTCACATGCCCGCGGCCTTGCACTTGCTGGGTGCCAAGCCTTATCCCTGTGGTTGCGGACGTACCTGGGGCTGCATTGAGGTCTATACCTGCCTTTCGGGCTTGCCTTATCTGCTGGCCGAGAAGCTGGAGCAGTATCCCGACCATGATCTGGCCAAATCGACCCTGAGCATGAAGGAACGCGCCTTCAGTCTGCGCGGACTGGCCCAACGCGGCGACCCGCTCGCCACCGAGTTGTTCGACTTCCAGGCGAAGGCCTTGGGCCTGCACCTCGCCAACCTGGCGATGGCGCTCGACCCGCGCTATGTGGTCATCGGCGGCGGCCTGATGGACCCCGAAGCCACCACCACCGCCTTCCGCGAACGCTATCTGGATATTGTCCGCTCGACGGCCCGCGAGTACCTGTGGCCCTATCAGCGCGACACGATTAACATTGTCCCTGCGGCGCTGGGGGATTTGTCCCAGGCTATTGGCGCAGCCCTGGCAGCCTTGTATAAGAACCGAGCGTAATCACAACGTCCCCAGAATTTCTGGGGACGTTTTTCTTCCACCCTGAGCGTAGTCGAAGGGTGGAGATATTTTTATTCGCCCAACGCCGCATCCATCAATTGCTGCACGCGTGCAACCATACTGGAGGGGTCGGGGTGTAGGCCCTCGACCAGCAACGCGCTGTCGTAGACCTGCTCAATGATCACGGTTCCCAACTCGGAAGCAGCATCCAGCTTGAGCAGTTTCTTCAAGATGGGGTGGGCAGGATTCAATTCCAGGATCTTCTTCGGCACCTCGTATTCCTTGCCGAGGTAGCGGTACACACGCTGGAGTTCGGGATTCATCGCCCCGTCTGCATCCGCCAAGCGGGCGACGGACTGTGACAGGCGCTGGCTGGCGCGGACGTCGGTCACGCGTTCGCCGAGGACCTGCTTGAAGCGTTCGATCAGCCCGTTGAAGTCGGCCTCGGGAATCTTCTCCGCCTCGGCCTGCTCCCCGTCCTTTTGAGGAATCTCCGCCTGAGCCACGTTCTGCAACTCATAGTCCTTGTACTTGTGCAGGCCCATCAGCATGAACGAGTCCATCGGGTCGGTCAGCAGCAACACCTCCATGCCCTGCCCGTGGAAATAATCCAGGTGCGGGCTGCGCAGTACCGCCTTGGGGTCCTCACCGACGATGTAATAAATAACCTTCTGGTCGGGCTTCATGCGTCCGACGTAATCCTCCAGCGAGGACCAGGCCTCGGGCTGGAGATTGGTCTTGAAGCGCAGCAGCGGGTGGATGCTTTCCTCGCCCATCGGGTTGGCCGCGACACCCTGTTTGAGGTAACCGCCGAACTCCTGCCAGAAGGTGTTGTATTTTTCGGCATCATTTTTGGCCAGCACTTCGAGTTCCTTCATCACCTGGCCTGTGACGACCTTCTTTAGCTTGGGCATCAGACCCACCGACTGCACGGTCTCACGCGAGACGTTGAGCGGCAGATCCTCCGAGTCGACCACGCCCTGCACGAAGCGCAGGTAGTCGGGCAGCAGGTCCTTGTTGTACTCGTCGATCAGGATGTTGCGCGAGTATAGTTTCAGGCCGTCTTCCTTGCGCAGGGAGAAGATACCGCGCTCTCCCTTGCCTGGAACATACAGCAAGGCATATAACTGAACGGGGGCGTCGGTCGAAACGTGAACATGCAACAGCGGGTCGTCGAAGTCCAGAGTCAACTGGTGATAGAAATCCTTGTATTGCTCCTCGGTCAATTCCTGTTTGGTGGTGCGCCACATCGAGATTTGCTTGTTGGCCTGCTTCTCGTCCGCGCCAACGTAGATGGGGAAACCGATGTAATCCGAATGTTTGTGGATAATGTTCTTGAGGCGGTATTCCTCGGCGAACTCCGCGGCATCCTCCTTGAGTTTGATCTCGATCTTCGTGCCGCGCTCGGCCATCTCGGCGGCGCTGACCTGGTAGTTGTCTTCGCCTGTGGCGTACCAGGTCACGGCCTTGGCACGCGGCTTGTACGAGCGCGAGGTGACCCGCACCCATTCCGCCACCATGAACACGGAGTAGAAGCCCACACCGAATTGCCCGATGACCTGGGTGAAGTCCACCTTTTTGTCTTTGGTGGCTTCGATAAATTTGCGCGCACCCGATTGCGCGATAGTGCCCAGATTTTCCATGATCTCGTCGCGGGTCATGCCAATGCCCGTGTCCTGGATGACCAGGGTGCGGGATTCCTTGTCCGCGTGGATGCGGATGGACAGTTCCGCGTCGGGGTTGAGCACGTCGCGGTTGGTCAACATTTCGAAACGGATTCGGTTGAGGGCGTCGGAAGCGTTCGAAAGCAGTTCGCGCAGGAAGACCTCACGGTCCTTGTATAACGAATGGATCAGGATGTTGAGTAGTTGCTTGGTCTCGGCCTTGAACGAGTAGGATTGTGCCTCGTCACGTGTGGGGGTGGTGTCGGTCATGGGGGTTCCTCCTGAATTAAAAATGCTCCGACCATCCCGAAGCATTTGAGAAAACGGGATCGTCGTGTGGGTGTCCTGTTTTCGACCTGTATTTTATCGCGACTGTGGCTGGAAAAATGTTAGAGAAATGTCAAAATTTTGGGGTTTTCTTTGGGGCAGGAGATGAAGAATTTGCCCAGCTAGAAAAAAGATAAACGTGGATAATTATGTCGTCACTGCGGGCAGATGGTAATTGCGCCGTAATCGTGCTATGCTATCCGTGGACGCATTTCTTAAGTCGGAAGGTTTCCCATGTCGATCGCATCCGAACTGATTGCGCGCGCGGTGGACCTGTCTCGGGCGGGGCGCAGGGTCGAGGCCCGCGGCCTGCTCCAGGAGGCCCTGTTGCAGGAGCCTGCCAACGAGCGGGCCTGGCTCTGGTACGTGGACACCTTCCAGACGGCGGAGGAGCGGATCAAGGCCTTGCGCGGCATGTTGACCTTCCTCCCCGATCACCCGATCGCCACCCGTGCCCTGGCCGCGCTCGAAGCACAGACTCCACGCCCCACCGCACCTCCGCCCGCGCCTGCTCCCGTTCCCCCAATTGCTCCTCCACCCGTTGCCCATCCCGCGCTTTCGCCCGAGATCCTGGCCGCCCTTCCGAAGAAGAAGCCAGGCAGTGCCCCTGCCGCGCCGCCCAGACCGCCTCCGAAGGCGCCCACTCCCGCCTCTATTCTTGCGCCTGCTGCCCAGTCCCGTGCGTGGACTCCGACCAACGGGGCGATGATTGCCCTGCTCCTGTTGACCCTGCTGGCGTTCACTTTTGGCGGCGTGGGGCTGGTTCAGGCGATCTCCACCCGCTCCCAGCTAGTGAACCTGCAACAGGCTAACACGTCGCTCAACGCACAAGTCCTCACACTGGCGTCCCAACTGACCGACGAAAAATCCCGAACCCAGACCCTGCAAACAGAACTAGCCGACTTGAAGAAGACGGCCCTGCTGCCTCCCTATATTTCCGTGGCCAATCGTAATATGCTGATCGCCTTCGTAACCACCCAGCAAAAGAGGGAGGTCTGGGAGGTCTCGTTCGACACGCTCGAATATGAATTGCAGCGTGGCGCCTACGTGCGCTACAACCTCGATGGCGATAGTTCCATGTGGCTGATCTTGAACAATGAGTACACAGGTGAGTCTTATCGCGTGGTCAACATGCCTGCCTTTGTCGATCCCTCCTCATTCGACCAGGTCATCCCCGACCTATATTCCGAGGCAGGCAGCGACGATGCCTTCATCCGCGAGGTGTGGAATATCGTCACGCAAATGGCCACATACTCGGGCGACATCGGCGAGACGCCGCGCTATCCGCTCGAGACCTTCCTGGCGGGCGGCGGCGACTGTGAAGATACTTCCATCCTGTTCGCCAGCATGATCCGTGCTGCGCCTGTATCCTGGGATGTGCAACTGGTCTTCATGGACATCGACAACCCCACCCATCCGCTGGACGTGAATCACGTGATTGTGTATATCAATACGGGCAGCCGTGAGTATCGCATCGAGACCACCGAGCATAAGGTGATGGAGCCTTACACGGATGGAGTCAACGGCTGGTATTTCAGGGTGCCATGAGCCGATAGTTATGGTGAAGGTGGTCTCAGGAGATTCCTGAGACCACCTTTTGAATCAGGGGGGTACTCTTGCGTGCGGTGGGGAAGCGCTTTATTTCCTAAAAATGTCAAATTTTCTTCGTTTAATGTCACATTAATATCGTGTATAATGCGACATACTTTCTCCGTATTACAGGAGCGCTTATGGAAACTTTTCAACGGGATGCAATATCGGTGGATGTCGGGGGGCGATTGCGTGAACTGCGCGAAGCACGCAATATTTCCATGCGCGGGCTGGCTACCGCCAGCGGACTCTCTGCCAATGCGCTCAGCATGATCGAGCGCGGCAAAACCTCGCCCTCGGTCAGCACCCTTTATAAGTTGGCAGACGCGTTGGGAGTGTCCATCACGGCTTTCTTTGGGGCAGAGGCGGAGAAGCGGCAGATGGTCTTCATCCGTTCAGATGAGCGTCCGCGTATGGCATTTTCGCGCGGTGTGTTCGAGGGCCTGGGCGGGGAGCAGTTTGCGGGCCGTGTGGAGCCGTTCATGCTGACGTTGGAGAGCGGTGCGACCAGCGGCCCCTCGGCTATCGTCCATTCGGGACATGAATTCGTGTTCTGCCTGCGCGGTAGTTTGGAATACCGTGTGGAGAAGGAGATATTCACCATGAACGCAGGAGACAGCCTGTTGTTCGCGTCGAAGCTCAGTCATCGCTGGCGGAATCCAGGTCGTGTGGTGACAAACGCGCTGATTGTCATCTCGGGTTTTGCCGAGGGTGAACAGCCGCATGTGATGCACTGGAAGAAATCTTGAGATTGGTGAAATAAAAACGCCCGTCCATTTCGGACGGGCGTTTTGGTTGATACAGGGCTTGGTCAGGCGTACATGCCCCAGTCGAGGGCTGAGGGGTCTTCCATCATGGAGAAGTCCCACATCTCCATGCCCATCTCGATGGTGACGGGCATGTTGAGTCCCTCCACAGCCTTGGCCTTGGTCATTTCGATCATGGCGGGACCGTAGGGGCAGAAGGGGGTAGTCAGGATCATCTTCAGGCGGGCGATGTCGTTCTCGATGATCACGTCACGGATCAACCCGAGTTGGATGATGTTCATGCCGATTTCGGGGTCCACCACCTCGGCTAGTTTTTCCCGTACCACGGGAACAAGATTCGGGTGGCTGGAGTGGATGGTCCACTGGATTTCTTTGATCTCGGAGTCGCTCATAATATCCTCTAAAAGTTAGTTTTTGGCATCGGCCGTCTGGACCACGTAAGTGCATTGTGCGCCGCCGTCCAGGATGCACTGGACCTTGTTGGCGGGCAGGGCCAGCATTTTCGAGATTAAGGTCTGGTCCACGGTGCAGACCTCGGGATGGGCCACGCCGATTTGGTAATAGGGGCAGGAGATCTCGTGGATCTGATACTGCCCACCCTTCTTCTCCCATTCGACGGTAAAGCCTTCCTGGGCCAACATTTCCTTGACGAAGTCAAGCCGCTCTTCCATACTCATGCCTAGCATTTGGGCCTGGTAGTCGCTGGCCAGGTCCTCGGCAATCTGGTTGAAGAGCTTTGCCACCATCGGCTTGGGCATACTCTCCTTCATCTGGCTGAGGAGGCGGGTGGTGAGGCGCAGATAGCGGGTGGGGAATTTTTCCATACCTGCCTCGGTCAGCACATACACCAGGCGCGGGCGGCCCACCCCGTGGCGTTCCTCCTGGCCCTCAACCAGACCTTCCATTTGCAGGTTGGTCAGGTGATGGCGCACGGAGATGGGGTTGATGCCGACTGCCTCGGCCAGTTCATTAATGGTCGAGCGGGGCTTGCGAAGCAGGGTCTGTAAAATTCGGTCACGCGTACTTTTCATGCGCGGGAGTATAACCGTCAGCGCGGTGATTGTCAATATATTAGATAAATATCATAAATATACTGAAACAAAAAAAGGCGCTCCAAACATGGAGCGCCTTTTGAGATTTAGGGCAGACCAAAGGTTCTTACAAGGAAGACAGCCATTTGGTCGCGGGTGACGGTGATGCTGGGACAGTAGTTTCCACCGCCGCAGCCCCCCGTGATGCCCTCGTTGGCGAGTTGCTCGATCCAGGCGGCGGCCCAATAACTTTGCGACACATCGCCAAACATGGCGCCTGTCGCAGCAGGGGGAGTGTATCCGCCGCCATGCTCACCGCGCAGGAGGAAGATGGCCATCTGATCTCGAGTGACGGGTGCGGTGGGACAATACTTTCCGCCACCGCAGCCGCCTGTGATGCCTTCGTTGGCGAGTTGCTCGATCCAGGCGGCAGCCCAGTAATTTTGCGGTACATCCACGAACATGGAGCCTGTAGCGGCGGGAGGCACGTAGGCGGAACCATGTTCGCCACGCAAGAGGAAGACGGCCATCTGATCGCGGGTGACGGTTGTCGCAGGGCAGTACAACATCGGACTGTTGGAGCAGCCTCCCGTCACGCCTGCGCTGTAAAGGCGTTCGATGAATTGCCAGGACCAATAACTGACAGGAACATCTCCGAAGGTTTGCGTGCGGACCGAGTAGGTCTGGCCACTGGTATAAGGCAAGCCGACGAGATTGTTGGCGCCATCACTGATGGTGGCGCCGTTGGGAATGTCGAGGCGGAGAGTCCCTGTGCCTGTGCCTGTATTCACTGTCACCGTCCGCGTGGCACCCGAGCCGCTGACGTTAGCAATGCCCTCCCCGCTGATATTGCCCGTCTTGGTCAGGCTGAAATCGGCGGTGTCCACGCCCGTCACTGTTTTCGTGAACGTGATGAGGAAATCCACATTGGAGGCGTTGGTGGGATTTCCCGAGGCACGGGTGATCGAGGTGACGGCGGGCGCCGTTTTGGCAATCGTATAAACTTCGCTGTTGGTAAAGGGCAGATTGGAGGGGGGATTTCCACCCGAATCCGTGATCGTGGCATTAGCAGGAATATTTAACTGCAGGGTGCCGTCGCCTGTCCCCGTGTTGACTACCACCGTATAGATCGACCCTGTGATGGGAACCACATTATCCACGTTGTCGCCTGTCAGGCCAGAGGAACTGATTGTGAAATCACTGACGTCCACGCCTGTAACAGCCTCAGAGAAAGTGACCGTATATTCCACTGTGGCAGCGGAACTTGGGTTGGCCGAGGCGCGGGTGATGGATAGGACTTGCGGAGGCAGATTGATCTCGAAGGCGGCTACGTAATCGGCATTGTTGAGGATGTTTCCTTTGTTCGATATGTTTGTGAAGAGACCCGTCACATACACCTTGCCGTTGGCGACCTTCAATCCGTTGACTGGGCCATTGAGTGAGCCGTTGCCTGCGCCATTGCTGCCCAGCGCGGACCAGGTGTTGCCGTCCCAGCGTGCCACGTAATCAGTCTCTGGGTTGCCGCCTGCATTGATGAAACTTCCGCCTGCGTAAACATCTGTATTGTCTGTGTCCAGGGCATAGACTGGGCCGCTTAATCCTGTTCCCAAGGCTGACCAGGTGGTTCCATCCCATTTTGCAATATAGTCGGCATTGGGGTTTCCACCCGCGTTCGTGAAACCACCGCCCGCGTATAGATCGGAGCCGTTGAACGTCAGCGCGCTGACTGAGAAATTCAAGGCGGCCTGACCACTGCCGTTGTCTCCCAGGGCAGACCAGGCCAAGCCGTTCCACTTGACGAGATAGTCGGCATTGGCAATGCCATTGACATCGGTAAATTCACCGCCTACATATAGATTGGCCCCATTGGCGGCCAGTGCGTAGACAGGGTTGTTCAACGCGCTCGTGTTACCGACCGCAGACCAGGAGTTTCCATCCCATTTGGCGAGATAATCAGCCTGGGGAATACCTGCTACATTGACGAAATCACCACCCACATAGATGTCCGTGCCGACGGCGACGAGAGCGTATCCGACGCCAGAGACGGCTCCGCTGCCGCCCAGGGCAGACCAGGCATTGCCATCCCATTTGGCGATGGTGTTTGCGCCAGGAACGCCGCCTGCGTTAAGAAAGTTTCCAGTCACATAGATATTCACCCCTTGGACTGCTATGGCGGAAACACTGGAGTTGATGTCGAGGCCATTGCCTGCTCCCAGATTGTTCCAGTTGAAACCGTCCCAGCGAAATAGGGCATCACCAGTAAGATAGGTACTATTGCTTATGGGCGCGACGGTGCTTCCGCCAAAATAAACATCGGTACCCGTAGCGGCGACAGTGCGCATGCTGGAATCGCGGAAGGATCCGTCTGGGCCTGCCCCGCTGCTCCAACTGGACCCGTTCCAGATGGAGAAATTGTCGGAATCATACAAGGTGCTTCCGTTATCGTTGACGTCGGTAAATGAGCCGCCCGCATAGATATTGCCAGCCTTGATTCCGACCGCCCGTACGACCTGGTTGAGCGAGCCGTCTGAGGATCCATTTCCGCCGAGAGCGCTCCATGCGGACCCGTCCCATGCGGCAATATAATCGGCTTCGGGGATGCCATTTAGATTGGTAAACGTCCCGCCGAGGACAATGGTGTTTCCTGAAAGGGAGATACTCCAGACACTGCTATTGAGAGTCGGCGCTCCAGGGACCGTGCTCCAGGTGTTGCTGCTGGGGGTCAATTGTGCGATGTAATCGGCATTGGTCAGTGTGGTGATGCCGTATTTAACGTCGGTGAAATCGCCACCCACATACATCACGGTACCGACCCCAAATCCCTTGTGTGCTAATGTGTAGACAGTGCCATTTAGAGACCCATCTCCAGCGCCATTGCTGCTGATACCCTCCCAGCCGCCGCCGTTCCAATGGGCAATGTAGTCGGCATTGGCAAGTGTACCGCCTGGGTTTTTGACATCGAAAAAGGCTCCACCCACATATAAGCCGTAGTCGTTGATATCGATGGCTGTCACAGCATTGTTTAGAGAACCGTTTCCCGTATTGTCGCTTCCGATCGACTCCCACTGTCCGTTATTCAGATTGAACTGTGCGATGTAGTCTGCCGCGTTTAAAACAATTCCGCTGTTATTGACGTTGGTAAATGATCCGCCGACATACACGTAATTTTCATCCACGTTCAGGGCGAAGACTCCCGCATTTAAAGACCCATTACCTGCCCCATCGCTGGACAGGGCCGACCAGATGCTGCCGTCCCAGAGGGCAACGTAATCTGCTTCTGGAATGGGAGTCACGCCATCATAGACATTGGTGAAATCTCCGCCGACGTATAGGTTGTTGCCCCAGAGTGTCAATGCATTGACCTTGGCGTTCAAGGAGGAATCCCCGCCATAGGGGCCGCTTCCGACACCTTCCCAGGTTGTACCTGTCCATTTGGCGAGGAACTGGGTCCCTGGTGTGTTGTTGATCTCACCAAAACTTCCGCCCACGTACACGCCATCGACGGTGATCGCCATGGCGGATACCGTGCTATTGACCATGCCGTTGCCGTTTCCCAAGGCTTGCCAGTCACCGCCAGTAACGCTGCTGGCTTGCGGAGAAAACACGGGACCATGCTTTGGGTCGAGGGCCACGTTCCAGCCTTCTAAGTTCAAATTCCCGCTGAAAGAACCGTCCAGTTTGAGAGTCCCGTCGGGATTGAGCATCCCGCTTGGAGAGGTGAGTGCGGATTCACCCTGGGCGTGGGCTGCTGCCGTGGGCAGGCCGATCAGTCCCACGGTCAGGCATAGGACAAAAAACAGATTCAAGCACTTGCGAAGCATTCTCATGTCGACTCCTTTGGTATGTTTCATTCGGCAGTTTCGTCCGCCGCGTCGGGAAATCCCAACGAGCGCTCGATCGACTCCTGCTCGGCCTGATCCACGGGATAGTGCTGCCAGTCGCCTGCCACGTTCATGAAAAGGGAGCGGCAGGATGGGCAGCGTGCATATAGTTGGTTGGGGGCCATTTCGAGCGGGGCGTGGCAGTTCAGACATTTCATAGGCATCTCCTGATAAGCAGTTGTTCACCATCATACGGAGTTGCTCGTTGACAGCCGTCATTTTTGTTGACGGGTCCGTGTTGTCAACAAAACAGGTGCGGTAAAATTCTGTATGCCCAAAAAACAGACAGGGATTACCCCCGAGAGCTTCACAACTTTTGGCGAATTGCTGCGTTATCTGCGCGAGCGTGTCCAGCTTTCTCAGCGTGACCTGGCAGCACAGGCGGGATATCACTATAGCTACATCAGCTACCTGGAAAACAATGCCCGCGTCCCCGATCTCGCGGTGATCAAGGCGCGGTTTATCCCAGCGCTTGAATTGCGTTACGAGGAGGAGTGGGTCGAGCGCCTGCTTTCTCTGGCTCAACGGGCGCAGAAGACGGCTTCAGGTAAATCCGAGCCTGTCAGCGAGGTTATTCCGCTTTCATTCAATCTGACCCCCATGCTGGGACGTGAAGAGGAAGCCGCGGCAGTGGAGGAACTCTTGGCGGCAAATACGCGCATCCTGACTCTGGTTGGCCCTCCTGGGGTGGGGAAGACCCGTTTGGCCCAGCATGTGGCCGAGCGGCTTGCACCTCGCTTTCAGGACGGTGCGGTATTTGTCAGCCTTGCGCCCGTTGAGCAGGCCGACCTGGTGTTACCGACCCTGTGCGAAGCGCTCGGCGTTCAAGATGCCTCCTCTGCGGCGTCGCGGCTGGCCTTGCTTCAAGCCTTCCTTCAAAAGAAACAGATGCTGATCGTGATAGACAACTTCGAGCAGGTCTTGTCTGCTGCCCGCCATCTGTCGGCTTTGCTGGGTGCCGCTCCACAGATCAAGTTGTTGGTGACCAGCCGCGAGGCATTGCGCATCGGAGGCGAACGCGAATATCCGCTACGGCCATTCGACTTATCACGCAGCGGAGAGTCCTTGGTGAAAAATCCTGCCGTGCGCCTGTTTGTGGACCGTGCACAGGCCGTCCGCCCTGATTTTTCCCTGACCGATGAAAATGCCCCTGCTGTGGTCGAGATCTGCCGCCGTTTGGATGGGCTGCCCCTGGCAATCGAATTGGCCGCCGCCCGCATCCAGACCATCGGTCTGACCGCCATGCTCGACCAGTTTCACCGTCGCTTTCAATGGCTCACGCGTGGTCGGCGCGATCAGCCTGCCTGGCGTCAGACACTACTGGGTGCACTTGAGTGGAGTTACAACCTGCTTTCTGAGCCTGAACGCGTGCTCTTTAGACGTTTATCTGTCTTTGCGGGTGGATGGACTCTCGATGTCGCTGAGTCAATTTGCAGCGACGAGATTGCCTGTCCGCGCGAGACAATTTTCGATTTGCTGCTTGGGCTGACCGATCGTTCCCTGGTGGCCGTGGACTCCGATGGGCACGAGTCACGCTACCGTTTTTTGGATACCATTCGCCATTTCGCCTTGCAGCACCTGGAAGAAAGCAGCGAATGGACCATTGTGCGGAATCGCCACCTTGCCTATTTCGCGTCCTGGTCCGACCAGATGGTTATCCAACTGGACCAGGTCGATCCGCGCGAGGTGCGTCGCCGTGTGGAACAGGAACACAATAATCTGCGCGCTGCCATGGACTGGGGGGTGCATCCTGAAGCGCGCCTTGACGATGAACTGTTGCTAGTGGTCTCTTTGGGAACGATCTGGTTGAAGCACAGCAATTATCGCGAGGCTCTCGAACGGGTGCAGTCCTGTCTTTCTTATACTGCACAGCCCGGGCAGGACTCGCTGCGCGGACGATTGCTTTACCTGGCGGGTGCGTTGTCCTACTGGCGCGATGACTTGGCTCATGGCGAGGAATATTGCCTGGCTGCAATCGCACATACCGAGAAAGATGGGGATGCGATCACGCTGTCCAACTCGTTGTATTACCTGGGCGACGTTTATCGCGAGCAGTGGAAACTTCCTGAAGCGCGCTCCGCGTTGGAGCGCTGTATTGAACTATGCCGCCAGCATGGACATGTCCATCGCCTCAGTTTGGCGCTGACCAGTTTGGGGTTGGTGTTATATCATCAAGGTCTGGGCACCGAAGCACAATCCGTGTTGTTGGAAGCGGCGCAGGTGGCTGTTTCGGCTCGAAACGCTTGGGCGCAAAGCTACGCTATGCGTGTCCAGGCCGACACCTTGCGACTCGACGAGAAATATGCCGAAGCGCTTCACGCCTATGACCGTTCTTTGCGCGTAGCCAGTCATATCGAAGATCGTATCAGCATGGGCATTAATCTTGCCAATATGTCTTTGACAGCGAATATGGTGGAAGATTATGAGGCTTCCGCTAGATATGCCGAGCGCGCATTGGAGATGTTCCAGGCCATTGGCAATGACTATCAACAGCCGTTCCCTCGTCGGATGTTAGCTTATGCTGCCTTGCACAGAGGAGATCTACAGGAGGCACGCATTCAGGCCATGGAAAGTCTGTGCGGCAATCACGCCCTTGGTCACAGAACGGGGGTGTTGTCTGCCTTTATTGCATTGGCCGAAGTCGAACGCTTCGATGGGAATGCAGAGCGCGCCGAAAAGATTTTATCGGTGGCAGAGCATGAGATTAAGTCGAAGAATTTGACCCTCATGGCCCCCGATCAAAAAATATTGGAACACCTCAAATTGCACAGAAAATTTGAGGCGATACAACCTGGCAGATTAGAGGACTTGTTGGAGGATTATGGCGTGGAGTAGTAAACGACTAGGTGCAAATCCTCATTGACTAATTTTGTGAAATACAATACAATTTCTTTTTAATAGTTTATGGGCAGTCAGGCATAACTCGCTCGTAACTATACCCCCACCCGGACCGACCGGGAATTTTTATACTTCCATGAGGAGGAAGAAGAAGATGTCCAAGCGTATCTACGCTCTGGCGTCATTGCTGCTATTCGCCAGCATGATGCTCGCTGCCTGTGGCAGCACGCCGACCGCGGCTCCTGCCGCTACTGAGGCTTCCACTGAAGCCCCCGCTGTTACCGAAGCTCCCGCTACGGAAGCTGCCGCCGCTGGTGCCCCTGAAGTCTGCGCTACCGACGAATTTGGCTGCGCCGTGTTCAAGCCCGGTGACGTAATCAAGATTGGTATGGGTGCCCCGATGACCGGAGACTACGCCGCCTTCGGTATCGATATTTCCCAGGGTGCCATGATTGCTGTTCAGGATGCCGGTGATGTTGACGGTTTCAAGTTCGAGCTTGTCACCGAAGATGACGGCGGCTCTCCCGAAGGTGGTGCCGCTGTGGCGAACAAGTTCGTCACCGATCCCGCGATTGTGGCGATTGCTGGTCACATTTTCTCGGGCGCGACCAATGCCGCCATGCCGATCTACGAAAAGGCTGGCATCCCGATGATGTCACCTTCCGCCACGAATCCCGACTTGACCAAGCAGTCCTCCAAGGTGTTCAACCGCCTGGTCTTCACCGATGCAGATCAGGGCCGCTTTGCTGCGGAATACCTGTTCAACAAACTCAGCATCACCAAGCTGGCCGTGATTCACGATGGCTCCTCCTATGGTCAGGGCCTGGCCCAGGTCACGAACGATGAGTTCATCAAGCTGGGCGGCGAAGTGGTGGAATTCACCGCCATCACCCCCGGTGAATCCGACTACAGCGCCACCCTGGCGGATGTGGCTGCGAAACAGCCCCAGGCCATCTATTTCGGTGGATACAACGCGGAAGCCGCTGTCATCGTCAACCAGATGAAGCAGTCTGGCCTCGACGGTGTGGTCTTCTTCGGCGACGATGGCACGTTCGGCCAGGATTTCCTGGATCGCACGGGCGCCAACAGCGAAGGCACTTACTCTACTTCGTTGGTCCCGCCTGCCACCGATGCCAAGGCCGCGTTCGACGCCGCCTATGAAGCTGCCTACCAGACTCCCGCTGGCAAGCTCTCTCCCTACACCTGGACGGCTTACGACTCCGCCGCCTCGCTGGTCTCGGCCATCAAGTCTGTGGCCGTTCTCGGCGGTGACGGAAACCTGTACATCCCGCGCGGCGCCCTGGTTGCGGCTGTCCGCTCCATCAAGGAATATCAGGGCCTCTCTGGCGTGGTGACCTGCCAGGAGAACGGCGAGTGTGCATCCTCTGGTCCGACCTTCTATGTTGCGAAGGATGGAACCTGGGTCGAGGCTGAGAAGTAAGTCTCTGTTCGATCCCGATTCGAAATAATCATGCACGGGGCGGGGGACTCTCCGCTCCGTGCATGATATCTGCCTCGGAGGTTCGATGGCAACAGAAAATAAAGTTAATAAAAAGAAAGTAAGTACCTATAAGATCGTACAGATCGTTTTGGGTGTGTTGTTTGGGGGATATATAGTCTGGCGGCTGTATCAGATCCTGATTGCCAACCCTGTTTATGGACCTGACACCTGGTTGCGATTTGCGATTGCTGGCATTATTCTTGGCAGTGTTTATGCATTGGTTGCCATCGGATACACCCTGGTGTATGGCATCCTTCATATGATTAATTTCGCCCACGGCGACATCATGATGATCGGGGCTTTCGGCGGGTATTTTGTTTTTGAAGCGTTGAAGAATATCTCCACTCCGACTGTTGCCGACCCGAAACTGAATTTTTTGAATGCACATCCCATCGTGTCGGTGATTTTAGCGTTCGTGGTGGGGGTGTCTGTGGCGGCGCTCAGCGGATATTTTCTGGAGCGCATCGCCTATCGCCCTCTGCGGAATGCGCCGCGCCTGGTTCCGTTGATTTCAGCCATCGGCGCGTCGATCTTCCTCGAAAACGCGGCCATGCTGATGTTCGGCGCCCAGCGCCGTGATTTCACCAATCCTGTTGTGTTGACTCGCGGCAACGGCTGGGAGATTCCCGTCGGCGGGGGCACGGTCATCCTGACCTACACGGGCGTTCTGACCTTTGTCCTTTCGATTGTCATTTTGGTTTTGCTTTATCTTCTGGTGCAGCGCACCCGCATGGGACGCGCCATGCGCGCCGTGGCTGAGAACAAGAACGTCGCTGCTCTGATGGGCATCAATGTGGACGGCATCATCAGCCAGACCTTTATTTTGAGCGGTGGGCTGGCAGGTGCGGCAGGCGTCATGTGGGGCATCCACCTGGGACTGGTGTATTACTTCCTGGGCTTCATTCCAGGCATCAAGGCCTTTACCTCGGCGGTCCTGGGCGGAATTGGGAACCTGCCTGGTGCCATGTTGGGCGGGCTGTTCCTGGGAGGGGTGGAATCGCTCGGTCCTGCCGTTCTTGGCATCGACTTCCAGCTCAAGGATGTACTGGCCTTTGGCATCCTCGTCCTGGTCCTGATCTTTCGTCCGACGGGTATTTTGGGTGAAGTGTTGAGCGAGGAGAAGGTGTGATGAAAACACAGATCAAATCCTCTTTGAACGCGGGCATCACCTTCGGGATCGTCTCCCTGTTCCTGTATCTGATCGGTTTCACGACCACGGCCAGTCAGATCATCCAGAATCTGTTTAAGCTCAAGCCTGCGTCCATTGTCCTGGGAATGGATTCTCTGGTCTTCAGCTTTTCCCTGTTCATCGGCCTCATTGGCGTGTGGGCTGGCGTGAACCAGGCTCGTTCGCAGAAGGGACAGCCGTTCGGCACCGTTCTTATGTCCGCCACGCTAACGGGACTCACCCACGGCTTGATCGTGGCATTGGTGGCTTACATCACAGGTTCCCTAAACGCCTCGGGCGTCAAGATGAACACATATCTGTCGCAGTTGCTGCCTGCATCGGTCAAGTTATTCCTCTTCAACCAGACATCTGTCCTCGGAGCTTTGTCTCAACTGGCTTTTCTCACCCTGACTGCGCTCCTCGGTGGGGCAGTGACTTACGGGCTTACGGTCAGTAATGTCTTTGGTAAGCTGGCTGACGCTTGGCACTCTCTGTGGAAGCAGGTCAACAGCGTGCCCGCCGTCGCGAGATTCCGCGCCAGCCCATATTTCAGTTCTGTGATGTATGGTCTGCTGCTGTTGGTCATGCTTCTCGTGCCGCTGCGTGTTGGACAGTACTGGAATTACACGCTCGGCACGGTGGGAATTTACGTCCTGCTTGGGCTGGGATTGAACATCGTGGTCGGCCTGGCTGGACTCCTGAACCTGGGATATGTGGCCTTCTTCGCCATCGGTGCTTACACCGTGGCCCTGTTGACCTCTCCCGCGCCCCACGGCTTGGTCTGGAACTTCTGGCTGGTCCTGCCTCTCGGCATTCTCGCCGCGACGCTGGTCGGCGTGCTGCTGGTCGTGCCTGTGCTGCGGATGCGCGGTGACTATCTGGCCATCGTGACGCTCGGCTTCGGCGAGATCATCCGCATTTTGAGCAAAAGCGATGCGCTGACCTGGCTGACGGGCGGCCCGAAGGGCGTCAACAACGTGGGTGGACCCGTCTTGTTTGGCTGGGTCTTCAACGATGTCGGTTACTTGTATCTAATCTTTCTCTCAGTGCTGTTGGCGATCTTCGTCACGCGCCGTTTGCAGAACTCGCGTGTGGGCCGCGCCTGGGAATCCATGCGCGAGGATGAGACCGTTTCGCGCGCGATGGGCATCAACATTCTCAGACACAAGGTGTTGGCATTCGCCATCGGCGCGGCCTTCGCTGGTCTGGGCGGGGTGCTCTTTGCAGCGCGGAACCAGTTCACAGGTCCAGAAGACCATAACATGATGGTGTCCATCAATGTGTTGTCGGCGGTGATTGTCGGCGGCATGGGCAGCATCCCAGGCGTGATCGCGGGCGCTTTTGTGCTGAAAGGCTTGCCCGAAATCCTGCGTGAGCTGGAAAATTATCGCGTGCTGGCCTTTGCAACGCTGCTGGTCGTCATGATGCTCGTGCGCCCTGCGGGAATCCTGCCTGCCTCTCGTCGCAAATTCGAACATGAAAAGGGAAGAGCTGTCCCTGGCGAGGAAGGTGCGAAATGAAAATCGCCCTCGAAACTCGCGGAGTGGTCAAGCAATTCGGCGGCCTGGTGGCTGTCAATAGCGTGGACCTGGTCGTTCCCGAGAACTCCATTTTCAGTGTCATCGGTCCCAACGGCGCTGGCAAGACCACATTCTATAACTGCATTACGGGTTTTTACACGCCAGAAAAAGGGGATGTCCTGTTTTTTGGGGAATCGATTCTGGGCCTGTCGCCCGATCAGATCACTTATCGCGGAATCGCTCGCACCTATCAGAATATTCGGCTTTTCTCCACCATGAGCGCCATCGAGAATATCATGGTAGGGGAACATTCCCGCCTGAACGCCAACTGGGCGGAGGCGATCATCCGCACGCCGCGCATGGTTAAAGAAGAAAAGGCGGCTGTCGAAGAGGCGCGTCGCCTGCTGAATTTTGTCGGGCTGACGGGCTTGGGCGATCAGGCAGCCCGCAACCTGCCGTATGGCGCGCAGCGTCGTTTGGAGATTGCACGCGCGCTGGCCAGCAGGCCGAAGCTGTTGTTGCTCGACGAGCCGACGGCGGGGATGAATCCCAACGAGACGGCCGAGATGGTGGACTTTGTCCATCGTCTGCGCGACGAGTTGGGCATTGCGATCCTGCTAATCGAGCACGACATGCGCATGGTCATGGGTGTTAGTGACCGTATCGCCGTGCTGGACTACGGCGAAAAAATCGCCGAAGGCAGCCCGTCCGAGATCCAGAACAATCCACGCGTCATCGAAGCCTACCTGGGGAAGCCCATGTCTGAGTACGAGGCGTAATCGAGGAATCACATGGCGATGCTTGAAGTTTCGAACATTCATACCTACTACGGGAATATCCATGCCCTGAAGGGCATTTCCCTCACGGTCGAAAAAGGCGAAATCGTGACGTTGATTGGCGCGAATGGCGCGGGCAAGACCACCACGCTCAGCAGCATCTGCGGCCTGACCAAACCCCGCCAGGGCACGATCAGCCTCGAAGGGCGGGACCTGACCGCGGTCAAGCCGCACGACATCGTGACGATGGGCGTGTCGATGGTGCCTGAGGGACGCGGCATCTTTGCGCGTCTGACCGTGGCCGAAAACCTGGACCTGGGCGCTTATTCCCGTACCCCCAACCGTCAGGAAGCCGAAAAGGACCTGGAGGAAATCTTCTCCCTGTTCCCGCGTCTCAAGGAGCGTTACAGTCAGGTTGCGGGGACCCTCTCGGGCGGCGAGCAGCAAATGCTGGCAATGGGACGCGCCATCATGGCCCATCCGCGCCTGCTGCTGCTGGATGAGCCTTCGATGGGGCTGGCGCCTATCCTGGTGCAGAGTATCTTTGACATCATCAAGTCCATCAACCAGCGCGGGACCACCATCCTGCTGGTCGAACAGAATGCGTTGATGGCTCTCTCGATTGCCTCGCGCGGATATGTGAGATCGGAAGAGCGTCGTGTAGGGAAAGAGTGTAGATCTCGGTGG
>CALFXA010000220.1 GCA_937928015.1 uncultured Anaerolineales bacterium | reverse complement strand
ACCGTCTGAAGCGGCTGATCGAACTGCGCGCCCCGGACATCATCATCCGCAACGAAAAGCGCATGTTGCAGGAAGCCGTCGACAGCCTGATCGACAACTCGCAGCGCGGCAAGGCGCTCAGCCGCCGCGGCCGCCGCGAACTCAAGTCGTTGAGCGACATGCTCAAGGGCAAGAAGGGCCGCTTCCGCCGCAACCTGCTCGGCAAGCGCGTGGACTACTCCGGCCGCTCCGTGATCGTGGTCGGCCCGCAGCTCAAACTGTACCAATGCGGTCTGCCCAAGACCATGGCGTTGGAACTGTTCCGCCCGTTCGTGATCGCCCGTCTCGTCCAGAATAACTATGCCGCCAACGTCAAGGGCGCACGCCGCTTGATCGAGCGCAACCGTCCCGAGGTCTGGGAGGCGCTGGAAGAGGCCATCAAGGAACGCCCCGTCCTGCTCAACCGCGCGCCCACGCTGCACCGCCTCGGCATCCAGGCTTTCGAGCCGATGCTGATTGAAGGCTCCGCCATCCAGTTGCACCCGCTCGTGACCACCGCCTTCAACGCGGACTTCGATGGCGACCAGATGGCCGTGCACGTGCCGCTCTCGCAGAAGGCCGTGCAGGAAGCCCGCGAACTGATGCTGGCCTCCCGCAACCTGCTCAAACCCGCCGACGGTGAGCCGATCATCTCCCCGTCCAAGGACATGGTGCTGGGTGTGTATTACCTGACCATGTCGCAGAAGGCCGCTCACAAGGGCGACGGCCGTGCCTTCGCCGACCTCGACGAAGTGGAACTCGCCTACAACCTCGGCCAGGTCCACGTCCACACCGAGATCAAGCTCAAGGTCACGACCTGGTATGACGACAAGAACAACCGCCTGCCGCAGCCTGTGACGCGTATCATCGACACGACCATCGGTCGCGGTCTCTTCAACCGCATCCTGCCCCCCGAGGTTCAGTTCGTCAACCGCAAACTGGACAAGGGCGGCGTGAAGGACCTGATCGCCGAAGTCTATGAACTGTGCGGCCAGGACGTGACCACCGAGGTGGCCGACCGCGTCAAGAGCATGGGCTTCGAATACGCCATGAAGTCGGGTACCACGCTGGCCGTGGCCGACATTTCCATCCCGCCGGAGCGCAAGACCATCATCGCCGATGCCCTCCAGCAGGTCGAAACGGTGCAGCGCGACTTCCGCCGCGGTCTGTTGACCGAGCAGGAAAAGAACGAGCGCGAGATCAGCATCTGGCAGGGCACCACCGACAAGGTGGCTGACGCTGTCAAGAAGCACATGGACCCCGATGGCAACCTCTCGACGATGGCGACCTCCGGCGCGACGAAGGGTGGTTTCTCCACCATCTCGCAGTTGGCCGGTATGCGCGGTTTGATGGCTGACCCCTCGGGCCGCATCATCCCGCTGCCGATCCGCTCGAACTTCCGCGAAGGCCTGACGGCGCTGGAATACTTCATCTCGACGCACGGCGCCCGCAAGGGCCTGGCCGACACCGCGCTCCGCACGGCAGACGCTGGCTACCTGACCCGCCGCCTGGTCGACATCGCCCAGGACGTCATCATCAACGAATATGACTGTGGCACGCACGACGGCGTCTACATTCGCAAGTCCGACGACGTGGCCGGTCAGTCGATGGCCAACCGCATGTACAGCCGCCTGGTGGCCGAGCGCGTGCTCGACCCGAAGACCGGCGAAGTGCTGGCCGAATACAACGAAATCATCGATCACAAGCTGGCCTATAAGATCGTGTCGGCCGGCGTGACCGAGGTCAAGCTGCGTTCGCCCATGACCTGTGAACTCGACCACGGCATCTGCTCGAAGTGCTACGGCCTCGACCTGGGCCGCGGCGACATGGTCGCCCTCGGCGCCGCCGTCGGCATCGTGGCCGCCCAGTCCATCGGCGAGCCTGGCACCCAGTTGACGCTGCGCACGTTCCACACCGGCGGCGTGGCCTCGGCCGGCTCCTCCGACATCACCACCGGTCTCCCGCGCGTGGAGGAAATCTTCGAAGCGCGCAAGCAGCCGAAGGGTGAAGCCGTCGTGGCCGAGATCAGCGGCACCGTCAGCGTGCTGCTCTCCGAGAAGTACGCCGACCTGCGCGAGGTCAAGATCGAACACTCCGAGATGGTCCACGACGAGTACTCCATCCCCGAGGATTGGAAGTTCGTCGCCAAGGACGAGTCCGAAGTCAAGGTCGGCGATGTTCTGGCCACGCTCGAAGACGCCACCATCGTGGCCCAGCACGGCGGCCGTGTGGCCGTCGAAAAGAAGGCCCGCAAGATCATCGTCTCCTACGAACAGCGCGAAGAGGTCGTGGAGGAAATCCCCACCACTTCCCGCCTGCTCGTCCGCCAGGGCGACAAGGTGGAAGCCGGCCAGGCGCTCACCGAAGGCTCGCTCAACCCGCATCGCATCCTGCGCATCAAGGGCCGCGACGCCTGCCAGATGTACCTCATGACCGAGGTCCAGAAGGTGTACCGCTCGCAGGGTCAGAACATCCACGACAAGCACTTCGAGGTCATCATCCGCAAGATGCTGAGCAAGGTGCAGGTCACCCGCCCGGGTGACACCAAGTACCTGCCCGGCGATGTGATCGACCGCCTCGAAATGCGCAGGGTCAACGAAGCCCTGCTGGCCGATGGTAAGCAGCCCGCCAAGTTCGCCGAAGTGCTGCTGGGCGTCACCAAGGCCTCCCTCAGCACCGACTCGTGGCTGTCGGCCTCCTCGTTCCAGCACACCATCAAGGTGCTGGCTGGCGCGGCCATCGGCTACACGGCCGACCCGCTCTTCGGCCTGAAGGAGAACGTGATCATCGGCAAGCTCATCCCTGCCGGCACAGGCTTCATCCCCGACCGCTTCAAAAATATGGAAGGCAAGGAAGGTCAAGCCTCGCAGTGGACGGAACTCTCCGACGCCACGGCATAACCAATCACGAAACAGAGAGACGCCATTGCTGGCGTCTCTTTTTTATTTATAATCGGACCGATGCCGCACCCGCGCTCCCCATCCAAAAAGCCCGTAGGACTCCCCACCCGCGGGAAGACTGCCTCGAATCGCTTGCGCCGCGTGGACAATTTTGTCCTGCTCTACGAGTCATCCCTGCTCACGCGGACCGATGGCTTGTTCGCCGATTCTCTGTTCGTGGACCTCGGCTATGGGTTCGATCCGCGCACCACGCTCGAAAGCGCTTCCCGTTTTCGGAGGGTAAATCCCAACCTGCCCATCCTGGGCGTGGAAATTGACAAGGAACGGGTAGAGGCCGCCCAACCCTTTGCCGACGAGCGGACCTTCTTCCGTCTGGGTGGGTTCAACCTGCCGCTACAGGCGGGCGAGCGGGTGCGCCTGATCCGTGCCTTCAATGTGCTTCGTCAATATGAGGAACAGGATTTTACGCCCGCCTACGAGACCCTGGCTCCCTACGTGCTGCCCGGCGGATTGATGATCGAGGGCACGTCTACGCCGTTTGGGCAATTGTGGTCCGCCAACCTGGTCCGAAAAACGGAGGCCGGGGCGTGGGACTTCGAGGCGCTGGTTTTCAGCACCAACTTCCGCACGGGTTTCGACGTGGAGGAATTCCAGACCATCCTGCCGAAGAACTACATTCATCACGTCGTGGCGGGTGAACCCATCCACGCCTTCTTCGAGGCCTGGAAGCGCGCCGCCGCGGAAAATATCGGTGCAAAGGTCTACGGGTTAAGACAGTGGTTCAGCGCCACCGCCGAAGGCCTCTCCGCGCGAGGGTATAAGGTCGACCTGCACCGCAAGTGGCTATCCAGGGGTTGGTTGATCTGGAAATTGCTCTAACTGCCTGTAGCTGCGTTCTCGTTTTTCTGGATCAGTACTGACAACCAATACACATCCGGATATTGTGTATGGCTTATTCTATCTTTACCGATGATCTTTAATTTAAGTTGCTGGCAATATTTTTGAATATCAGACATGTGATAATAGGAAAACCAGCGGGTGCGGTCAAATAAATGACTGTCATATTCTTCGCCAACCCCGTCCTTGTCAATCACTCGAATAAAACTTATACCTCCAGGCTTGAGGCGGGCATTTATCTGCTGCAACATGATTTGCAGATCGTTCTTCTCCAATAAATGGACAAATACAGCATTGGCAACAATCCCATCGTATTCTCCCTCCTTGAAGAGCATGAGATTGTACATATCCTCCACGTAGAAACGATTCCAAAGATGTGGGTAGAGATTTTTGGCGATATAGATTGCATCATCCGAAAAATCGATCCCGCACACGTCACAGCCGCGCCTGGCCAGGTAATTGACCTCCTTACCCGAGCCACATCCCAGCACCAAAACCCTGCCTTTGAATTTATCCAGGTAGGCTTTGACATCGATTTCGAGATGATCACCAAACTTTCCGTGAAAATAAGGGGCATTTTCACCATAGAAATTTTGCGTCACCTGATACCGCTTTCTGCGCTCATCATCCCATTTTTGCATCGTGGAAAGATGCCCCCCCTCCCATTTTTTCTTATTATCGAGCGCAGTAACCTCGGCCAACATCCTTCCGCCTTGAAGCCTTCCGGCTCGTTTACGAAAGCCCTTGAAAGATTTATCACCCGACGGCTGACGGAGAAACACAAGCGGCAGGTCCGCTGCATCCAGTCCGGTAACCGCCTCGCTAATCTCTCGACATACCATAAAGCCAAAATAAGTTTCCTTGTTCACGCCTTGCATCATTTCATAATTTCGTGCGCCGCGTGTGTCCACCAAGTCAGCCGCTGCCAGCAACGACATGATTTCAGGATGTAATTTTCTCAAATTGACGGTTGCAATCTTTGGCCCATTGGCGTTGATGCGAAACCGCGGATTATCCTGCAACGACGGATAATACTTCATAACATATTTACTGTCTTCAAAGGAGAAATCATTCCCGCAGCGAATGGAGCGCGGCACCAGGTTAATTTCGACGTGGCTGTATTTTTTCAATACTTCGCTGTAGAACCGTAACAGAAACAGCGTTTCGATGTAATCATCTGGAAAGGACAGGATGCGGAATCTTCTACCCGAACTTGACTTCAGGGTATGAAAAAATGTTTCGGTTGCATCGATGCGCCTCACAGTATGCGCGATACTCCATAGTCTTTCACCGATGCGTTCCACAGCATTTTCGGTGCTCTGCCCCTTTGTATCCAGTGAGATGACGGCGGAACGATTTATTTCCGAGGTGGCAGCGTGGACAGATTTTTCGTCCACTCCCATCAGACCAGACGCAATTGAAATGTGAAGCCACTGTTGAATGTCAGGCTTTTTGTTCTTATCCAGCCAATCGATAATTTTCAAGATCAGTTGTTTTCGATTGTATGTGAGGTTCGAATAGATCTCGAACTCATAGTCCGGATCGCCGTTCAGGATCACCGCGATGAATCTTCTGATAATATCTGAATATTCCTGATACCAGATCTCATGGGATATCGGGCGGCCAAATTCCGTGCGCATGCCCATGATTTTGCGGACCAATGCCTTCACTTCTTCGTTCGATATTTTTTTAAACAGGTTGGGGTAGCTCTGGCGAATATGAATGAGTTCGTCATCGATGACCTTGTCAAGCCAGGCATCGAATGTGGTCTTGACGCGAAGGAATTCAGCCGCAGGGGAGATTTCTTCCAGGGTGAACGTGCCAGGCTCATAATCCTCGTTGCACAGGTTTTGCTGATAAGCCAGAATGGGGTTATCGTTCTGATATCCCAATAACTTGAGGATAATTTCTTCTGCAAGCTCCGGGCCTTTCAGAATTTGATTGACATCGATCTGCACACGGTCGTTGGCCTTAAAAAAGGAACGCAGCATCCTTGTAAACTCGTTCCTACGATACACCAGCGCCAGTAGCCCAACCACGACCAGAATAAATAATCCTACGGGTACGGGGATCGGCTGGACTAGCATCATCAACAGGCCAGCCAACGCCTCAAGGATTTTATCCAGGGCATTGATCTTGATAAGTTTATCCGCCAGGATACTTGTGATCACTGTGACAATGATAGCCGCAACATAGCCCCAGAACTTTTTCTTCATAAAGGCCTCTGATCGTGAAGTATGTAACGAATATATAGCAAAAATAAAAAACCTTCAAGTATCAAAACCATACAGAACAAAGGCGCATAAAAAGAGGGCACAGCAATGCTGTGCCCTCTCAATGCTACAGATCAGGATACTTTCTTCCTGAACAAAAAGAACGGTATGAGGAACAGCGGCAGCGAAAGGCCCAATCCGCACAATGCACCGCCGCCGAACATCCCGCCGATGGAAGCCAACGCAAATTGCTCATTGCTGATGACCTGCGTGTTGCCGTCCGGCATGGTGCAGGTGATCTCCACGGTGTGACCACGCGTCCCTGAGGGGCTGGTCGTGGTCGGCGTGGACGCACCCTGATCTTCGCCGGTCGAGACCGCACCCGGGCAAAAAATCGTCACCGCCACCCGACGACTGACGGCATCGCTGGAAAACAGCATGGGGCCTAGCAGAAACGAAGAGGCGGCCACGATCCCACACGCCAGCGCAAACAGGATCACCCAGGTCACCAGACGCGCACCCCAGACACCCTTATTCGTCTCAAGCTTCATCTTGCACCTCCAAATTTAGATATATTGTATCTAAATTCAATTTCCGTCCCTATCACCTGTTTGGCGCATTCAGCCAAATCAAGTATCATCTAACCCAAAAAGGACAACCACATGGATAATCTTCTTTTCATCATCCTGATCGGGCTGGCAGGCGGGATTGCAGTCGGTTTGCAAAGTCCGCTGGCGAGCATGCTCAGTCAACGTATCGGCACATTGGAAAGCATCTTCATCGTGCATATCGGCGGGGCGATTGCGGCCCTGTTGCCTCTGTTGTTCTACAGCGGCGGGAAGTTGAGCCAGTGGCGGACGGCGCCTTGGTATGCACTGATTGCGGGTGTATTTGGGCTGGTCGTTATCGGTGCGGTCAGTTACATGATCCCCCGCATCGGTGTGGCGGCAGCGACCATCACCATCGTTGCAGGCCAGATCTTGATCGGCGTGCTGTTGGATCATTTTGGGCTGTTGGGCGCGAGTCCGCGCCCGCTCGACGCGTCGCGCCTGCTGGGGCTGGCGGTCGTCCTCGTGGGTGTCTGGTTGACGGTCAAGTAAAAGCCAAAATGAAATCTGCCTCCCAACATCGGGAGGCAGATTTTTGTTGCGTGGACTTATGGCACAGAGGGGGTGGACGTTGGCGGCTCCTCCGTCGGGGGGACGATGTCCGTGGGAGTATCCGTGGGGACAGGCGTCTCGGAGGGGATGGGAGTCTCCGTCGGCGCAGGGGTCGAGGTGGGAGCCTCCGTCACAGTAGCGGTGGCAGGCGCGGAGGTCGGCGAACTGACAACGGTGGGCGTGAAGGTGGGGGTGACCAGAATCGCCTGTCCAGCCGAGGTCGTGTCGTACTCAATGTGCAGGAGTGGAGCGCTTGCCGCATCTCCATCGAAAGCCGCCGCCACACGCTTGTCATTCAAGCCGCTGATGAGGAAAACCAACGCATTCCCTGAGGACCAATCCGTGCGGCCGACAATCTCCTGCACCAGGCTGGCCAGGTTGGGTGTAGCCTGGGTGACGTCTGCCATACCGGCTGAGGTCCAGGCGGAGGGTTTCCATATGATGTTTTCCATCGTGA
This sequence comes from uncultured Anaerolineales bacterium, assembly GCA_937928015.1. Taxonomy (GTDB): domain Bacteria; phylum Chloroflexota; class Anaerolineae; order Anaerolineales; family Villigracilaceae; genus JACPVF01. The sequence continues at coordinate 13,939 of CALFXA010000220.1, read as the reverse complement.
GCGACCGCGAAGATAGGTTCATCGAGGTGGTGGAGAAGGATGGGGCATTCCCGACCGCATGGCCGCGGATACTCAGAGTCACTGCATTGGAAGAAACAGCCGCAGATTTGAACTGGATGTAGGCATTGACGATCTTTGCGCCCTGAGGAATGTTGACACCCGTGAAGCGCAAACCCACAATCTGCAGGCCGTTGTCATTGACAAGTTCAAGCGTGGTATGGGTGAGGTTGACCGAACCCGAAGCGCTCTCCTCGGCATCATCGCTGCTTGAGGCAATGCGAACATCAATACTGCGCTGGCCCTTGGGCACTACTGTGTCGGTCGGACGGACCGGGATCGTGGCGGTGGCGGTCGCGTTGACGCGGGTCGCCGTCGGAGGCGCCACAGTGGCAGTGGCCTGAGTGCCGCTCGTGCCGAATTCCCACGCGCCCACATCTGGACGGGAATCGCGCGTATTGTTGGCGGCATCCGTCAATACGCCAAGGGACGCGCCCGCATTCACGCCCGGTGAACTCTGGGACAGTTTGAAGGAGGTCATCGTGTACCCTGGCGTGGATGCAAAGACCGCGCTGCTTTGATTATTCTTCAGCGTGGCATTATCCGGGGAAATCGTCCCGGCGGCAATGTTGTTACCGATGGTGATGCCCTGGTTGGCGGGCTGATCGCTGATGGAAATCGCCTTGCCGCCATACACATTCCAGATGGTGTTGTGTGCGATGAGCGCGCCAACCAGACCGCCATTCGAGATACTGGAAGACACGCCGTAGAAGTTCAGTCCCTTGCATCCGTACGAGATGTTGTTGATGATGGTCAGGTTGCCGAGTTGGCCGCCCCACCCCGAGTAATATTCCTCGCCGATCAGGATGCCCGTGGCGGGCTGGCCCGAGCGGTAGTAATTGGTATTGCTCGTGCAGTACGCGAAACTGCGCTGCAGGGTGACCTGCTTGCTGTTATCGAGATAAAAGTTGGCGCTGAAGTTATCGTATGCAGTGCCGTTCGTGATCGTAACGTTAATGCCGCGCGTGACGGCCAGCCCCTCGCCGCAGTTGTGGAAGACCTGTCCGTTCGAGAGCTGGATATCCTCGCCACCATAGGCGACCTTCAGGCCCGAGCCCCACGAGCCCGAACCCGAGCAGGAACTGCCGCTCTTGTTCTCGTTGACGTTGTCATGCACCGAGAAATCGGAGAACTTGACATGCTTTCCGCTGATGGTCACGCCGTGCTGCGTAGCCCCGGTCACTTCCAGGCCGCTGACCTCCACATAGGACCCGCTGATGACCACTGACTTGATGACCGCCGGGCCGGTCACTTTGATCGGCTGCGTGGCCGTGCCAGACTTGGTAATTTGCAGGGCCGTGTTATACGTGCCCGAGTTGACGACCAGGGTCTTGCCGGCGCCTAGATTCTTGGCGCCGGTCGCAATCGAACAGGGGGAGGTTTGGGTGCAGGCGGTGCCGCTGCCCGTGGCAGAAACGTACACATTGCTGGTGGCAGCCTGAACGGTAAAGACGCTGCCAAAGACCAACATCAGCCCTGCGAGAAGCCCCATAAAACGATGGGTTGTATTCTTCATGGTTTTCTCCTTTGCGGGAATCCGCCCGTTCTTGAACCGGGTGGGTCTTGCAGGTTTGCTGCGGCCCGGCGGCTTGGCAAAAACGGACGGTTTGCCTCGCGTCGAGGGCATTATGGCCCGGGAAGAGGGGTCACCCCCCATGACCCGGGTACTAAAACCGCCGACAGACCTGTTAGCCTGACAGATTGGAAAAGTGGTCAGGTCCCGTTTCGCCGACAAATTCTGCATTTCACAAACCAATTCTTGGGGGAGGATTAACTTCACCTAACTTTTTTGTTGGGTCCCGTTTTTGGGCATTTTCGCCCCGAAAACTGCCAATTTCCAGGCTTGCTCCGCCGCTGGACGGCTTGGGCGTATAATTCGCCCAGAGCCGACTTTTAGAGGAGAGACCCATGCTGAATAACAAACAACTGGCTGACACGTTCACCCTGATCGCCAACTTAGTGGAAATCAAAGGCGAGGTCATTTACGTCATCCTGGCTTATCGCAAGGCGGCGGAGAGTCTCGCCAGCCTGCCGCGCGAGGCCAGCGAATACTGGAAGGAAGGCAAACTGCGCGAAATTCCCGGCGTGGGCAAGGCCATCGCCGAGAAAATCGACGAGTTGTTCTCCACCGGCAAATTGGGATTTCTGGAAAGACTAAAAGAAGAAGTGCCAGAAAGCCTGGCGACCTGGCTGCAAGTGCCTGGGCTGGGCCCGAAGAAGGTGGCTGCCATCTGGAAGGCACTGGACATCACCACCCTGCCCGATTTGGAAGCCGCCGCCAAAGAGGGGAAACTGCGCGGCCTGCCCGGGATGGGAGCCAAGTCCGAGGCAGCCATCCTCGAAGGGATTGCGTCGCTGGCCCGCCGCTCGGGGCGGATTCCGTTGGGGCGGGCGTACCCGCTCGCCCAGGAGATCATCCGCACCCTCAAGGGCGTGGAAGGCGTCGTCACCGCGGAACCCGCCGGCAGCCTCCGTCGCATGCGCTCCACCGTCGGCGACCTGGACATCCTCGTCGCGGCGAAGGAGTCCGCACCGGTGATGGAGGCCTTCGTCAAACTACCCGGCGTCAGCCGCGTATTGGGCCAGGGCGAGACCAAGGCAAGCATCGAATTCGGCGATGGAGTGCGCGCGCAGGTCTGGGTGCATCCGCCCGAGAAGTTCGGCACGGCGCTGCAATATGCCACGGGGTCGAAGGATCACAACGTGCAGTTGCGGCAGATCGCGCTGGCGCAGAGACTCTCGCTCTCCGAACATGCGCTGACCCGCACCGACGGGGGCGGCGAAATCCTATGCGCCACCGAAGCGGAAGTGTACAAAAAGTTGGGCCTGCCGTGGATCCCGCCCGAGCTGCGCGAGGATCGCGGCGAGGTGGCGGCGGCCAAAGCGGGCAAACTGCCCAAACTGATCGAAGTCAAAGACATCAAAGCCGACCTGCAAACGCACTCCAATTGGAGCGACGGCAAGTTGACCATGCTGGAGATGGCGCGCGCCGCCGCCAGGCGTGGCATCCAGGTCATCGCCTTCACCGACCATTCCGTCAGCCTGGGCGTGACGGGCGGCTTGAGCATGGACGATCACAAGAAACAAGCCGCCGAGATCAAGAAGATCCAGAAGCAGCTCGGCGACGAGATTCTCGTCTTGCACGCCACCGAGGTGGAGATCAAGGCCGACGGCACACTGGATTATCCCGACGAGTTCCTGGCCTCGCTCGACCTGGTGCTGGCCTCGTTACATACGTCGCTGCGCCAGCCGCGCGAGAAGGTGACCGAGCGCCTGCTCAACGCCATCCGCAACCCGCACGTGGACATCATCGGCCATCCCACGGGACGGTTGATCCCCGAGCGCGAAGGCGCCGACCTGGACATGGACGCCGTCCTCAACGCCGCCGCCGAAACGGGCGTGGCGCTGGAGATCAACGCCCACCCCGCCCGCCTCGACCTGGACGATGTCTATGCGCGCCGCGCCAGGGAGTTGGGCATCCCGATCAGCATCAACACCGACTCACACTCCGAGGAAGATTTCGACAATCTCTTCTACGGCGTCGCCATCGCCCGCCGCGCCTGGCTCACCAAGGCCGATGTCATCAACTGCTGGTCGCCAGAAAAATTATTGAAATGGCTAAAGAAGCGAGGGTAACCATGCTGAAATTTTTGAAACCATCCCCGCTCAAGATTTTCGTTGCGCTGATGTTGCTCCTCGGTCTGACCTGGTTGTGGAGGTTAAAGAATATCTTCATCATGGACGCCGCCTTCTACGGTCTGCCGCTGACTTTCTACAGCGCCTGGGGCCCCTGTCCTCCAAGGGAAGTCTGTTCGGAGTTCAGTGGACTCAACCTTGGACTGGACCTCGCATTCTGGTACCTCGTCGGCGCGTTCATCATCGACCGATTCACGCGGAAGCCGAAGTCGTCTTGAGGCGTTGTGCGGATGGGGCGCGGCGTGGTATGATGCTCCCGCCCGCTCCCTGACTACATTTCACTGCGGTGTAACCCTTATTTTTGGAGTACCCATGACCAACGACCCTGTCTCCGCTGGAGAGGTCCGCTTCTTCAGCGGAAATTCCAACCCGAAGCTGGCCGAGAGCATCGCCGCCAAACTGGGCGTGCCGCTCGACGAGACCAAGATCACACGCTTCAGTAACGACAATATGTATATCCAGCTCGGCGCCAGTGTGCGTTACCGCCGTGTGTACATCGTGCAGTCGCTCTCGCAGCCCGTCAACGATCACCTGATGGAATTGCTGATGATGATCGACATCGCGCGCGGCGCGGCGGCTTCCGAGATCCACGCCATCATCCCGTATTTCTCGTTCGGCCGCTCGGACAAGAAGGATGCCCCGCGCATTTCCATCACCGCGCGTCTGGTAGCGGACCTGCTCCAGACGGCGGGCGCCACGCATGTGATGAGCATGATGTTCCACTCGCCGCAAGTGCACGGCTTCTTTGCCGTCCCCACCGATCCGCTCAGCAGCCGCCCCGTATTCAAGGATTATCTGGCCCAGAAGGACCTGAGCGGCGCGATCATCGTCGCGCCCGACATGGGACAGGCCAAGTCCGCCGCGCGGTTCGCGCGCACACTCGATCTGCCCGTGGCGGCCGGCAACAAGGAGCGCGTCTCCGACACCGAGGTGGTCATCAGCGGACTGGTTGGCAACCAGGTGCGCGGCCACAAGCGTGCGCTGGTCTACGATGACGAGATCGCCACCGGCGGCTCCATCCTCGAACTCAGCCGTGTGTTGGTCAACGAAGGGGTGGAAGACATCATGGTCGTCTGCACGCATGGCGTCTTCAGCCGCAACGGCCTCGAACGCCTGGCCGCCGTGCCGCAGATCAGCGAGATCATCACCACCGACACGGTCCACATCCCGCCCGAGAAATCCAACCCCAAACTCAAGGTACTCTCGGTGGCACCCATCTTCGCGGAGGCCATCCGTCACAACTTCAGCCGCGAGTCGCTCAGCGACCTGTTCGTGTACGGCGAATAAAACACGCAAGTCAATACTCAATCAGAGATGAACAGCGATGGACGAAACCCCAAACATGATCCATCCCTGTTCATCTTTGTTTATGACGAGTCCAAAATTCGGGACATCCTGGAAGAAGGGACATGGACACCACCCTTGAGACTCCCCGCCTGCGTCTGATTCCGTTGAGCGAGCGTCAACTCGGCCTGTGCCTGCACCACCTGCCCGCCTTCGAGCAGGACCTTGGCTTTCCGTTCGCGCGCGATGTGGTGGACACGTCCGTGCTGCGCGCGCTGGGCGTGAAGCTCAAGAAGATGAGCCAGGCGGACCCGTCCACGCATCTGTGGTACACCTACTGGCTGATCGTGCTCAAGGCGGAGAATGTCGGCGCGGGGTTGGTCGGCTTCAAGGGTTATCCCAACGAAGGCGGCTCGACCGAGATCGGGTACGGGATCAGTCCGAGGTTCCAGAATCAGGGGTATATGACGGAGGCCGCCCGGAGCCTGGTCGATTGGGCGTTCTCGCATCCGTTCTGCAAAACAGTCACCGCCACCACGATCAAGAATCCCGCCTCCAACCGCCTGCTCCAAAAACTCGGCGCGGAACTGGTCGAACAGAAGCGGGACTCGTCCGCGTGGAAGATAAACCGAGTCTAAGTGTCTGCACCCACGGCGTGGAATGACTGTATAATTTAAACGTGGAATGTGAACCATTCTAAAATTCATAAAAGGAGATACCCATGATCGGAAAAGCGATGCAAGACGCCATTAATGAACAGATCAACAAGGAACTCTTCTCCTCCTACCTGTACCTCTCGATGGCGGCCTACTTCGAAGATAAAAGCCTGCCCGGCTTCGCGCACTGGATGCGCGTGCAGGAGGCCGAAGAACGCGAGCACGCCATGAAGTTCTACGATTTCCTGCTCGAGCGCGGCGGCAAGGTAACGCTCAAAGCCATCGACGCCCCCAAGACTGAGTGGACCTCCACCATGGAAGTGATAAGAGGTGGCCGGGCACGAGGCCAAGGTCACGGCTTCGATCTACGCCCTGTACGAACTGGCCCTCAAGGAGAAGGATTATCCCGCCCAGGTGATGCTGCAATGGTTCATCACCGAGCAGGTCGAAGAGGAAAAGAACGCAGCCGAAATCATCGTCAGCCTGAAGATGATCGAAGCCCACGAGACCGCCGTCCTGCAACTGGATCACCGCCTCGGCAAGCGCGGCGATTAAGGTCAAGAGGAGGACCCTAAAGGTCTGACAGGCCTTTAGGGTCTTTTATTTTTGGGAGATTTCATGGACGACATCCTCATCCGCCGCGCCACCGCAGACGATAAACCCGACTGGCTGCGCATGCGGCTGCTTTTATGGACCTACGCCACTGCCGAAGGCTTCGAGCCACAACTGGACCCGACCCTGGCGGACCCCGATATGGCGGTCTTCATCGCCGCCCTGCCCAGCGGACGGAGAGTCGGCTTTCTCGAAGCGGGCACGCGGACATACGGCGAAGGCTGTGAGACCAGTCCCGTCGGCTACGTGGAAGGCATCTACGTGGACGAAGACCTGCGCGGACGGGGTGTGGCCCGCCTCCTGATGCAGGCCGCCGCAGATTGGTCGCGCGAAAAGGGCTATCAGGAGATCGCCTCCGACACCTGGCTGGAGAACGACACCAGCATCCAGATGCATCTGCGCATGGGGTATGAGGAAATGGAACGTCTCGTACATTTTGTGAAAAAGTTATAATGAGGGTCTCTGCTCAGAGTGGAGCCGAGCGTCCTTCGCGAGTCTCAGTCGAAGGGCGCTTCGACTACGGTTCCTCGGCAAGCTCGGAACCTCCGCTCAGCGCGAATAAACTTATGAACACATTCCTCCTTTACGGTTCTTACGGTTATACGGGCCAGTTGATCCTTGACCTGGCCGTGCAAAACGGACTCAGGCCGCTGCTTGCAGGCCGCGACGAAGCGCGTCTCAAAGCGCAGGCCGGGCAGTACGGGTTGGATTATCGCGTCATCAGCCTAGACAACTCGGCCGCCCTGGATTCCGCTTTGCGTGAGGTGGACGCCGTGCTGCATTGTGCGGGTCCGTTCGTGCTGACCTTCCGTCAGATGGCCGAGGCCTGTCTGCGCACGAGGCGGCATTACGTGGACATCAGTGGCGAGATCGAGGGCTTCGAGGCGCTGGCCGCCTTGGACAGCGAGGCTCGCGCGGCAGGCATCATGATGCTGCCCGGCGCAGGCTTTGACGTGGTCCCCACGGATTGCCTCGCGGCACACCTCCAGCGGCGCCTGCCCACCGCCACGCGCCTGCGTTTGTTCATCCGCAGCGTGGGAGCGGGCGTCTCGCGCGGCACGGCCAAGTCGGGCATCGAGAACATGCACCGTGGGGGACGTATCCGCCGCGACGGGAAGATCGTCAGCGTGCCGCCCGCCTGGCGTACCCTGTACGCAGACTTCGGGCGCGGCCCCGTGCAAACGGTGTCCATCGGCTGGGGCGACGTGTCCACGGCGTATCACAGCACGGGCATCCCCAACGTCGAGACCTACATGGCCTTCCCGGGTGCGATGGTCGACGCGCTGTATCTGACGCGCTGGTTCGGTCCGCTGATGTACTCGCGGCCAATGAAGTCCCTGCTCCAGTCGCTGCTCAACCTGGCACCGCCCGGTCCAGACGGGCAGGCCCGTCAGCGCGGACGGGCGCTCATCGTCGGCGAGGTCAGCGACGCGACGGGGAAGGTGGTGCGGAGCCGCCTTCAGACGAGCGAAGGTTACTCGTTCACCGCCCAGGCCACGGTCGAGGTGATGAAGCGCATCCTCGGGCTGGACCTGCGGACCGGCTTCCAGACTCCCAGCCAGGCCTATGGTGCGGACTTCGTCCTGCAATTTCCAAATGTGAAACGCGAGGATTTGTGAGAACCTGGGTCCTCGTTTTGATCCTGTTCCTGACCGCCTGTTCTGCCCCTGCCCCCTCGGAGGTTTCCATGACCCTGACCCTTTCCAGCAATGCATTTGCCGCGGGACAATCCATCCCGTCGAAATATTCGTGCCTCGGCCGCGACATCTCGCCCGACCTGTCCTGGACTGACGCGCCCGCCAATACCCGCTCCTTCGCGCTGATCGTCGACGACCCCGATGCGCCAATGGGGACCTGGGTCCACTGGGTGCTGTTCAACCTGCCCGCCTCGGCGCGGAGTCTGCCCGAAAACGCGGGCTTGTCGCTCCCCGCAGGCAGCCTGCAAGGCAAGAACTCTTCGGGAGACGCCCGTTACATGGGACCCTGCCCGCCCTCGGGAACACACCGTTACTTCTTCAAGCTCTACGCGCTCGACACGCTGTTGGACCTGTCCAAAGGCGCCAGCAAAGCGGACCTGCTCAAAGCGATGGAAGGTCACATTCTGGCGCAGGGTGAATTGATGGGGACGTTTAGCAAGTAACCTAAAGTTAGGTGACAGTCACCTTGAAAATGACTGTCACCTATTCCAACAAGGAATCATCATGACGAACTATCTCGGCGAGATCGCGGGCATCGCGACCTCACTCTTCTATGCACTCAATTCTGTTTTTATCACCCGCGCGGGGCAACAGGTCGGCGCGACAGTCTCGAACCGCACGCGCGTGGTCTTCGCGCTGCTCTACCTGATGCTCATCAACCTGGTCTTCTTCGGCCAGATCCTGCCATTCAGCGCCGACCCGCAGCGCTGGACCTGGCTCTCGCTCTCAGGCTTCATTGGCCTGGCCCTGGGCGACGCCTTCCTCTTTCAGTCCTACCTGACCATCGGTCCGCGTCTGGGCAACCTGCTGCTCAGCCTGTATCCCATCTTCGGCGCGCTCGAAGCGTGGATATTCCTGGGCGAGTCGCTTCGCGCGGGACAGATCCTCGGAATCCTAGTTACGTTGGCGGGCATTGTCTGGGTGGTCTTCGAGCGCGGCAACGGCGGGGAAAAGATGCCACGCCACGTGGCGGTCGGCGTTTTGTATGGCATCCTTTCGGCGATCTTCCAGGCCACGGGTTTCGTCTTTTCCAAACAGGGCATGTACGGGACGTTCTCCCCCTTCCAGGGCAACGCCATCCGCATGCTGGCGGCCATGTTCGGCTTGCTCATCATCGCCCTGTTCCAACGCCAGGTCGGGCAGACGGTCACCACCTTGCGCGAGAATCCCTCCGCTCTCCGCATGTTGATGCTGGCGGGCTTCATCGGTCCCGTGCTAGGCGTGTCCCTTTCGCTGTACGCCGTCCAGAACGCCGAGGTCGGCGTGGCCAGCACGCTCACCTCGCTCGCACCCATCTTCATGCTGCCCATCAGTCACTTCGTTTTCAAGGAACGCCTCAACTGGCAGGCCATCGCGGGCACGCTGCTCGCCATGACAGGCGTGGCCATCCTCTTCCTCTTATGAAAAAAGACATCCTCACCCGACTCCGCGCCGAAGGCAATCCGCTCATCAGCGGGAAACGCGCCACCTTTTACTGGATGGGCGACCAGCCCCCGCATCTGATCAGCGACCTGCACGATTGGGAGGATGGTCCTCAGCCGCTCGACCCCGTGCCTGGTTCCGCCACACCGCTTTGGTCCACGTCTCTGACCCTGCCCCGCGACGCCTACGTGGAATACGCTTTCTTCGACCCGCACACCCATCAGCGTTACGCGGACCCGTTCAACCCGCGCAGCGTTAACAACGGCGTGGGTGGACGGAACCACTTCTTCTACATGCCCGAGTCCGCGCCGACCCCGCTGGCCCGGGTCCATGCGGATGGGAAGCGCGGCACGGTCACCCGCTATAAGGTCGAGACCTGGATGCTGGCCGAGGACGGTCAGCGGGACGTGTATCTGTATCAGCCGCCCGTGCGGACTCCTGTTCCGCTGCTGGTCGTGTACGACGGTCCCGATTACCTGCGTCGCGCCCAGCTGGCCACGTTGGTCGACAATCTCATCGCGGAGAAGCGCATCCGTCCCATCGCGATGGCCTTCCTGCAAAACGGACGCAGCCGCCGCGGCGTGGAATATGCCTGTTCCGACGCCGTCATCGCGTGGCACGACCACGTCATCCTGCCGCTGGCGCGCGAGCACCTCAACCTGCTGAACATCCAACGCAACCCAGGGACGTATGGCGTGCTGGGCGCATCCTTCGGCGGATTGATCTCGCTCTACACGGGCCTGCGTATGCCCGAGGTGTTCGGGAAGGTGCTCAGCCAGTCGGGCGTGTTCGAGTCCGAAGGCCGCGACTTTGCCGCCGTGGATTTGGTCCGCGCGGGACAGGCACACGATCAACTCAAGATCTGGATGGACGTGGGCCGCTTCGACTCCCTGCTCGAAGACAATCGTCGCATGCAGCCCATCCTGCGCGAGCATGGCTACGACGTCACCTATCGCGAATTCAGTGGCGGCCACAACTACACCGCCTGGCGCGATGATGTCTGGCGCGGGCTGGAAGCGCTGTTTCCGGCTGAGCGGACGACGAGTGAGCGTAGCGAACCGAGGCGGAAGTTGAAGCCGAATGGAATACAGTCAAAATTATGATCGTCGCCACCCTCTGCTACATCAAACACAATAGCCGCACGCTAATGGTTCACCGCAACCGCAAGCCGAACGACATCCACGCGGGCAAGTGGAACGGACTGGGCGGCAAGATCGAAGCAGGCGAAAGCCCAGAGATATGCATCCGCCGCGAGGTGCTCGAAGAATCAGGCCTGACCATCCACGACCCGTATCTGCATGGATTGCTCATCTTCACCAACTTCAAAGGCCAGGACTGGTACGTGTTCGTCTTCACTGCCACACAGTTCGACGGTGAGTTAATCGACTCGCCCGAAGGACATCTCGAATGGATCCCCGATGCAGAGTTCGACTCGCTGTCCCTGTGGCCCAGCGACCGTATCTTCCTGCCGTGGATTGGGGACGGCCGTTTCTTTTCTGCACACTTCCGCTACGAGGACGAGACCATGCTCGGGCATGAGGTTTTCTTCTACCCACCGCAGTGAATCATGAATTATCAGGCCACAGGCTTGACCTACAGGAGGAAGCATGAACCACAAATTGGCCCGTTTGTTTCTTTTGTTGACGCTCGTACTCAGCGCCTGTGCGCCGACCGTCACCACCCCGTCCCCCTCTGCCCCGATCTCCCCAACGGACACATCAATTCCTTCCGCGTACACCTCCTCCCCACCTACATCAACTGAGATACTCACACAAGAATCGACGGGCATCGCCCGTCCCTTCCCACAACATGTGACCTATGCGCCCGGCAGCATCCTGCCCAACCATCGCAGCCAGACGCAACTCGACGATGACGTGCGCACATTCTATAATGTATGGAAACAGACCTATCTGCTCGAAGCAGGTACCAGCGAGGACGGACATCCACTATATCGCATCGCCTTTGGTAAATCCGCACCCAACCACGACCAGACCGTCTCGGAAGGTCAGGGCTTCGGCATGGTCATCATGCCCATCATGGCGGGTTATGACACCGACGCGCAAAACCTGTTCGACGGCTTGTGGGAATTTGCCCGTACCCACCCCAGCGAAGTCGACTCGCGCCTGATGGACTGGAAGGTACCCGATTCCATCGACGGGAATGACAGCGCCTTCGACGGCGATGCGGACATGGCCCTCGGTCTGCTGCTGGCCGATGCACAATGGGGCAGCACTGGCCACATCAACTACAAAGCCGAAGCCGAGACCCTGCTCAGCGGCATCCTCGAATCGACGATCGGTCCTGAGAGCCGCCTGCCTATGCTGGGGGATTGGGTCGATGCCTCGGGCACGGATTTCAACCAGTACACGCCACGCTCGTCAGACTTCATGTTGGCGAATTTCCGCGCCTTTGGCAATGCTACAGGTGATCCCGTCTGGGACGAGATCATCGTCAACAGCCAAGCGGTGATGCTTTCCATCCAACAAAATTACAGTCCCACCAGCGGACTGATGCCCGACTTCATCGTGATGACAGGCGACAATCACATACCGCAGCCTGCTCCACCCGATTTTCTCGAAGGCGCCGACGATGGGCACTACTCCTACAACGCGGGTCGCATCCCGTGGCGGGTCGGCGCAGATGCCTTGCTCAACAACGACGCCACCTCGCGCGCCATCGCGCAGAAAATTTCCCTGTGGGTTGAATCCGCCGCAAACGGTGACCCGACGAACATCAAGGCAGGCTACGACCTGGATGGCAATCCCCTACCGGATAGCGATTACTTCACCACCTTCTTCGTCGCACCAATGGGCGTGGCAGCCATGACCAACCCTGACCAGCTGGAATGGCTGAACGCGGTTTACGATTCGGTCTATGACCAGCATCAAGATTATTATGAAGATTCTGTCACCCTGCTCTGTCTTCTGGTCATGACGGGAAATTTCTGGACGCCATAAATTCCATCCCGTATTTCCCTGACAATCCAGCAAACTCCGCCGCCCACAATTACAGGTAAAATAGCTCCATGCTCAAAGCCCTGCTCAAAACCATGCGTCCGCGCCAGTGGCCGAAGAATGTTTTTCTCTTCGCCGCGCTGGTCTTCGACAAACAACTCTTCCTGCTGGATTCCTTCCTGCGCACCCTGGGCGGATTCGCGCTCTTCTGTCTGGTTTCCTCCTCGGTCTACATCTTCAACGATCTGGCCGACATCGAAGCCGACCGCCAGCATCCCGTCAAGAAGAATCGTCCCATCCCCTCGGGCCAGTTGCCTGTCGGCGCGGCCTGGGTGGCAGGCGTCCTGCTCGTGGTGGTATCGCTGGTGCTGGGCTATCTGCTCTCGCCTGCATTCTCGGCCGTGCTCGGGCTGTACTTCGTGATCAACATGGCTTACTCGAAGTGGCTCAAGCATGTGCCCATCCTGGATGTGCTGATCATCGCCTCGGGCTTTGTGCTGCGCGTCGCGGCGGGCGTCACGCTCATCCACGTGGAGCGCTTCTCCCCCTGGCTGTACGTGGTCATGAGTCTGCTCTCGCTCTTCCTTGGCTTCGGCAAACGCCGCGCTGAACTAGCTTTGCTATCACAAGGTGCAGGTTCGCACCGCAAAGTGCTCGAAGGCTACACTCTGCCTCTGCTCGACCAATACATCATGATCGTCTCGGGCACCACCATCGTGGCTTACTCGCTCTACACTTTCTCGGCCCCCAACGTCCCCGAGAATCACACCATGATGCTGACCATCCCCTTCGTGGTGTATGCCATCTTCCGCTACATGTACCTCGTGCAAGTCAAGCAGGAAGGCGGCGCACCTGAGGAAGTGTTGCTCACCGACCGTCCCTTCCAGGTTGCCATGGGACTGTGGGCTGCAAGCGTCATCACAATCTTCTACTTCTTCACCAAATAATCCATGAGCGTTGCCTCCGCGCCTGGAAAGATCATCCTGTTTGGCGAACATGCCGTCGTGTATGGTCGGCCTGCCATCGCGGTACCCGTCACCCAGGTCCATGCGGATGTGGAAGTGGCGGAGTCATCCCGCCCGGGGATTTGGATCCACGCCCCGAACGTGGACCTCGACGCCGAGTTGAACACGCTCCCCTCCGACCATCCGTTGGCCGCCGTCATTCACAACCTGTTCTTCAGCCTCGGCATTTCGCCGTTTCCCCCGCTTGACATCACAATCAATTCCAGCATTCCCGTTGCCTCGGGACTCGGCTCAGGCGCGGCAGTCTCGGTGGCGCTCGTACGCGCGCTATCCTCCGCGCTGGGCCGCCCGCTGTCCGACGATCAGGTCAACGCCTTCGCCTACGAGATCGAGCGCCTGCATCATGGCACGCCCTCGGGCATCGATAACACCGTCATCACCTACGCTAGTCCCGTATACTTCATCAAGGGACATCCCATCGAAACGCTGAAGGTCGGCAAGCCGTTCACACTGGTCATCGGTGACACGGGTATCTCCGCGCCGACCAAACAATCGGTGGGCGACGTGCGCCGTCTATGAGATCGGAAGCGCGTCGT
>CALFXA010000219.1 GCA_937928015.1 uncultured Anaerolineales bacterium | reverse complement strand
CGTGAAGCCAGGCGACATCCCGCCCGTAGACCTGGTCATCAGTAACTCGGTCTACGAACATCTCGACGACGTGGAGGGCATCACCCGCGCCCTGGCCGCGCTGACCAGTCCAAGCGGGTTGCATATTCACTTCGTAGACCTGCGCGATCACTTCTTCAAATATCCGTTCGAGATGCTGTGTTATTCCAAGTCGGTTTGGTATGGCTGGCTCAACCCCTCCAGCAATCACAACCGCTATCGTCTCTGGGACTATCGCCACGCCTTCGAGGCCTCTTTCGCCAGCGTAGACATTCTCGTGCGCGAACGCGACGAAGCCGCCCTTCAAAAGACGCGCGCACGCATCCGCCCCGAATTCATCAGCGGAGAGTTAGCTGACGATGCGGTCACACTTATCCGCGCCGTCGTTTCCCAGCCCAGACCATGAGCAAACTGCTTACTCTGATTCCCTTTGTGCTGTGGGTCGTTGCTTGGATACTGGGCGGGCATCTCATCGCACATCAGGTTTTTCGCCTGCGACGCGAACGGTTGATCGTGGGCCTCGCGCTTGGACTTGTGCTGCAACTATGGACCTCGAACCTGCTGTCGCACATCCTGCCCGTGTCGTACTCGTTCTGGGCCGCTGCGGCTCTCGTGCTGGCTTTCGGCCTGACCGTGGCGTGGAAGTCTCTTCGCGACTGGCGCAGTCTGTTCACGTTCTCGATCCCGCAGGCGCTCGTTTTTCTGTTCCTCTTTTACGTGTTCTTTTCCATCGGGCGCGGACTGAACATCTTCGACGATTTTCAAAACATTCCGCTCACCTCGATCATGGCGGCAGGCGACATCCCGCCGCATTTCCCCTTTGACCCTTCCCTGCGCTTTGGCTATCACTACCTGCTGTTGATCTTTTCCGCGCAATTGACGCGTCTTGGCGACCTCTTCCCCTGGTCGGCGATGGACGCGGCCCGCGGGCTGGTTCTGGCGCTTCTGGTGATGGTGGCCTATCTCTTCACGCGCCGCATGACTCGCAGCCGCATGGCGGGTTACCTCGGCGGCTTCTTCGTCGCCTTCTCGGGCGGCGCGCGTTGGCTGTTGCTGTTGCTGCCTACAGCGCTCACGCAAAAAATCTCGGACCGCATCTCGCTGTTGGGTTCGGGCATCCCGACCGCGCCCGACCTGGCGAAGGCGCTGGTCTCTTCGTGGGCCATCGAAGGCGGCGGGCCGTTCCCGTTCCCGTTTGCGTATGCCAACGGCGTCAACCCGCCCATGACGATGACGCATGGCGGCATCGGCGTGATGGGGCCGTTGATCCTGCTGCTGCTTATCCTGCTCTTCCGCCGTCTGCGCGACCTGCCCAGCGGGATCGTCCTAACCGCCCTGTTCGCCGCTTATGCGCTGACGGGTGAGTACACTTTCCTGATCATGTTCCCGAGCATTGGCCTGTTGCTGCTGATCGAGTGGATTCGCGCCCGCCGCATTTATCTGCCCCGCTCCTTCCTGCCGACGCTGGCGGTGGGTTCCGCTGCTCTGGCCTTTGCCCTCGTCCAGGGCGGCGTGGTGACCGAGATCGCGCGCGGGCTGATCTTCCCTTCGGCGGAGGCGGGTTCTTTCCATACCTTTAGTTTTTCGCTGGGCGTGCCTGCTTTCGTCTCGGCTCATCTGGGCTTTATGAGCGTGCTCGACCCGTACCAACTCATCGCGGGTCTGGTCGAGATGGGACCTGTCCTGTTGGCGCTGCCTCTGTTGTTTGCTTGGGGCGTCAAGATGTTCCGCGCCCAACGCTGGTGGGAGGCGGGAACTGTTGTCAGCGCGGGGGCGGGGCTGCTGTCGCTGTTCGTCAAATATACGGGGACGGCGGGCGTCAGCGCCACCACACGTCTGCTGGTGACGCTGACTCTGGTGCCGACTTTCTACGCGGTGCCGCTGGTCTGGGCCTGGCTCAAGAAGCGTAGCGAAGCCATGAAGTTGACAGGTCTCTCGCTGGGACTGATTTCCGTCTTTGGCGGACTGGTCTTCTTCGGCGTGCAGTTGATCGCCATCCAGCAGCCTTTGCTGCCGTACTTCATGAACGAGATGGATGTGCGCATGGAGAATCGTCACTGGAACCAGTTGCCGCGCGAGGCAATGGTCTTCGATTCCGACTCGCGCCGTGTAGTGACGGTCTTTGGGCGCGGCAGCAAGTCGATGAAGTCGTGGGTGCTGACACCCGAGTGGAATCAGCTTATGAGCAACCCTGACCCGTATCTGCTCAAGGCGGCGGGTTTCGATTACATTTATCTGGGTGTCGAATACTGGGAGGATATATCTCCCGAGATACAAAAGAAATACGAAGATGCCTGCGTGAAACTCGTGGACGAGGTGCAGGGCATCCGCTCGCCTCAGGATTATCGCAAGGACTTCCGCAGGCTGCTGGATATTTCGGCCTGTCGGTGAAAACAAAATGCCCGCAGCTCAAACTGCGGGCATTTTGTTAGACGTATCTTTTACTTCTTTTCCAGCACTACCAGCAGCCGCGTGGCGAACAGGATGGGGAAAAGCTGCAAGATTTTCTCGATGGCTTTCACCAGCGGATAAGCCGCCGTGGGATAAAGCTGTGGGCCTGAATATCCGCCCGAGGCGGCGTAGGCCAGGGCTGCGATACGCTGGACCTTGAGCACGTTCCACGCCCCAAGATGTTCGGCAAACTCCTTACCGACGAAGGCGCGCGTGGCGTTGCCCTGCGCGGCGTAGTAATCCGTTTCAGCGGGGGACCAGCCGTTTGGGGCGAACCAACTCACAGGGCGGAAGTAGGCGATTGGCTCGGGGTGCAGCGGCCCGTAGACGATGAGTCCCAGCAAGCTGATGCATGGGTCGAAGATGATGACTCGTCCGCCAGGCTGGAGCACGCGCTCGAATTCGCGCAACGCGTTGCCAGGATAACGAAAATGATGGAACACATCGAAGAGGATCAGGTCTGAGATGCTGGCGTCATCGAAGGACAGGGCATAGGCATTCTCGGTCTGATCGAGCCAGGGGTTGGGGAACAAGTCGGTGCGCAGGCAGGTGGGGATGACCTCTTTGATGTTGCCGATGCCCGAGCCCAGTTCTACGATCTTTCCATTTTGTTTCTTGCTGAGCTGCGCCGCGATCAGTTCGTGAAAACCGCGATAGATCTGACGCAGCAACGGCTTGCGTTCCCAGTGCTTCTGGTTTTCGAGAATCTGCTCCTCGTGGACGTTGACGTCATTCATACGAACTTGATCCTGCGCGCGGCGAAGGCCACCATGCGGAAGAGCAGCAAGCCGTGCTTCCAGCGTGAGATGTTGGTGGAGCCGTAGGTGCGTTCGCGGTAGCGGATGGGCAGGTCGACGATCTTGAGGTTGAGCTTGGCCGCGCCGAAGATCAGGTCGAAATCGCCGAAGGGGTCGAAGTCGCCGAAGTAGCTGCGGTTGGCGGCGATCTGGTCGTAGTCCGCGCGCCACAGAACCTTCGTGCCGCATAACGTGTCCTTGACGGGCTGGCCGAGCAGCCACGAGAAGGCCAGGCTGAAGAATTTGTTGCCGAGGAAGTTCAGCCCGCGCATGGCTTCCTTTTCCATCGGGTAGACCAGGCGCACGCCGTTGATGAACTCGCCCTTGCCCGAGACCAGCGCATCATAGAAGCGCGGCAGATCCTCGGGCGGGACGGTCAGGTCGGCGTCGAGGATCATCAGCACGTCGCCCGTGGCTTTGTCGTAGCCCAGGCGGACGGCGTCCGCTTTGCCGATGCCCGTCTGCTGATGTAATTGTGCGGGGACTTCGGGATGGGCGGCCATCTCGCGCTCGATGGCGGCGTAGGTATCGTCCTTCGAGTGGCCTTCGACGAAGACCAACTCGGTTTCGCGTCCCATTTTGGGCGTGCGCTCGAAGATGGCTTTGACGTTGCCCGACTCATTCCGCGCGGGGACGATGACCGAGACCTTCGGAGGTGAAACAGGCTGAGGGGCGGGACGGGCGATGACGAAATTGGCCAGGGCCAGTTCACTGAACGGCCAGAAGCGCACGAGGAAGCGATTCGCGAATCCGCCCAGGGGCAGCGGCCACAGCACTTCCCTGGTAAAACGGATCGTCTCGAAACCCGCCAGGTGTAGCATACCGCTCAGGTCTTCGCGCGTCAGCCAGTTCTGGTCGAGATTGGGGGAAGCCAATCCGAGCCGTTGCAAAATGGCGAGCGGGAATTCCCACAGGTGGCTGTAGAAGTTGAGGATCAGGCGCGTGCGCGGCGTGCATAGCGGACGCAACTGCTCGAAGACGCGTTGCACGTCCCACAGGTCGTTGACTGTGTCGGACAGGATGATGGCGTCGAAGGGGCCTGTCAGCGCGGAGAGGTCGTGGGCGTCGGCCAGGACGAATTCCAGCTCGGGATGTTTGGCCTTTCCGCGCTGGATCATCTCGGCGGAGAAATCCACGCCCACGCCGTGCGAGGGGTGGAGCGCGGCGAGCAGTCCGCCTTCGCCGCAGCCGATCTCGAGGATGCGCTGGTTGTTCCCAACCAGGAAGCGGAAGATTTCCAGCAGGCGGCGGTGATACCAGCCGCCGCCTCCGCTCCAGGTGTCGCGCCGCTTGGCGAGCGCGTCCCAGTGAGCGATGCGGGTTTGTTGATAGACACGGTCAGCCGTGTTGAGGTTGGGTCCTGATTTCATGCGGGCTGATTGTACGCGGGTGGGGGAGCTTTGCAAAGGTTTGATTAAACACAAAGGACACGATGGTCACGAAGGTTTAAAGTGGCACAATGAGGCAGTCGTTTTCAGGCTATCACGAATGACGGTTTGAAATGCACGATCCATGTCTTCTCTCATCCCCTTGGTGATCTTTGTGCCCTTGTGTTTAAAAATTCTGGTCATCACCCTGAGGCTTGACCCGCTTCCGTTTGGGGTTATAATTCAGCGACTGAATTTTGAATTATGGAACATGCAAACGACGAATTTCGTGAATTGACTCTGCTTGAGCAAATCGAGTCGGACCCCGATGTCAACCAATCCACGCTGGCCCATCAACTGGGCGTGGCGGTCGGCACGGTCAATTGGCATTTAAAGCGCCTAGTCGCCAAGGGAGCGGTCAAGGTTTCGCGCGCCGAACGCAAGAAATTGCGTTACATCATCACGCCTGAAGGCATTGCCCTGCGTGCCCGTCTGGCGGTCAACTATGTGGAGACTTCCTTTTCGCTGTACCGCAAGACCCGTCAGCGTGTGAAGGAACGCTTGGCGGATCTACGCCGCGACGGTTATGAGCGCGTCCGCATCGTGGGCGAGGGCGACGTGGCCGACATCTGCCGCCTGACCTGCCTCGAAGAGGGCATCAGTGTGGTGACGGATGAATCCGCCCCGTGTCTGAAGGTGGACGGGTTCAGGATCCAGTTGCTGGAGGATACACCATGACCGACCGACACGTGCTGATCACGGGCGGGGCGGGCTACATCGGTTCGCTCCTGACCTCGGAATTGCTGCGCCAAAACTTCCGCGTCACCGTGGTGGACACGTTGCTCTTCGGCGGCGAGTCGCTGACCCCCTTCCTGCATCACCCCAATTTCCATTTCGTCAAAGCCGACGTGACCGAGCCGCGCGCCCTGCGCGAAGCCGTCAAAGGGGATTGGCCCAAACCCGAGGCGGTCGTCCATCTGGCGGGCATCGTGGGATTCCCCGCCTGTCAGGCGGTGGGCAGACAGGTGGCCTGGCGCTACAATGTCGAGGCCACGAAACTGCTCTTCGAGCAGGCATCCAGCCTGGGCGTCGGGCGTTTCGTCTTTTCATCCACCTACAGCAATTACGGCCTCTCGCCCGACGGACAGTCGGTGACCGAAGAGTCGCCGTTGAATCCGCAATCGCTCTATGCCGAGACGAAGATCGCCTCGGAGGAATACCTGCTCTCGCAGAAGGACGCGGCCTGTGCGCCACTGCTGTTCCGCTTTGCGACGCTGTACGGCATCTCGCCGCGCACACGCTTCGACCTGATCGTCAACCAGTTCGTGCTGGAAGCCTTCACCAAGCGTGAGTTGATCATCTACCAGCGCGGATACTCGCGCTCGTTCGTGCATGTCTACGACGTGGTGCGCGGAATCGTCCTGGGCCTGACCGCCAACGAGGCCAGGGTCCGCGGGCAGGTCTACAACCTCGGCACCGACGCGGGTAACTACACCAAGGATCAGATCGTGGCCCTGGTGTTGAAGCGCATGCCCGAGACGACGGTCGAGTATAAGGACCTAACCTTCGGCGGCGATATGCGTGACATTACCGTTTCCTTCGGCAAGATCAAGCGCGAGCTTGGTTTCGGGACCACCCTGGATGTGGATCATGGCATCCGCGAAGTGTTGAACGCGCTCAAGACGGGCCTGATCCGCAACCCGATGGATGAGAAATATCGCAACGCGCAGTTCATTGTGCAATAAACTTACTGACTTTGGAAGCTTGGTTTGGCGAAACCCAGCCATTGGGCTCTTGGAACTTCTGAAGTTTGTTCAAATGGAGAAAAATCATGGCAGAGAATTTCTGGAAAAATAAACGGGTCATCGTCACCGGCGGGGCGGGCTTCCTGGGATCGTTCGTGACCGCCAAACTCAAGGAACGTGGCGCGACGGACATCATCATCCCGCGCATCGAAAACTATAATCTGGTCGATCCCAACGACATCCGCCACATGTACGCGGAGACGCTCCAGGGCGTCGACCCGAAGAACGTGGTTATCATCCATTTGGCGGCCAACGTGGGCGGCATCGGCGCCAACCGCGAACATCCCGCCGAGTTCTTCTACGACAACTTGATGATGGGCGTCGAACTGATGCACCAGGCCTGGAAGAACGGCGTGGGCAAGTTCGTGGCCATCGGCACGGTCTGCGCGTACCCCAAGTTCACGCCTGTCCCGTTCAAAGAAGATGACCTGTGGATCGGTTACCCCGAAGAGACCAATGCTCCCTACGGCCTGGCCAAGAAGATGATGCTGGTACAGGCGCAGGCCTACCGTCAGCAATATGGCTTCAATTCCATCTTCCTGCTGCCTGTCAATCTGTATGGTCCACGTGATAACTTCAACCTGGCGACCTCGCACGTCATCCCCGCGTTGATTCGCAAGGCGATTGCCGCCAAGGAAAATGGCGACGCCGAATTGCCCGCCTGGGGTGACGGTTCGCCCACGCGCGAATTCCTGTACGTGGAAGACGCCGCCGACGGCATCGTCACCGCCGCGGAAAAGTACAACGGCGACCTGCCCGTCAACCTGGGCTCGGGCTACGAGATTTCCATCAAAGACCTGACCGAAATGATCGCCCGTCTCACGGGCTTCGAAGGCAAGATCGTCTGGCAGACCGACAAGCCCAACGGCCAACCCCGCCGCGGACTCGACGTCAGCCGCGCGAAGGAACTCTTCGGCTGGAGCGCGCAGGTCCCGTTCGAGGAAGGGATGCGCCGCACGATTGAATGGTTCAAAGAAAATCGCGAGAAGATCAAATAGTTTTCGTCATTGCGAGCGAAGCGAAGCAATCTCCTTACCGATGTTGAAGATTGCATCGACGGAAATGTACCGTCTCGCAATGACGGGAAAGTAATCATGACAGAAATCGTAAAACACGAACCAACCACCATTTACATCAAGCCATCCAAGGGACTGGCGGCGTTGAACCTGCGCGACTTGTGGGTCTACCGTGAGCTGGTCTTCTTCATGGTCTGGCGCGATGTGAAGGTGAAATATAAACAGACCCTGTTGGGCATGGCCTGGGCGGTGATCCAGCCTGTGATGACTATGCTGGTCTTCACCTTCCTGTTCGGGAAAGTGGCCAAACTCCCGACGGACGGGATCCCATACCCCGTTTTTTCGTTCACTGCTCTGCTGCCGTGGGGATTGTTCACCACGGCGCTCAACCAGGGCAGTCGTTCGCTGGTGGCGCACAACAACATGGTGACCAAGATCTACTTCCCGCGCCTGATCTTGCCGATGGCTTCGGTCTTCTCGGGGTTGGTGGATTTTGCGATTGCGTTCGTGATCCTGATCGGCCTGATGCTCTACTATCAGGTGACACCCGCCTGGAATCTTCTGTGGACCCTGCCGCTGCTCCTGTTGATGGCGCTGGTCACTGCCCTGGGCGTGGCCCTGTGGCTCTCGGCCATCAACGTCAAGTATCGTGACGTGAACCAGGCCCTGCCGTTCCTGACGCAGTTCTGGCTGTTCGCCACGCCGGTGGCGTACTCGGCCTCGGTCATTTCGGCCAAGTGGCAGCTTGTCTACTCGCTGAACCCGATGGCGGGGGTGGTCAACGGGTTCCGCTGGGCGCTGCTCGGCTCGGGCAACGGACCAGACTTGTCGTTCTGGGTGTCGGCTCTCATCTCGGTGGTGATCCTCGTCTCGGGCCTGTTTTACTTCCGCAGCATGGAAAAGACCTTCGCGGATACGATCTAACATGACAACAGCAATCAGTGTAAAGAATCTCGGTAAACAATACCGCATCGGTGCGGCGGAGACAAAGTTCCGCTACAACATGCTGCGCGACGTGATCGTGGACACCGTCTACGCGCCCGTGCGTCTGGCCAAGGCGCTGGTGGGGAAGTCGGAACGCAGAAGCAACAACAACCTCGTTTGGGCCCTGAAGGATGTCTCCTTCGACCTGGAAGAGGGCAAGGTGCTGGGCATCGTCGGTCGCAATGGCGCGGGGAAATCCACGTTGCTGAAGATCCTCTCGCGCGTCACGGAACCCACCGTCGGTACGGTTGCGGTGCGCGGACGCGTCGGGTCGCTGCTCGAAGTGGGCACGGGATTCCATCCCGAGTTGACGGGCCGCGAGAACATCTACATGAACGGTGCCATCCTTGGCATGAAGCGGGCCGAGATCGACAGCAAGTTCGACGAGATCGTGGAATTTTCCGAGGTCACTCAATTCATCGACACGCCCGTCAAGCGCTATTCCTCGGGCATGTACCTGCGCCTGGCCTTCGCCGTCGCAGCGCACCTCGAACCTGAGATTTTGGTGGTGGACGAAGTGCTGGCGGTGGGCGACGCCGAGTTCCAGAAGAAATGTCTCGGCAAGATGGGCGACGTGGCCCAGCAGGGACGCACTGTGCTGTTCGTCAGCCACAACATGTCGGCTATTCTGCGCCTGACGCAGGAAGCCATCGTCCTCAACAAGGGACAGATGATCATGCGCGGCCCCACGCAGGAAGCTGTGGACTTTTACCTCTCGTCGGGACAGTCGCAGGCGGGCGAGCGCCTCTGGGAGGCGGACGAGATCCCAGCCGCGAGCGCGCCCTTCAAGCCGATCAGCCTCAAGGTCAAGGACTCGCGCGGCAAGGTGGTGGACACTGTCCGCTCGACCGAGCCTGTCACCCTCGAATTCGAATACGAGTTGACGTCGCCCATCACAGGTCTGCGCGTCGGCTTTTATCTCAGCACCATGCGCGGCGAATATGTGTTGACCTCCTTCGACACCGATACGCCGCACCTATTCGAGCAGTTTGACTCGCGCAAGGCTGGCCGTTACATCAGCCGCGCGAAAATTCCCGCCGATATTTTCAACGAAGGCCGTTACAGCATTGGTGTCAATGCCAGTTCGTTTGGCGTGCGCCGTTACTTCATGGACGAGAACGCCATCGCCTTCAACGTCGACATCAGCGGCGCGCCTGGCACCCAATGGCCCGAGATGCGCGTCGGCCCTGTCAGGCCGCGCCTGGATTGGAAGATTGAGAAACTGGATTAAGAAATACCCTCATCCCCAACCCTTCCCCCGCAGGGGAAGGGAGTCCCCTCTCCTTTTGGGAGAGGGTCAGGGTGAGGGAAAGATACCCATGAACAAAACCTCCCTCCGCAATTTCCTTGGTGAACTTCCGCTGGCCGCCGAACTCGATTGGTCGTTGCGCCAGAAGAATCGCGCCCGCAAGGATCACTATAACCTCGACAGCCTGCAGAAATCCCTGCCTGCCGCGGTCGAGAAGACGATCCCCTTTGTGAATCGCGCTGAGCGTAGTCGAAGCGCTGGCAAGAACATTTTGTTCTTCGCCACGCTGCATTACTGGGTCGAACAGTCGGCTTATATCTCGCTCGTGCTGGCGGGGCAGGGACACAAGGTCACGTTGATGACCCTACCTTACTCCGAGTGGCACAAGCAGATGGACAAGTTGACCCAGCGTCAGCGTGCCCTGCATACGCGAGATGCGCTTGTTTCGCTCTCGCCTCTCGTTGCTCACGTCTCCATGCTTGACCTCAAGCCTGTCTCCGTTTTACCGAGCCAACTCCAGGCTGACGTCGAAGAGATCTCCCTCTGGGATGCCCAATACACCCTGATGCGCGAAGAAGTGGACATGAATGATGCAGGCGACCGCGCACTCTACGACCTGCGCATCCAGCGCAATACCTTTGCCGCCCGCACCGCCCTCGACTGGATGCAGGCCCACAAACCCGATGCGGTGCTCGTCCCGAACGGACTGATCCTCGAAATGGGCATCGTCTTCCGCGTGGCACGTTATCTGGGCATTCAGGTCATGACCTACGAGTTCAACGATCAGCGCGAGCAAATCTGGCTGGCGCAGGATTCGTCCATCATGCGGCAGGAGACCGATTACCTGGTCAAGGCGCGCTGCTCGCTACCGATGACCGACGAGATGTATCAACGCCTCGCCGACCTCGAAAATGCTCGCCGCGGCGCGCGCGTTTGGGGCAAGTCCAAGCGACTGTGGCAGTACGTTTCGTCACAGGGCGCGGACACCACCCGCCAGATGCTCGGCCTCGACAGTCGCCCCGTGGTGATGATCGCCGCCAACGTCCTCGGCGACAGCCTGACGCTGGGCCGCAACGTCTTCGCCGAGTCGATGTCCGAGTGGATGACGCGCACGGTGCAGTTCTTCGAGAAGCGGCCCGAGGTCCAGTTGGTGATTCGCGTCCACCCCGGTGAGACGCTCGTTCCGAAGGCGCGCTCGATGGGACAGGTGGCCCGTGACGCGCTGACGGGTCAGCCCGACCACATCCACATCATTGGCGCCACCGACAAGATCAACACCTACGACCTGATCGAGATCGCCGACCTGGGGCTGGTCTACACCACCACCGTCGGCGTGGAGACGGCCATGAACGGGCGTCCCGTCATCGCCTGCGGCAACACACATTACCGCAAGCGCGGTTTCACCATCGATCCTAATTCATGGGATGAATACTTCGCCGCAGTCGAGGCGGTGCTGGCCGATTTCGAAGGCCACCGCCTGACCGAAGAGCAGACCGCCACGGCCTGGAATTACGGCTACCGTTTCTTCTTCGAATACCCGCGCCCGTTCCCCTGGCGCCTGATGAACTTCTGGGACGACCTCGACGTGTGGCCCATCGAACGTGTGCTGGGCGACGAAGGTATGAATCAATTCGCGGATACGTTCGGCTTCCTGGTCGGTGAACCGTTCACCTGGAAATAAATTTTGGTAGGGGCGACCAGACGGGTCGCCCCTACAGGAATAAATATGGAAAATTCAAAACAACAAGTACGCGAATTCTATGACCAGATCGGCTGGTCGCAGGTCGGGGACGGGCTGTATCAAAATGCCCGTTACGAGGACCTGCGGCCTGTTTCGCGTGAATACATCCACAATTGCCATTTGCGCGTCAACCGTCACCTCGCGCCGACGGGTGATTTTTTGCTGGACGCAGGTTCGGGTCCCGTGCAGTGGCCCGAGTACCTGACCTACTCCGAAGGCTACCGCTTCCGCGTCTGTGCGGATATTTCCATCACGGCGCTGAAGGAAGCCCGCAAACGTCTCGGCGACAAAGGCCTGGTCGTGGTGGCCGACATCGCCAACCTGCCCTTCCAGCCTGAGACCTTCGACGGCGTGGTCTCGATGCACACCATCCACCACCTGGCGCTGACCGAACACAAGCGCGCCTACCTCGAACTGACGCGCGTGCTCAAGACGGGCAGGAGCGCAGCCATCATCAACGGCTGGCACAATCCGCTCTTGATGCGCATGGCCGAACCTTTTATCGGCATCGCCCGCGCGCTGACGGGTCGCTCGGCCAAGCAGAAGAAAAACTGGAAGGCCGAAGACGACGAGGCGGGCACCTTCGTGGCCAAGATGACCCCGCGCTGGCTCAAGAACGAACTGGGCGGCGTGGTCGATTTCAAGATATACCCTTGGCGTAGCCTCAGTCCGCGCTTCATGCGTTGGTTCATCCGTCCTCAACTGGGCGGAAAGGCCTGGCTGCGTTTCATTTTCTGGCTGGAGGAACGCTTCCCGCGCTTCTTCGGCGAAAATGGACAGTATCCGCTGATCGTCATCAGGAAGTAGACATGTCGCGCTTCACCGACCCGCAATATCTCAAGACCGACCAATACAAGGACTCGTCCAACCTGGATGCGCGGGTGATGATCCATCAGCGTTTCAGCACCAATTCCTATGGCTGGATGAATTGGGTCTTTGACCATCTCCTCGTGCTGCCAGCGAATGCCAAAATCCTGGAATTGGGATGTGGGTCTGGATACTTGTGGAAGGAAAATGCGGCGCGCATCCCTGCCGCCTGGGACATCACCCTCTCGGACCTTTCCGCTGGGATGATCGATTCGGCCTGGAGAAATCTGGTCGTGACGGGACGCAACTACAAGTTCAAAGAGATCGACGCGCAGGAGATTCCCTTCGAAGACTGGACCTTTGACCTGGTCATTGCCAACCACATGCTCTATCACGTCCCCGACCGACCGCAGGCGTTGACCGAGATCCGCCGCGTGCTCAAGGACGATGGCAAACTCATGGCCGCGACCGTGGGCGAGACTCACCTGAAAGAGATGGGCGCCTGGATCAAGCGCGCCTCCATCGAGCCGCGTCAGGGAAAGTTCACCCAGCCGTTCACCCTCGAAAACGGCGGGGACCAGTTGCGCGCGTTCTTTTCTAACATAACGGTGGACCGTTACGAGGACAACCTCAAGGTGACCGAGGTCGCGCCGCTGCTGGACTACATCCGCTCGATGATCAGCGCGGAGCATCTGTCGGCGGAGGAGATGGCGAAACTCGAAAGCGAGTTCCGCGCCATGCTGGCAAAGGACGGCGCTATCTTCATCACGAAAGATTCGGGATTGTTCGAGGCGCGGAAGTAATCGGCCATGTTCACTTTGTTTCTGGCGGTTTTATGTATTTATGGTTTTTTAGCCAGCGCCATCATTCATGTTCTGACATTTTTTCAATTAAGTGATCCGATTTCAGCTCTTATTCTTTTTGCTGCTGCGATACTGCTTGTATTTCCTGGTGTCTTTATTTATCCTGATGCGTTGCCACCCTATGACCGAGGCTTTCAAGCGAATTATAATTTTTGGCGTTTGATCCCCAAAAAGTGGATCAACATTTTAGGCTATGTAGGCTTCTATTGCGTTGCCATGACTTTGCTCACCGCGATTTTGCATCAGCAGGATGATTTTCTGCCCATGCCGTATAGCGCACGAATGGCATCGGGTATGGCAATGGGCTTTTTCTTCTTTCACTCACTTGGATACTGGTATCATGCACCTCTCGAAGCAAAAAAGAAACTGACTTCACTGCTTCATCTCAAAAAGAAACGTCATCGTAAACACAGTTAGGAGAACTTCATGGACTGGAAAAATCAAGTCGTGCTCGTCACAGGCGGCACGGGTTCGTTCGGCAAGAAATTCACCAAAATTCTGCTGGAAGAAAAGCAGCCGAAGAAGGTCATCATCTTCAGCCGCGACGAGTTGAAGCAGCATGAGATGCAGGTTGGCGGATACAACGATCCGCGCCTGCGCTATTTCATCGGCGACATTCGCGACCGCGAGCGCCTGCTGCGCGCCATGCACGGCGTGGACATCGTCGTCCATGCGGCGGCGCTCAAGCAAGTGCCCGCCTGTGAGTACAACCCGATGGAAGCCGTCAAGACCAATATCATGGGTACCAGCAATGTGCTCGAAGCCGCCCTGGATGCGGGTGTCAAGAAGGTCATGACCATCAGCACCGACAAGGCCGTCAGCCCCGCCAACTTGTACGGCGCGACCAAACTGGCCGCCGAAAAGCTGACCATCCAGAGCAACGCTTATGCTGCGGGGTCGTCCACCCGCTACTCGTGCGTCCGCTACGGCAACGTGGTCGGTTCGCGTGGCTCGGTCGTGCCGCTGTTCCTCAAGCAGCGCGGCAACGGTCAGATCACCGTCACCGACGACCGCATGACCCGCTTCTGGCTCTCGCTCGAACAGGGCGTGCGTTTCGTCATTGACTGCATCGAGCAGATGGAAGGCGGCGAGGTCTTCGTCCCCAAGATCCCCAGCACCACGGTCATGGACCTGGCGCGTGCCATCGCGCCGCAGGCCGAGATCAAGGTCATCGGCATCCGCCCGGGCGAGAAACTGCACGAGGCGCTCATCTCCGAGGACGAGGCCCGTCACACCATCGAACTGGAGCGCATGTTCGTGGTCCAGCCTGCCGAGGCGACCTGGTTTGGTTATTCGTGGCAGGCCAAGGGCAAGACTCTGCCCGAAGGCTTCCATTATTCGAGCGACAACAACAGCGAGTGGCTCGACCTCGAAGGCATCCAGAAGTTCATCGCGCCGTTCGAGGAACTGTACGCGCAGGGCAAGCTGGAAGGTTGATATCAGACCTGACAGGTTTCCGAAACCTGTCAGGTTTTTAGGAATCTGACTATGAAACTTCTCGTCACTGGCGCAAGCGGATTGCTCGGAATCAACCTGGCGCTCGAAGCTATGTCGGCGCACGAGGTGGTGGCGGTGGATCGCGGCAAGTTGACGCGGGCCCCGTTCCAGGTCGTGCGGGCGGACCTGCTGACGGATGGGGCGGTGGAGTCCATCCTCGACGAAGTCCGCCCCGAGGCGGTCATCCATTGTGCGGCGCTGGCGGACCTCGAAGCCTGCGAGGCGAACCCAAGCCTGGCCCGCCGCCTCAACGCGGACCTGCCCGCGCAACTGGCTCACGCCTGCAACGCGCGTGGCATTCGGCTGGCGCACATCTCCACCGACGCGGTCTTCGACGGGCAGAAGCACGGCTATTACAACGAGGACGATCAGCCGAATCCGCTGGGTACCTATGCTCAGACCAAATTGGAAGGGGAGCAGGCTGTGGGGTCCGAATATCCTGAGGCTATCGTGGCGCGGGTCAACTTCTACGGCTGGAGCCTGGGCGGAAAGCGCAGCCTGGCGGAATTCTTCTATAACAACCTGTCTTACGGCAGGAATGTCAGCGGTTTCACGGATGTCATCTTCTGCCCGATGCTGGTCAACGACACGGCCCGCCTGCTGGTGAAGATGCTCGCGCGCGGACTGAGCGGCCTGTATCACGTGGTCGGGCCGCAGGCTATGAGCAAGTACCAGTTTGGGGTGGAGGTGGCCCGCAAGTTTGGCCTGGCCGATGGGCTGATCACCCCCAAATCGGTGTTGGAATCCAGCCTGACAGCGCGCCGCGCTCCCAACCTGTGGCTTTCTACTAATAGGTTATCCACCGCTTTGGGCGAGTCTCTCCCCCGCTTTTCCACAGGACTCGACCAGTTTTATACACAGTTCCAGCAGGGTTATCCACAGAAAATCCGCAGTTATCAACAGAAGTAGCGGAAAATCCCAGGCTACGCCATGCTGCTTATCCACAGCAAGGACTCCAGTTATCCACAGGTTTGACCCACTTTTTCCACAAATTCGGAGGCTTCCATGGAAATCAAATTCGGCAAACATACCATCGGCCTGAACCATCCCACCTACTTCATTGCGGACATCGCTGCCAACCATGACGGCGACCTGGAACGCGCGAAGCAGCTCATCCGCCTGGCGAAGGAAGCAGGCGCGGATGCGGCCAAGTTCCAGAATTTCGACGCCCCCAAGATCGTCTCGGATTACGGCTTCAAGGCCATGAGCGGCGGACAGGTCTCGCATCAGGCAGCCTGGAAGAAGTCGGTGTTCGAGGTCTATAAGGGTGCGTCCATCCCGTTCGAGTGGTCGAACATTTTGATGGAAGAGTGCAACGAGGTCGGCATCGACTACTTCTCCTCGCCCTACGATTTCCAGGCCATCGACTTCCTCGACCAGTACGTGGAAGTCTACAAGGCGGGTTCGGGTGAGATCGACTGGATCGAGGCGCTGGAGCGCATGGCCTCCAAGGGCAAGCCGTTCTTCGTCGCCACGGGCGCTTCGACCATTGGCGAGGTGCAGAAGGCCGTGCATGCCATTCTCAAGATCAACAAGCAACTGGTGCTGATGCAGTGCAACACCAACTACACCGCCAGCCCGAAGAATTATGACCACCTGCACATCAACGTGCTGAAGACTTACGCCAGCATGTTCCCCGATGTGATCCTGGGACTGTCCGATCATACCCACGCGGTCTCGCCGGTCATCGCCGCCGTGACGCTGGGCGCGCGCGTCATCGAGCGTCACTTCACCGACAGCAATGACCGCGAGGGTCCCGACCACAAGTTCGCCATGAATCCCGATAACTGGGCCAAGATGGTCGAGGAGACGCGCCTGGTCGAGCGCGCGCTCGGCTCAGCGGACAAGTTCATTGCCGAAAACGAGGTGGACACTGCCGTGGTGCAGCGCCGCTGCCTGCGCGCCGCGCGCGACATCCAGGCGGGCGAGACCTTCACCCGCGACATGATCGATGTGCTGCGTCCTGCCACCCCAGGCGCCATCAAGCCTGACCAGATCGAGAACGTCCTGGGCACGAAGGCCCTGTGCGATATGCCACTTGGCAAGGAATTGCGCTGGACGGATTTAGGCGCGTAAAATGTCCATTTCGGAGCAGGTAAGATCGGCCCGTGCTGGGACAGAGCCCGCATTAATATGTCAGGTTCCGTCTGGTTGGGTTGTTTTATGCAATATGCAATTTCTGCGCGGGTATTGTATTTTGATGCCTGATCCAGTTGTGGAAAGTATCAATGCGCTGGAGGTCCGACAGCGAGATGTTTACCTACAAGACATGATTGCCATAGGAGATGCCCTGCAGGAAGTGACGGGCGCCTATCGGATCAATTATGCGATCATGGGAAACTCTGATCAGGTATTGCACGCTCACATTGTTCCACGTTTCCTCGATGAACCTGAAGCATTGCGAATGGGTTCGCCTTGGTCATACCCGCAAAACATCATGGACACTATTCTGTTCGATCCTGAACGTGATAAGGATCTCATGTTTCAAATTGCGAGTGCTTTGAAAAAACGCCTCAATAATTAAAATGCGAATCCTCTACTTCTCCCTCGGCTACTCCACCCACGACCACCGCTTCCTGTCTGCCATGACGAGCGGTGGTCATGACGTTTTGTTCGTGCAGCTTGAAGGCAATCGGCGGCAGGTCGAAGACCGTCCCATCCCCGAAGGGGTCAGGTTGGCGCTGTGGAAGGGCGGGAAGAAGCCGTTCGAGTGGCGGGATCTGCCTGCGCTGGTGCTCGACCTCAAGCGGCTGATCCGCGACTTTCAGCCCGACCTGGTCCACGCGGGGCCGATCCAGACCTGCGCCTTCCTCGCTGTGCTGACGGGCTTCGGCCCGATCCTGACCATGTCGTGGGGCTTCGACCTGATGGATGACGTCCACCGCAACGGCTGGTGGGGATGGGTCACACGCTACACACTCCAACGGTCGACCTACTTCATCAGCGACGCTAACGTGACCCGCGACAAGGCCGTGGCCTACGGCATGAATCCCCAGCGCACGGTCGTCTTCCCGTGGGGTGTGAACCTCGAACAGTTTGCGCCGTCCACCGCTGACCGTCCATCGTCCGAAGCCTTTACCCTGTTTTGCAACCGCTCCTGGGAGCCGCGCTACGGCGTGGACGTCCTCGCGAAGGCCTTCGTCCAGGTAGCGGCCAGCAGGCTCGAGGTCGGGTTGATTCTGTTGGGCGGCGGATCGCAGGGTGCCAACCTCCGTCAAATCCTGATGAAGGGCGGTGTCATGGAGCGAGTCCACTTCGGCGGGCAGGTTTCCCAAAAAGACCTGCCAAACTGGTATCATCGGGCTGACCTGTACATTTCGCCTTCGCACGTGGACGGCTCGTCTGTCTCGTTGATGGAGGCGTTGGCTTGCGGGTTGCCCTGCCTCGTCTCCGACATCCCCGCCAACCAGGAGTGGGTGCGCGAGGGCGAGAACGGCTGGCTCTTTTGCGACGGCGACGTGGACGACCTCTCCGCGAAGATTCTGCAAGCCATCGAAAAGCGCGAGACGCTGGCGCAGATCGGGCGGAACGCCCGCTCGGTGGCCGAGGCCCGCGCCGACTGGAAGAAGAACACCGAAACGCTGCTGCGAACGTACGATACCGTGATTCGTTTGAAATCGGAGGAATGATGCTGACCCTGACTGACCTCGTGGATGGCTTCCGCGCCTTGGGCGTGGAGGCGGGCGACACCCTGCTGGTCCACAGCTCGTACAAATCCTTCGGCCCCGTGGACGGCGGCCCGCAGACCGTCGTCCGCGCCCTGGAACTGGCCGTCGATACCGAGCATGACGGCACGCTGGTCATGCCGACTTTCAATTTTGGTTTCAACAAGGGCGAGCCCTGGGATGTGCGCACCACCCCTTCGAAGATGGGCGTGCTGACGGAGTTGGCCCGTCAGGACCCGCGCGCGAAGCGGGTCTTCCATCCGTTCTATTCCTTTGCTGTGCTGGGCAAGCACGCCGAGATGCTCGGCGGACTGCGCTATAAGAGCGCCTACGAGCGGAACTCGGTCTTCGGCAAGCTGCGCGACCTGGACGGCAAGATCATGGTCATCGGCCTGTCCTACACCAACAGCATGACCTTCTTCCACCACATCGAGCAGATGGAGGGTGTAGACTACCGCTTCCTTAAACAGTTCACGGGCAAGGTCACCGACGCGGACGGCCGCACCTACACCGACACCTTCGAGATGCTCGTGCGCGACATCGACAAGGGCGTCATCACCGAGGTGGACCCGATGGGTTTCCTGATGGAAGAGAAGGGCGTGATCCAGGTCCGCAAGATCGGTGAGGCGGACGTCAAGTTGATGAAGGCCAACGAGGTCTACGCCTTCACCGCGCGCGAAATGCGCCGCGACCCGCATCTGCTGTATAAGATCGAGCAGAAGTAATCTTCGCGCTGAGCGGAGTGTCGAGATACGCAATTGAAGCGCATTAACATAAAATAATTCTGGAACAGGTGGTTTCGATATACCCGACGAACACGGGACTACTCAACCACCGAGGACCTTATGAAACCCTACCCCTCCCTCAAATCCATCCTGGCGGAATTCCTTCCACTGCACCGCACGCTGGTTTCCGACGACCATGACAAGACACTGGAGATCGTCGGCTCGTACATGCCTGAGTCATCGAACTACACGGTCGAGACGTATGCGCCGCTGACCAAGGTCTGGACCTGGCAAGTGCCCGAGCGCTACGTGGTCCACGAAGCCTATCTCGAAACGGAAGACGGCCAGTGCGTAGTGGACTTCAAGGACAGCCCGCTGCACATCGTCTCGTACTCGTTGCCGACCGACAAGTGGCTGACCTTCGACGAGCTTCAGCCGCATCTGTATTTCAACGAGAAGCGCCCGCACGCCATCCCGTGGATCTTCAAATACTACGAGCGCGATTGGGGCTTCTGCCTGCCCAAGAATCTCTTCGACAGCCTACCGCGCGACAAGAAATACCACGCCGTCATCGATGTCGAGTTCATCACCGACCCTGCGCAGGGATTCAAGGTCGCCACGGCTGTGGTCCACCCCGAAGGCGGACCCAACCCCGAGGCGGGCGAGATCGTCGTCCAGGCGCATACCTGTCACCCCGCTCAGGCCAACGACGACGGCGCGGGCGTGGTCAGCACCATCGAGTTGGCGCGGCGCCTCACGCAGAATCCGCTCCCGGCCGGGTCGATGAGCGTCCGCTTCTGGTTCGGGCCTGAGACCATCGGCACCATCGCCTGGCTGGCCCACAACGAGGACCTCATCCCGAATCTGCGCGGCGGCATCTTCATGGAGATGACGGGCAACCAGAACAAGATCGCCTGGCATCATTCGCGTCAGCACGATCACCTGCTGGATCGGATCACGAACTTTGTGTTACGCGATACCGAGCACGACGAGCGCGACTTCGCCGCCGCGCCCGCCAACGATGAACGCGTCATCAACGGGCCGGGCGTCAACGTGCCGTGCATCTCGATCAACCGCTGGCCCTACGATGAGTATCACACCACCGACGACAACCTCGATATCATGCACGAGGACATGCTGGTCGGCGCGGCGGACGTGGCCGAGCAGGTCATCCGCATCTACGCCAGCAACTACATCCCGAAGCGCACTTTCCGCGGCCCCGTCTTCCTGAGCGGCAACGGCCTGTGGGTCGACTGGCGTGAGAACTGGGCGCTCAACCGTGCCATCGAAAAGATCATGATGCGCTTCGAAGGCCAGCACACCGTCTTCGACATCGCCGAGCAGGTCGGCCTGGAGTATTGGATGGTGCGCGAGTACGTCGAGAAGTTCCGCGCCAAGGGATTCGTCACCCCGCTGCCGATTCCCTCCGAGGCGCAGGCAGAGTAGAATCCAGTAAACCCTAACTGGCGGAGGTAGAAATGGCTACACTTTATTTGATCGTGGCGCTGGTCATTGCGGTCATCGCGGTGATCTTTGCCCTGCAAAACACGCTGACCGTGACCATCACGTTCTTCGTTTGGACGGTCACAGGTTCGCTGTCGCTCATCTTGTTGGTCACGCTCGCCATCGGCGCCGTGATCGGCATGCTGGTGCTGGCTCCTTCGGCTGTCAAGAATTCGCTAGCGGCCTCGG
This sequence comes from uncultured Anaerolineales bacterium, assembly GCA_937928015.1. GTDB lineage: Bacteria > Chloroflexota > Anaerolineae > Anaerolineales > Villigracilaceae > JACPVF01. The sequence goes on along the minus strand of CALFXA010000219.1, from coordinate 9,554 downwards.
GCCATCGCAAACGCATCGGCGCGCTGGAAAAGGAATTGGACGAGCACAAGGCGAAGGTCGCCGAACTGCAGAAGCCCAAACCTGTCGCCCCGCCCGCGCCGACCCCGTCCGACACGCTGAAACTCCCATAGTGAAACCACGCATTGTTGCCATCATCCAGGGGCGGATGAGTTCCTCCCGCCTGCCTGGGAAGATTCTGGCCGACATCGGCGGCCAGCCCATGCTGACGCGCGTCTTCGTGCGGACCTCGCGGGCGGCCACCGTAACCGAGACCGTGTTCGCCACGACGACCGATCCCAGCGACGACCCTGTGGCCGAGTATTGCGACTTCAGCGGAATCCCGTTCACGCGCGGCAGCCTGTACGACGTGCTCGACCGCTACTATCAGGCCGCGAAAGAGACGAAGGCAGACATCATCGTCCGCATCACCGCCGATTGCCCCGTCATGGACCCTGCACTGATCGATGACGTGGTCCACACAATCCTCGATGGCGAATACGACTTTGTCTGCAATCGCCTTCCGCCGCCCTGGCATCGCACCTATCCCATTGGCCTGGACGTGGAGGCCTGTACCTTCAAGGCACTGGAAAAGGCCTGGAAGGAAGCCAAAGAACCGCAGCACCGCGAACATGCCATGCCATATTTTTATGAGGGCGTCGAACTTACCCGCCAGAGCCGCACGCTCGAAACGGGCGTCTCCCCGCGCGGATTCAACATCGCTCTGCTGCATCACACCACCGACTTTGGCGACTATCGCTGGACGGTTGATACGCCCGAAGACCTCGAATTCATGCGTCAGGTGTATTCCCGCTTCGACGGCCGCGATGACTTCACCTGGAAGGAAGTCCTAGACCTGGTCCACGATGAGCCTGAGTTGATGAAGATCAACGCAGGCGTGCAGCACAAGACGTTGAAGGATATTGATAAGAGAGCCTTAAAGTAATGTCATTGCGAGACCTGCGAAGCAGGTCGAAGCAATCTTGGCTCACCAGTGAATGTGAGATTGCTTCGGGCTTCGCCCTCGCAATGACATGATTGTTATTGAACATGCCCCTGATCACCTTATTCTCCGCCCCCAAACCCTTCACCAATCCGCACATCGCGATGATCCAGCGCAACGCGATCCGTTCGTGGACCCTGCTGCCTGATGTGGAAGTTATCCTGTTGGGCGAGGAGGAGGGTCTGGCCGAGGCTGCGCGCGAACTGGACGTGATGCATCTGCCCAACGTGGCGCGCAACGCGGATGGCACGCCGTTGATCTCGTCCATGTTTCAGTTGGCGCGCGAACATTCCACCAGCGACCTGCTGTGCATCATCAACGCGGACATGATCCTCCTGTTCGATTTCGTCGAAGCGGCCAGACAGGCGGCAAAGATGAAGGATAAATTTGTCTTGCTCAGCCAGCGCTGGGACTACGATATCACGTCGCCGCTTGATTTTGCCGAGGGCTGGGAGTCAAGGCTGGGGGAATCTGTCAGGAAACAGAATCAGCTCCATCGTCCCGCGGGCTCGGACTTCTTCCTCTTTCCAACAGCCTGCTACACCGACATCCCCGATTTCATCATCGGCCGCGCGGGCTGGGACAACTGGATGATCTACAAGGCCCGCAGGGAAGGCTGGCCCGTCATTGACTGCACGCCGTCGGTGATGATTGTGCATCAGAACCACGATTACAGTCACCTGCCAGGCGGCAAGCCGCATTATGAGCACCCCGACACGAACGAGAACATCCGTCTCGCGGGCGGACAGGCTAACATCCGCTACACGATCGTCGACGCAACCCATCGGCTGGTTGGTGGTACACTGGCCCGCCCGCCGTTGACCTATCTGCGCTTCATGCGCAAAGTCGAGTTATTCCTGCGCGCCATCTTTTTCTTTTTGCCTGAGAATATTGTCGAAGAGATCGCGCGCCCGAAACGTTGGAAGAAGCGATTCAAGAAATTATTCAAATAATATGTAGGGGCGGACGGCCGTCTGCCCCTACAAGGAATGAAAATGCGAAAAGGCCAAAACCCCGCCAAGTTCGTCAAAGACGTGGCCCGCCCCGAGCGGATCACGGTTGCGCTGCTGAATTACATCCCCTTCCTGAGCGGATTCTATGCCGAGACCCTCGACGTGCTGAAGGTCTCGCTCGAATCCATGCACAAGGATGCAGGCCTGCCCTTCGACCTGATGGTCTTCGATAACGGGTCCTGCCCCGAGGTCCGCGATTTTCTCGTCCAGGAAAAGGACGAGGGGCGCATCCAGTATCTGATCCTCTCGGAGAAGAACATGGGCAAGGGCGGCGCGTGGAATGTGATGCTGACGGGCGCGCCTGGCGAGATCATCGCCTACACCGACAGCGACGTGCTGTTCTCGCCGAACTGGCTCCAGCGCTCGGTGGAGATCCTCGAAACCTTCCCGAACGTGGGGATGGTGACCGCTCGACCTTTCCGCACCCCGCCCGAATTCTACGAGTCGACCCTGCAGTGGGCGCGGGACAATGCGGTCCTCGAAGAGGGACAGTTCATCCCGTGGGGGACCTTCCTCGAATTCAACCTCTCGCTCGGGCAGACCGAAGAGGAGAACAAAAAAGTTTATGCCGAGACGAAGGATTGGCGCATTCAATACAAAGGCGTAACCGCGCTGGCGGGTGCATCGCACTGGCAGTTCACGGCCTACAAGTCCACGCTCCAGCAGTTCCTGCCCTTTGACATGGACAAACCCATGGGACAGGTGCGCCAGTTGGATAAGCGCATGAACGACGCGGGCCTGCTACGTCTGATGGTCTCGGACCCGCTGGCGATGAACATGTCGAACACGCTGGGGTATTTGAGAGGGGAGTTGAAGGATAGCGGCAAAGTAAAAAGTAAAAAGAAAAAAGGATTCGCGCGCCGCGTTCTGGACCTGGCACCAATCAAGAAGGCTTTGCTGGCGGTGTATAACAAGATATTTAGTTGGTATTATTCGTAAAAAATGTTGCTTTAGCCAAGGGTTCTTTTTTCAATGTAAAATTAAATGGCATAGTCACTATCTATATTTGCCTGTTCGGCTTTGGAGTTGCCTTGGATTTTTTCAAGGAAAGTAGTATTAGAAAGGACTCTGCAAAGAGTTCTTTTTGTGCTAAAGTTGAAATATTGTCGTCGTAGTTAGGGAAGGTTGTGTATGGCAGAAGAAAACTTTGTTCACAAAACCCTAGATAAGATGCTCGATATTATTGAAGTCGAGTTGAAAATTCCGCTGGGTATTGCAGAAGTCAAAGTATCGCCGACCCAAATTGCAAAAGAATGGCGGGAAAACGAGAAAAAACGAAAAGATTTGGAAAATGCCATTCAACGCGCCGAAGAAAACTTTATAGCTGAGCATCAGGATCAAAAAGTTGCTCAAATGATTCGTGAACTCCCTTTATATTCTGAAGAGGAGTTCAAACAAATTATTGCGAGTTTATTGACTCATTTAAACGAAGAGAAAATTACTTGGTTGGCTGAGGTGCAATTGACGAAAACATGGGGAAATGTAGCGAGTGTGGAAGAAATTCGAAAAGCACTTGAGTTATATCTACCATACCTACGACATGAGTTAAACAGTATCGAAGAATTTCGGGATGTGATTTCTGCTCTAACGCTTGAAAGAATCGATGAAACAACAGAGCGGATGGAAAAAGATGTTCAACAAATTAGAGGTTTACAAAATGATTTTCGACATCAATTTCAGCAATTTGAAGATCTAACTTCTCGACGACTTGAAACATTGTTGCAACATGTAATGGGGGGCCAAAATCGGATTGTTGTCCAAAGCTTAGAATTATCATCTCCTGATGACGTTACGCTTCGTCCGTTAAATTTTCTTCAACGCGAAGAACTAATTAAAGCATTTCAAAAGGATTTGGCAAAAACGACCTGTTTATTTTTGGTAGATGGATCAGGAAGAGGGAAAACACAATTGGCGGTGTCGTTGTATGAATTGTGGGGTGGTGTAAATAAATATTGGATAAGGTTGCGCAACAAAGGTGAATTACAAGGTAAGCATTTTCAGGTTCAAATTATTCGTTGGCTTTGTCAAATAACTGGCGATTTGTCTTATTGGCAGCGGTATTTGGCAGGTGACATTGCTTTTAGAGAAGTAGTTATTGCATTGGGTGAATCATTGGCAGATAGCGGGATGTTGGTGGTTGATGACCTTCCCAATTCTGTAGATTTTGAGAATTTGTATAATGATCTGGAAATCATTGTCAATGTTTTTTCTGGACATGGTTCTAAGGTCGTGACTACAGGTCAATGGGAGATACCCGCATATCTGCGTTCACGTTTTTCCTCTTTGATAATCACTCGTTCGTGTCCTAGTTTTTCTGTAGAAGAAATCTTAGAATTATTAAGTGCAATTCAAGTCCCAAGAATATTGCAAACTGAAAAAATAGCCGTCTTGATTTCTGTAACTACAAAAGGGCACCCTAGTCTTGTCGCCGCTACTCTTAGCTGGTTGGAAGAACAAGGAAAGGAATTTAAGATTGAAACCTTTGATAGTTTATTGTCTGGTGAACCCGTAAAAGATACTATGGATTATAACCGTAAGGTCTTAATAAAGACCCTGGATGATTTATCAAAGGAATTACTATATCGTCTGTCTGTGGTTGGGGAAAAACTTGACAAGGAATTGATATTTGAAATTGCCAATCTTGCACCTATTATAGTTAACCCAAGAGAACAGTTGGACAAGCTTGTTGGGCCTTGGATTGATCGGCTTGACAGAGAGTTTTTTGATGTGTCTCCTTTGCTCTCAAGGGTCGGTGAAGATAATATTCCTCTGGAACTTGTAAAAAAAATTCATGCTTTGTGCGCAAATCGCTACCTTAATGTTCACACACTAAATATGTCAGACTTGTCCATAATTTTGTCTCACTTATGGCAGGCGCAAGATTACATGCGGTATGCAAATGTATTAGTACTTGCTCTAATGAGTGCTAAAACACGTGAACAGGCAAATTATTTAGATTGGGCATGTTCTCTTTTCCTTGATGTTAAATTGCCTGAAGGTTTAAATCTGTATTGGCTCATAATGATACGGTCCGCTCAATTGAGAACACGAGCTTTAGCAGGCGGAGATATTCAGAGACTCAGTGACGATCTTGAGTTGCTTTTGAAAGACTCTGACGTTGAAAGTAATTCACCTGCGTTTCTTTTTTGCTACATGACCACTGGTTTTTTTGCAGAGAATCTTCCTTTGGATATTGTGATACCCAATAGTTTTGCAGCTATACAATTATTGAACGATTATTCAGTTTTGCGAGAGGGTTTCTCTGAAGACTTTTGTGATAATCAGATGCCTGATTTTATCTGGACGAATACGTTTCGTATCAGCAGACAGGAAGATATAAAACTGTTCTTTGAGCAGTTTGAACAACTTGATGAGAATGTTCGAAGATTGATATATGCAGCGCCTTTGGCTATAGAATCATCATCCCATATGATTGATCAATGCTGGCTTTCTGAAAGTGAGAAACCACAAGATAGACAAGATTGGTTAGAAGTCCTTTCGTTCATTGATGGCTTGAACACAATGTTATGTGTTCAAGAAAGTGAGATTTTACGAGTTGCTCTTTCCCGCTCAAAAGCAGTTGTTTATGCTGATTACCTGAAACAAAGAGACCGAGCCAATGCGATTTTAGATGCGCTATCGGAAATAAGTAATCCAGATGCTTATTTCTTGATAAATTATTCAAAAGGATGTTTTGCGTTAGACGAAAGCGATTTTTCAGCTACGGTTGAGTTTTTAATGGTAGCTGAAAATACTATTGGAGAGAGTTTTGAATATTATCGCCTTGCTACAACAAGACAATTGGTTATTGCGTTGGAATGGCAAGGCGAATGGGATCTTGCCAAGCAATATTGTTTGAAAGTCATTCGTGATTTTAGAGAATATGACTTTAAATCAGAGAAAATGGAGTTTTGTGAATCACTTGGTGAGTTAGCTTATATTTATTGGGCGAGTGGAAACCCCAAAAAAGCTTGTGGAGCCATGTATGGATGCATAAGAGAACTTATCAAGTATGAAAATGTTGAAAATCTGCGTTATAAAGAAGTTTTTAACAAGGCAGGGCATGCGCTAGGCTGGTTTTCATCCATGTCACAACTTGGAACTCCCCCTGAAAAAACACCAAGTGGTGAAGAATATGCACCTATTCAGCCAGGACTCTTTGGTATTCGCCGTAAACAGTTGGGGGAATACTCTACCCCAATAGGCTTCGCTGTATCTCACCTTATGAGGCAACTAGCCCTTTTTGCAGAAGGCGTTGGTTTAATACGTATGAGCAGAGAAATTTTAAAGATGACACTTGAACGTTTAATAACGGAAGAAAGTAATAATGCTTTTTCTCAATTTACATATGTTAGCCTGACTACTCTGGAAACAATTTTAGGCAGTCCAAGTCAAGCTCTTCAATATGGACTGCAAGCGAGAAAATTTTATATTACAACAAATGCTGTAGCTAATAGCTCGACACAATTCAATTTTTGGAATAATTCTGCTGAGGTTGCTGATTCTGTTGAACCTATTATTGAAGAATATAAAAAATCTGAGGAGAAGCTCGTCTACATTATCTTTGTGCCCTTGTTTGCCAAGTTGATAGGTTCTAATTTATCTACAACCGAAATGTTAGGTGAGTTGGATAAATGGAATAATGAGGTGGTAGCACTTAAGTCAGAGTTAGTGCTTTTTGAACATTGGACTGAGCTTATTCAGTATCTAAAAGATTTGATTTTGTTTTGGAAGAGGGAGGGTGATGTTGATGGCGTACCTGAGCTTGTTAAGGATACATCATTCTTTAAAGTATTAAAAATATTACTCGACTCGGAAATGCCTAAAGTTGGACTTAATGATGCGTACATATTGCAAATAAGAGTTGCGATTTCATTACCCGATTTTGGAAGCTATGCAAAGTACTTGCTCCCAGGGATTGGTCGATTTGTTCACAGGTATTGGCTGATTATTGCTCAAACTCGCCGATTCGCATTACATCACCCATCACTGTTTTTGGATGAACTGATGTCAATTTCGCCGTATGATGGAGCAAACACACTGTATGAGGTGTTAATGAAGGCGGGAATGGCTATAGGTATAAATCTGCCAGATGATGTAAAAATGAGAATGAAAAATGTAAAGAAAATGGCAAAACCTTGGTTGGAAGGTTAAGGACTTTTGTAGATATAGACTATCTCTCAAGGTTCCAACTATGAGAGTTCGTTTTACAAAAAAATTTCTTTCTCTCCGATGGTCACCATAATCTGTGCATGGGTATAGGTGCAAGAATGTTGTAGCTTTGTACGGGCAAATATAGAATCGGACAAGGACATAACCGTCTAATTTTGGCATGTTTCAATTTTCTTACTGGAAAGAAAATTGAAACTATAAAATAATCCCTGATAGAATTGCCCCGATGTCTAAACGAATCTTCATTTCCGCCGACCACGGCATGGCAATCATCTACTTCCTGCAAAGCGACGTCGTCCCGACGCTGCTCAAGGCGGGCGTTGAAGTTGTCGTCCTCACCGACGACGAAACCAGAGACAAGATCGCGGCGCGCTTCGGCCAGCCTGGCCTGACCTTCGAAGGTCTGCGCCTCAAGCAGGCCAACGACTACGCCAAAAAGATCCAGCCGCGCATGCAGTGGCTGCTGGCCTACCTGCGGCGCGTCGGCGGCTCGCGCCGCATCAACACCGAGGCAATGGACAGTCACATCTGGGAGGTGTGGGCCGAGAACGGCTGGAAGTTCCGCCTGGGGGTCTGGATCCCCTCCGCGCTGATGATCCTCCTGCTGCGGAATTTTTCGTGGGCCCGCAAATTCCTGGTGCGGATTCAAAAGCGCTTCACGCCCAATCTGTACGCCGACCTCTTCGACCGATACCAGCCCGACCTGGTCATCGCCTCCACCCCTGGCTGGCGCATGGACCGCTACCTGCTGCGCGAATCCGCCCAAAGGGGAATCCCGAACATGACCGTCATCGTCGGCTGGGACAATTCGTCCAGCTATAACGTCTCGGGCGCGGACGTCCAGTGGGCCACCTGCTGGTCCCAGCTCCAAAAGGATGAGTTGGTCCACGGCTCGGATTGGAATCCCGAGCAGGTCAGCATCGGCGGCATCCCGTCCTACGATGGATATTTCCGCAAGCAATGGCTGATGCCGCGCGACGAATATTTCAAGCTGCACGGCCTCGACCCGAACCGCAAGCTGATCTCGTACGCCAGCAGCTTCGTCCACTTTGCGCCCAACTACCCGAATATCGAAGCGCTGGCGAAGCTGGTCTCGTCCGACGCGCTGACCGAGCCGTCGCAGTTGTTGATCCGTCTGCACCCGAGTCACTTTCAAGACAAGCCCAAGATCTTTGCCGATGAACGCGCGCAGGTCTTCGAGCTGGAAAAGAAATATTCGCATGTGCACGTCGTCCAACCTGTGGCGATGGGCGGCTCGCTCGGTTACTACGGCGGCGAGGACATGGACGAGAAGTCGTCCATGATGGCCTACTCGGATGTGCTGGTAACGGTCTACTCGACCATGCTGGTCGAGACCGCCGTCCACGACACGCCGATGATCGCCGCCACTATCGACGTCCCTGGTGGCTGGAACAAACCCAACAAGTTTTCCCTGTCCCTCAAAGAGATCGGCGACTGGCCCACTCATCAGCGCTTCCGCCGCGCCAAAGCGGGACGGGTCGCCAAAGATGAAACCGAATTGCGCGATGCGCTGAATCTTTACCTGAAAGACCGCACCGTCGACGCCAAGGAACGCCGCAAGTTCGTGGAGGATGAAGTCACCTTCACCGATGCCAGTTCAGGTCAACGCACGGCGGAGTTTATTTTGAAGGTGTTGAATTCACAATGAAACTCTGGTGGTCGAGTAGCCCCGCATGCTTTTGCGGGGCGTATCGAGACCACCTAGTAAGAATGAAACATAGTGTTTGTGGTCTCGATACGTTCCTCGCTGTCGCTCGGAACTACTCGACCACCTTTGAAAACGGGAATTTCTATGGCTTGGATGTATATCCTTGAATGTTCAGATGGTTCCTATTACGTCGGCTCAACCAACGATTTAGAACGCCGCCTATCTGAACATGAGGCGGGAAGAGGGGCGCGATATACAACGAGACGACTCCCAGTAAAACTGGTATATTCAGAAGAATTCACGCATGTAGCTGAGGCGTTTGAGCGAGAAAAGCAGGTTCAAAATTGGAGCAGGGCCAAGCGCGAAGCCTTGATCAATGGGAACCGATCAGATTTGCCAGCTCTTGCAAAGAAGAAGTTTGAATAGTCTGCATGGTGGTCGAGTAGCCCTGAACGTTCTTTGCGAAGGGCGTACACTTGCACCGCACTGCGTTCGGTGCAGTGCAGGTGTCGAGACCACCGAGTAGAGATGAAACGTAGTGTTTGTGGTCTCGATACGTGTCTCGCTATCGCTCGACACTACTCGACCACCAGTTGAAAATGATGAAAAAATCCATGTTCCTCTTCTACTTCTCCATCGCCCTCGCCATTTGTTCGAGCGCGCTGTACCACTTTAGCGCCAAGAGCGTGCCGTCGAACAT
>CALFXA010000218.1 GCA_937928015.1 uncultured Anaerolineales bacterium | reverse complement strand
GTAAACGATGCCGCCCACCCAGGCGGTCTGCATGTCGCGCGCATAGAGGACGCCCTTCAAGCCGCCGAGCGGAATGTCGGTGCTGGCACTCGGGTTATTGGGATCGTTGACGAAGACCTGTGTCCAGGTAGCGCCGCCGTCGACGGTTTGGAAGATCGCGATGGCGTGGGAGCCCGCGCCCACACCCAGGCCCGCCATCGCCCAACCATTGGACGTGTCGAGAAAGTCCAGGATGCTGCTGCCGAATGGGACGGCGCTCATCGACCAATTCAGGCCGCCGTCGGCGGTGCGATAGAGCATGCCCGCATGCATAGGGTCGGCGGAATCGGGGGCCACAAAGAAAGCGCGGCTGGCATCGAAAAAGTCGGCGCTGACGCCATAGCCCAGCGTGGATGCGCCAGGCGGAGTGACATCATACCAGGTGTCGCCGCCGTCGTTGGTACGCAAGATGGCCGAGTCGGTCAGCGCCCAGCCGTCGAGTTCGGTCAGCATGTGGAGGGAGGTGAACTGCGGGTCGGCCACGACAGATGCGTTGATCGGCTGCGGGACGGGGGTGGGCTGTTCGACTTGCGGCACGCCAAAACTGGGGACATCGGTGGCGCGGACGGGAGCTTCCGTCGCTTGCGCGGGAACCGCCTCGGTCGGCACGGGAGACGCGCCCAATGGCAGGTTGCAGGCCGTGGTCAGCAAGAGAATGGCGATCAACAATCGATTCAATTTCATGGATGTACTCCTTTGGCAAAAAAACAACGCAAAGCCGCAGGATGCAAGAATTCATTCTTTGCATCGTCGCGCCTTTGCGTTATGGGTATGAGATGGGCGCGGACCTTATCCGAGCCACTCCAGCATGGTGGCCTCGCCCTGGCCGACGCCGACGCACAGCGTGGCCAATCCGTATTTGACGTCCCCGCGCAGGCGCATCTCGTGCACCAGCGTGGTGACCAGGCGCGCACCCGAGCATCCAAGCGGATGGCCAATGGCAATCGCGCCACCGTTGACGTTGACGATCTCGGGGTCGATGCCCAGGTCTTCGATCACGGCCAGGGACTGCACGGCGAAGGCCTCGTTCAACTCGACCAGGCCGATGTCTTGCATCTTGAGTCCAGCGCGGGTCAGCGCTTTCTGCGTGGCGGGCACGGGACCAACGCCCATGACCCGCGGCGGGACGCCTGCGGCGGCGGAAGCCACCACACGTGCCAGCGGTTTGAGACCTAGCGCGGCGGCTTTCTCTTCGCTCATCATCAACAACGCGGCGGCGCCGTCGTTGAGTCCAGACGAATTTCCCGCCGTAACGGTTCCCCCGTCCTTTTTGAAGGCGGGCTTGAGCCTAGCCAGCGATTCCATCGTCGTGTCACGGCGCGGACGTTCATCGGTATCGACCAGTTTCGGGTCGCCTTTTTTCTGGGGGATGGAGACGGGCATGATCTCCTGTTTGAAGCGGCCGCTGTCCTGCGCGGCAATCGCGCGTTGATGCGAGCGGACCGCGAAGGCATCCTGTAACTCACGTGTCAGGTGCGGGCGCTCAGCGGCGATGTTCTCGGCGGTCTCGCCCATCGCGTCGGTGCCGTACATTTCTTTCATCTTGGGATTGGGATAACGCCAGCCAAGAGCGGTGTCGTATGCGGTGAGATTGCCGAAGGCGTAGCCTGATTCCGCTTTGGGGAGCGAGTACGGCGCCCGAGACATCGACTCGGCCCCGCCCGCGATGTACACGTCGCCCTCGCCCGCCTTGATGGCGCGCGCCGCCTGGTTGACGGCGTTCAGCCCCGAGGCGCATAGACGGTTGACCGTCACGCCGCCCACCTCAAGCGGAAGTCCCGCCAGTAACGCGGCCATGCGCGCCACATTGCGGTTGTCCTCGCCCGCCTGGTTGGCGCAGCCGAAGAAGACTTCCTCAACCAGGGCGGGGTCGAACTTATTGCGTTTGATGATTTCCTTGATAACAAGCGCCGCCATATCATCCGGGCGGACCGAAGCAAGGATGCCCCCCAGCGCTCCAACGGGCGTGCGGATGGCGTCGACGATCACAGGTGTGGACATAGAGTCTCCGTGGGTTCAAAGTTGTCACAGGAGATTCTACTCCATAAAGAGACCTCCGAAGTCTCAGAGACTTCGGAGGTCGCGTTCATTATTGTCGCCATGGTTATTTTCCTACTCCGCCTGATGAATGACTCCCAATTCGGCAGCCAGGTCGTAGTAGCGTCTGGCTTCATCGCCATTGCCCAGCAATTCATAAGAGTGGCCCATATTCAGGAAAAGGGATGGATAAAATTCCTTGACGCTGTGATCCGTCACCGCGTTTGCCCTGTCCAGCGCGACCTGATTCCAATACAGCCTTTCGCGCGGATCGTCCTGATGACGCGCCATGTAATGGGCAGCGATGCAGGCTTCGTAGTCATCCTGCGCCGCCTGCCAGGCCTGTTGATAGAAAGACCGAGCCTGCTCGATCTGCTTCAACAATTCAGCCTGCGTTCCCTGCAAACAAAGCTGGATGACGGGGTTGTCGGGATTCATATTCTGCATCATGCTATAGAAAGACCTTGGAGGTCTTTAATTACGGCGCTTCGTACAATATAACCCTGCCGCCGTAAAACTCGCGTTCGCGGGTCACCTTCATCTGTGAGGCCAGCGCCTGGGGAATCAGCCCCTGCGGATCGGTGTACCAGTCATGACTGTAGACCAGCCAGACCCGTTTGTGGCCCTGGATCAAGGCGAGCAATGCAGGCACGTCGTCCCTGGTCATCTTGGGTTCCAACACGCCGTCTGTGTACAGGTCCAGGGGAAGGCCGCGCTCCACCACCTGGATGGAGTACTTCTCCTTGTAGGGTTTGAAATAATAGTCGAACGAGACCACCACAAAGTTGGAGTTGAACAGGACCAGGTCATCTTTTTCGGCGAAATTGGCGACGTAGCCCGCGGGCGTGTCCCAATCCTCTTTTTGATAGAACCTGAAATAATCGCCGTCCGAAAACAGGTTCAGGGCGCCCAGGCTGATCAGCGTCACGAGGATCACGGGGCGGAACTTGAGCTGCGTGATGCCTGCCGCCAACACCAGGAAGAGCGGAATCGTGGTCCAGATCAAGGTGCGGTCGGAGTAGATCGGTCGGCGCAGGCTGATCAGCAGCTCGGCCGCGAAGGGCAGGATAAACAGGACGGCCAGAAACAGGAATTGTGAAAGTTTCTTGCGGAAATGCCACAACCCCAAAAGGAGGATCAACACGTACACGATCAGCACCATGTCCGACATGCCCTGCCGATTGGGCGTGGAGTCGTTCAAGAAGGTCTTGAGCGTCTGCAGGACGGCGTCCCAGGTGGGGCTGGGAATCCAAAATTGCTGATCGACCCGCCTGGCCTGCTGGAGGAAAGCGGACAGCCACGGACTCCACAAAAGGAAGATGCCGACCTGGGCCTTGACCCAGTTCCAGAAGGAGGGAGCCTGGAAGGCGGGCTGCAGCCCCGATTTCCTCAGTTGCTGGAACAGCATCAAGCCGAGGACGAAGACATTGACGGTGAACCAAAACAGGACGGCCGTGTTGTGCGTGAGCAGGGTCAGGGCGGAGAAGAGGATGAACCCGACCCAGGCCAGGTCCGTTTCGACGGCCTGGACGGAAGACCAGCGGAGCCAGCTCCGCCAGCCCGTTTGGGTGGATTCATCGCGATAGCTGAATTCCTTTTTGGGTGCTGGCTCCATGGAGACAGGCGTCCGCCCGGGGCGCAGGGCATCCCAAAACTGACTCCCAATCGGTCGGGCGGAGCGGGGGTCCGTCAACAGCCTGACCAGCGCATAGATCGCCAGGGATGCGTTGAAGGTCAGGAGGGTGTACATGCGCGCCTCCTGGGCGTAGAAGACGTTGAACAGTGACAACGCCATGAACATGGCTGCCGCCAGGCCCGCCACCTGCCCCGCGATGCGTTTACCGATCCAGTACATCACTGGGATAGTTGCCGTCCCAAAGAGCACGGACAACAGGCGCACGTCGCGGGGGGTATCGCCCGTGAACATCATCCAGTAGTGCAGCAGCCCGTAATACAAAGGCGGATGCTGGTCGATCTGGACGATCCAGTGCAGCATGTCGGGGAGACTGTGGCCCGCCATCCATACGCTGAAGGTCTCGTCCAGCCACATGCTCTTGCTGTTGAGCAGCAACAACCGCAGCACGCCCCCCGCCAGGGTAAAAAAGAGCACCAGCCCTGGTGCTACATCTTCGATGTCCAGTTCTTCGTTCATGGGTTCAGCCTTGTCGTGCGAATGTTCTTCGTTCGGGCGATTTCCTCCAACCAATAAGACGCGCTTTTCGAGGAGATTCTACTCCAGAATGAAAAAAGGCCCCCGAAGTCTCGCCGTTCTTTGGCGCTTCGGGAGCCTGGCAGGTCGCAACAACTTGAGTTATCTTGCCATCTTATTGTAGGTAAAACCAAGCAGCGCCCCAAGGATAAGCGTCATCCCGCCGATGGGGAGCAACGAAAATGGATTGTTCCACCCGATAATGAATGTGCTGGGCAACAGGCAAATAAAGGGAATGGCTATTCCCTTCAGGATCGGCTGGAGTTTCAAGTTCGAGGTTGCCAGCATGAACCCCGATACGACCCACAGGAAGAAAGCCGACAGGTTGGCGTCCCATGACAAGCCCTGCAAAAGCATGGGTATGACATCCAGCACGCCTGCTGCAACCCCGAGGAAAAGGCCGACAAGAATATTGTTTTTCATTTTTATACTCCTCTATCTGCCCAGACCTGACAGATCCATCCTTGCAGACATAGATTGCCGCGACACCTATTCACCCAATCCCTGCGATGACCGTTCGAGTCATTTACTCTAACCGATAAGATTCGCTTTTCTCATAAGAGATTCTACTCCAGAAAAAGACCTCCGAAGTCTCGCCGCTCTTTGGCGCTTCGGAGGTCTGGACAGTATAGCACCTCCTTGACAAAACTAACTATATTAGTTATTATAATAATATATTTAGTTAAGGAAATAATCCCATGACAATCCACTTCCTCTCTCAACAGAACGGACAGATCGCCTACGAGGTGACGGGCAGCGGCCCCCTGGTGAGATCGGAAGAGCGTCGTGTAGGGAAAGAGTGTAGATCTCGGTGGTC
>CALFXA010000217.1 GCA_937928015.1 uncultured Anaerolineales bacterium | reverse complement strand
AGTTGGAACGAGACCGCGCCCTCAAGGCCTGGAGCGAAAAACTTGAGGAATTCAAGACAACCAGCCGCACCCTCGATACCCAGTTGACAGCCATTGACGAGACCATGCGCACCGCCAAGAAGGTACAGGAGACTTACACAGAACTCAATACCAAGCTTGAACGCCGCATCACTGAAGTCTCCGAGATGCAGCGCCTGGCTGAGGACCGCGTCCGTCAGGAGTGGGTCACGTTCAAGGCGGACGACCAGAAGCGTTGGACGGGTCACTCGCTCTCGCAGGAAGAATCCATGCGCGACCTGCGCAAGGACATGGAGCGCTACGAGTCCCGCGCGGCCAATCTGGATGACGCCATACAAGTGTTGCAAGACCAGATGAACCAGGTCACGGAAGCCACCGAGAAGCAGTTGCAGGAATTGATGAACGTTGCCCACGAATGGCTGACCTCCTACGAGCGCATCATGGGCCACGGCAAGAAACCGACCAAGAAATCCAGCCACTAAATCATGCGAGTTATCGGCACGGCTGGTCACGTTGACCATGGCAAGTCCACGCTGATCGCGGCGCTTACGGGCGTCCATCCCGACCGCCTCAAGGAGGAGCAGGCCCGTGAAATGACCATCGAGCTTGGCTTCGGTTGGATGACCCTTCCGAGCGGCGAGGAAGTTGGCATCGTGGATGTGCCTGGTCACCGTGACTTCATCGAGAACATGCTGGCAGGCATCGGCGGGATCGACGCTGCGCTGCTGGTCATCGCTGCTGATGAGGGCGTGATGCCGCAAACCCGCGAGCATCTCGCCATCCTCGACCTGTTGCAGATTCCCGCGGGACTGATTGTCCTCACCAAAACTGACCTGGCCCCTGACCCCGATTGGCTGAACCTGATCGAAGCGGATGTCCGCGCCGCCGTGGCGGATACCGTGCTGCGCGACGCGCCCATCGTGCGCGTCTCTGCCCGTAACAAAATTGGATTGGACGTTTTGCTCCAGTCCCTGACCCAACTCCTCGAAACCAAACCCGCTCGTCCCGACCTGGGCCGTCCGCGCCTGCCGATTGACCGTGTCTTCACGATGAGCGGATTCGGCACCGTCGTGACGGGCACGCTCAGCGACGGGACCCTGTCGATTGGCGACGAAGTGCAAATATTGCCGAGCGGACTGACTGGCCGTGTGCGCGGATTGCAGACTCATAAAAAGAAGGAAGACCAGGCCTCACCTGGTTCGCGGACGGCGGTCAATATTTCGGGCGTGAATGCCGAGGATGTGCGTCGCGGCGAGGTGGTGGTCCACCCGAATCAATATCAGGCCACGCGCCGCATCGACGCGCGCTTTCGCTTGTTGAAGGACGCCTCGTCAGCGCTCAAACATGGCAGCGAGGTCAAGGTCTTTGTCGGTGCGAGCGAGACAGTCGCCATGCTGCGTCTACTCGGGACGGAAGAACTCGAACCCGGGCAGGAAGGTTGGATTCAACTCGAACTACGCGACCCTGCAGTGGCTGTGCGCGGCGACCGTTACATTCTGCGCCGCCCCTCGCCTGGAGAGACTCTGGGCGGCGGCGTGATCGTGGACCATCAGCCCAAGGGTCGTCATAAACGCATGGATGAGATGGTGCTCAAGTCACTTGAGGCGCTGGCCCAGGGCTCGCCCGCCGATGTGTTCTTCGAGGCGGCGTTGTCGCTCCAGGTTGCATCACTGAAAGAGATGGTCGCCCGTTCGCGGCTTGAGTCTGTGCCTGCTCGTGAAGCGTTGACCGAATTACTGGAGAGTGAAAAATTGATTGTGTTGGAAGAAGGTACACCGTCCATCACGTCTGACATGCTGGTGTTGGCCCTGCCACATTGGAATTCCCTGCGCGATAAGACCTTGCAAATCGTAAGCGCCTATCATCAAGTCTATCCATTGCGGCGCGGCATCCCACGCGAGGAATTGAAATCCAAACTTAAACTTCAGCCGCGAGTCTTTAATGCGTTTCTGTCACAGATTGTTGTGCGCGGATTGCTGGTCGAACAGCGCAAATCCAAGACCGAGAATCTGGTTGGCCTGCCCACGCACGAGGTCCGCTTCGATGACGGGCAGCAGGCCAAAGTCAAGGCATTGCTGAGCAAGTTCGCATCCAGCCCGTACACGCCGCCTTCCGTCAAAGATTGTCAGGCCGAGGTCGGCGACGAACTCCTCAATGCGCTAATCGACTCGGGCCAATTGACGGGCGTCTCGCAGGAAGTCATCTTTCGCAAGGAGGATTATGATGCGATGGTGATGCAGATCAAGTCGACGCTCATGCAGAACGGACAGATTTCCCTGGCCGAGGTCCGCGACTTGTTTCAGACCAGCCGAAAATATGCCCAGGCCTTGCTCGAACATCTGGATGCTGTCGGCGTGACAATGCGCGATGGCGATTTTCGGAAGTTGAGAAACCCGCCATCGCGTTGACTCGTCGAATTATAAGAATCGAGGTACCCATGTGTGGACGTTTCACTTTAACCGTTGACCCTGCCGAACTCAAAGACGCCTTCACCGAATTTACCTTTCCCTTCCAGTTTGCCCCGCGCTTCAACATCGCGCCGACCCAGCCCATCCTGGCCATCCCCAACGACGCAAAGAATGAAGCTGATTTCTTCGTTTGGGGCTTGATCCCCTCCTGGGCGAAGGATCCGACCATCGGTCAGCGCCTGATCAATGCGCGCGCCGAGACGCTGGGCGAGAAACCCTCCTTCCGTGGCGGATTTAAATACAAGCGCTGCTTGATCCTGGCGGACGGTTTCTATGAGTGGCAGGCCCAACCTGGCGTCAAGACCAAAGTCCCGCACTTCATCTTCCTGAATGACCGTTGCCCCTTTGCCTTTGCGGGGCTGTGGGACGAATGGCACTCGCCTGATGGCGGCTCGATCCGTTCGGCGACCATCATCACGACTGAGCCGAATGAGTTGATGTCCAGGCTGCACAACCGCATGCCTGTTATCCTCGACCCTGCGGATTATGCGGAATGGCTGGACCCCGCGCCGCGCACGCCCGAAAGCCTGGCTCCGTTGCTCAAGCCCTTCCCTGCGGATAAAATGTCCGCCCACCCTGTTTCGACGCTGGTCAACACTCCCGCCAACGACCGTCCCGAATTGGTTGTCCCTGTATAGGGAATGGCGCGGCGCGACGGGCGACTGTCGCGGTTTTGTCGGGCATTGCCGCGCCTCTGTTATTTCATCATGAATATCAAATCCACGATTATCAACCGTTTCCCCGCCCTTGCCTCGCGGGATTTTGTGTTGTTCATCATTGGACAGTTCCTCTCTGTCATCGGCACGTGGATGCAGAACACTGCCCAGCCTTACCTGGCTTACCAAATCTCGGGCAGCTCCCTCGACCTGGGCCTGATCGGCGCCGCCTCGACCCTGCCGACCTTTGTCCTGGCTCTACCTGCGGGGGTGTTGGTCGAGCGCTGGGACAAGCGCAAGACCGTCATTATCCTGCAAACGGTCATGGCGGCGCTGGCTTTCATCCTGGCTGCGCTGACATTCAGCCACCAGATCCAGATCTGGCACATCACCTTGATCGCCTTTATCTTTGGCACGGCCAGTGCGGTGGAAATCACCGCCCGTCAGGCCATGCTGATTGAGCTGGTCGGGCGTGACGCGCTGCCCAGTGCCATTGCCCTGCAAACGACCGCCTTCAACCTGGGGCGGGTGCTGGGACCCAGCCTGGCGGCTCCCTTCATGGCGGCAGGCAGCGAGGGCAATGCCTTCCTGCTAAACGGATTTAGTTTCCTGTTCGTGATTGTCGGGTTGTTCTTCGCGCGGACCCGCTATCAGATCCCGCATGAGGAAAGTGGGGAGCGGGACCTGATCCGCGAATTCCGCGAAGGCGCGGGTTACATTGCGCGCAATCAAGTGGTCGGTTCCATTGTTTTGATGGCAGGGCTGATGGGCGCTCTCGGCCTGCCTCTCTTGCAGCAATTGCCTGCCCTCGCGCGGGATGTGTTGAAGACGCTTCAGGATACTGAGTCGTTGGTGGCGCTGCGCACCAGTCAGGTCTATATTGCCCAGGGAGTCGGTGCGCTGGTGGCGGCCCTGCTGGCGGCCTATTTCAGCAGTACGCGTCACAAGGGAGTGATCCTCACGCTTGGACAGGTGTCCTTCACGGTGGGGATGATCGCCCTCAGTGGGATCAATAATCTTCCACTGGCGCTGGTTGTGCTGGCCGTTGTCGGTTGGGGGTCGGTCACGCAGTTGGTGACCATGAACACGCTGGTGCAATTGCAGGTCCCCAATGACCTGCGCGGACGGGTGTTTAGTTTCTACCTGTGGGCCTTGCAGGGTGTGGCGCCGATGGGAAGCCTGCTGGTGGGATGGGGCGCACAGTCGTGGGGGTTGGCCGCGACCATGCTGGCCAGCGGAGTCTTCCTGCTGGCGACCTTTGCCCTGATTCATTTGTTCAATCCGTCCCTGCGTGCTGCCGAGGGTTAATGCAGCATGAGCGTTCGGCTTGACGGGGATGAAATCGCCCTGTTATGATGCTGCGCGGAGAGCTTAAATCTGTATGAATAATAAATCACCCCTGGACCCTTCAGGGGATGCGACGAAAAACGAAAGAAAAGAGCGGACCCCGGGCCTGTTCTCACGGCTGACGAATCTCCTGCTTCAGATGGGACTGGGAGAATCCCTGTTGCGTGCCAGCACGAACATCCTGTCGGTGGTTGCCATTGTGGTGGTCATCTGGCTGGTGCAGATGTTCTACCGTCAAGGCGCGTTCAACGCGGATGCCTCCGCGGCCACACCTGACGCCGCGCAGGTTGCCGCGGTGAATCCGCCTCCTGCTGGGCCCGCCGACTCTTCCCCGCTGGGAATCACGCGCCTGGCGCAGCTTCACACCATCGTGCCAAGCCGTCCGCGCCAGCAGATCGAGACCTACACCGTCCAGGCAGGGGACACCGTCTCGGGCATCGCGGAAAAATACGGCTTGCAGCCTGCCACCATCTTTGCCGCCAATTTCGACGTGCTGCAAGACGACCCACACAGCCTGCGTCCGAACCAGACCCTGCGCATTTTGCCCATAGATGGGGTGTACTGGGAATGGCAGGGTGGCATCCCGTTTGGGCAGTGGGCCGAGTACTTCAAGGTCAAACCCGAAGACATCATCAACTATGCGCCCAACAACATCGACCCCGCCAGCGTGGGCGCGGATTATGTCAACGCCAACATCCCGACGGGTAAGTTTTTGATCGTGCCCAACGGCGTGTATCAGTATCACACCCCAGGCGGGATGCCGTTGGGGATTACCCGCGACACTCCTGCTTCCGCTCAGGTGGCGGGACCTGGTTCCTGCCCGCCCATTAGCGGCGGCGCCGTCGGGACGGGGGCCTTCACCTACCCAACCGACAAGCACGTCCTCTCGGGCTTTGATTATTCCACCAAGACCAATCACCTCGGCATCGACCTGATGGGTCTGGAAGGCGCGAACGTGTATGCCGCCGACGGCGGCGTGGTGGTGTATGCAGGCTGGAACAATTACGGCTACGGCAACATGATCATGATCGATCACGGCACGGGCTTCCAGACGTTATATGCGCACTTAAGCCAGATCTTTGTCGAGTGCGGAAACAACGTCAGCCAGAGCCAGGTCATCGGTGCGGTCGGGACCACGGGCAATTCCAGCGGTCCGCACCTGCACTTCGAGGTCCGCACGGCCACGGTGGTGATCAGCCCGTGGGATGTGTTGCCGCCTCCCTAGTCAATCCCTGATACAATTGGCGGCGCGGACTCCCGCGCCGCTTTTCTTATGAAGACTACCGACTTCGACTACCATCTTCCCGAATCCTCCATCGCGCAGACGCCCGCCGAGCCGCGCGACTCGTCGCGCCTGTTAGTCTTGAATCGCGCCACGGGCGAACTTGGTCATCACATCTTCCGTGAGATCACGGATTATCTGCACGCAGGCGACCTGCTCGTGCTCAACCAGACGCGCGTCATCCCTGCGCGCATCTTCGCCCGCAAGGAGACAGGCGGCAAGGTCGAATTATTGCTTCTGCGCCGCCGTGACACGCTGACTTGGGAGGCCCTGGTGGGCGGCAAAGGATTGAGCGTAGGAAAAAAGGTCGAGGTTGAGAATGGGCCCCAGGCGGAGATTGTCGAACTGCTGAACGGTTCCGAGCGGTTGATCCGTTTCAGCGAGCCCATCGAGCCCCATTTCCCCAGCGTGGGCAACGTCCCCCTGCCGCCATACATCCACGAGAAGCTGTCGGACCCCGAGCGCTATCAGACGGTATATGCGCGTGAGCCTGGTTCCGCCGCCGCGCCGACGGCAGGCCTGCACTTTACGCCGTGCCTGCTGGACGAGGTCCAGGCTAAAGGGGTGAAGATCGCTTACGTCACCCTGCATGTCGGGCTGGATACGTTTGCACCCGTCACAGAAGAGAACCCCGAGGAACATAAAATTCACACCGAGTGGTGCGAACTTCCGCAAGCCACCGCCGACGCCATCAATGCCGCTCGTGCCGCAGGCGGACGAGTCGTCGCGGTGGGGACAACCTCGGTGCGAACGCTGGAAACCGTGGGTCAGCAAATGGTCCATGACTCATCATCCACCGTCCAGCCCTTCCTCGGCCCGACCTCCATTTATATCCTGCCAGGCTATCAGTTCAGGGTTGTGGACGCGATGATCACCAACTTCCATCTGCCGAAATCCACGCTCATCATGTTGGTCAGCGCTTTCGCGGGGCGGGAGCGCATCCTCTCGGCCTACGAGACCGCCATCCGCATGGGGTATCGCTTCTACTCATTCGGGGATGCCATGCTGATCGTATAATCTGGAAGGCTGTCAGGGGTACAATCGTCTCATGGATTTGAAAACGCTGAACGCTGAAATCATCGCTTGTCGAAAATGTCCGCGCCTGGTGGAATGGCGCGAGGAAGTGGCGCGCGTCAAGCGCAAGGCTTATCGGGGCCACGAGTATTGGGGCAAACCCGTGCCTGGCTTTGGCGACCCGCATGCACGCCTGCTCGTGGTGGGACTCGCCCCTGGAGCGCACGGCTCCAACCGCACAGGGCGACAGTTTACGGGCGACGCCTCGGGAGATTTTTTGTACCCCGCCCTGTTCCGTGCGGGATTCGCCAGCCAGCCCACTTCGACCTCTCGGGACGACGGCCTGATACTGTCCGATCTGTATATCACCGCCTCGGGCCGTTGCGCTCCGCCCGATAACAAGCCCACGCTCGAAGAACTCAACACCTGTCAGCCGTACCTCGAACGTGAGCTCGACATTCTGAAGCCAAAAGTGATCGTGGTTCTGGGTCGGATAGCATTTGAGAGAGTGCTGCGGATATATTCCGCGCGAAATTCGGCCTGGAAGTTCGCCCACGGCGCAACCTATCGCCTCGACGCGGGTCCGTGGCTGGTATGTTCGTACCATCCCAGCCAGCAGAACACTCTGACGGGCAAGTTGACGGTGGAGATGTTCGATGCGGTATGGGCCAAGGCCAGGTCCCTTTTGGAGATGGAATGAAGTTCAAAGTTCGTTATATTTTATACGCGCTGGGCGTGCTTGTTTTGTTAGCTGTGGGTGGATTCGTGTTCTGGGCCGAGACTCCGTTGGGGCCCGCGCCCGAGGCGTTGACTGCGTTGCAATCCGATTCGCAGGTGACCGTGACGACAGACCGCTTCATCACTTTCGCACCCGCAAATTCGCGCCCTTCGGTCGGCTTTATCTTCTACCCTGGCGGCCGCGTGGACGCGCGCTCGTACGCGCCGCCCCTGCGCGAGATCGCCGCGCGAGGATATCTGGTGGTGCTGGTGCCTGTGCGCCTGAACCTGGCTTTCTTCGACGTCAACGCCGCAGAACCTGTCTTTGTCGCCTATCCTGAAATCGAGCATTGGGTCGTGGGCGGACATTCCCTGGGCGGGGTGGCAGCCTCGCTGTTTGCGGGGAGTCATGCTCAGGTCAAGGGATTGGTCTTTTGGGCCTCGTATCCTGCTGACGAGTTGATCAAGAATTCCGACCTGCGTGTGCTGTCCATCTACGGCACGCGCGATATGGCAGGTGTGGCAAAGTTCGATGAAACGCGTGCGTTGAATCCCGTCTCGACGCAGTACGTGGTCATCGACGGAGGTAATCACGCCCAGTTTGGCGATTACGGTCCGCAGCCTGGCGACAAGGAAGCGACCATCTCCCGCGCGGACCAGCAGACTCAGGTCGTGGCGGCGGTTGTCCAATTTCTGGCATCTTTTGTAAAGTGAGAACATGAGTCCAACCCCCCTCATCACCCCTGGGGAGATTGCCCCCGATTTTGAATTACCCGACACGCAGGGTGACCTGGTGCGCCTTTCCAGTTATCGCGGATCGAAGCCTGTAGTGCTGGCCTTTCTGCGCGGCTTCATGTGACCGTTCTGCCGCGCGCAGTTGGCGCGCATGCGCGATGAGTATCAGGCCTTCCTTGATCACGGCGCGGTGATACTGGCCGTTGGTCCTGATAAGCCGCAGCAGTTCATCCGCTATTGGGCGAACGAAAAGATTCCTTACACAGGCTTGCCCGATCCCGATCACAGGGTGGCGCGCAAGTATCGTCAGGAAGTGAATATCTTCAAGCTGGGACGGATGCCTTTGGTCTGTGTGGTGGACAAGGAAGGCCGCATTCGCTATGCCCATTTTGGCGGAAGCATGTCCGACATCCCAGACAATGCCGTGCTGCTGGGTGTAATAGACCAACTCAACGCGGCATCATAAAAACATGACTCATCACACCCTTGGACAAATCGCCTTTCTTGGCTCGGGCGAGACATCGTTGGCAGGCGGTCGCATCTTCGAAGCCGTAGCCCGAAAACATGCCTCCCCGTTGCGTATTGCCGTGCTCGAAACCACGGCGGGCTTCGAGCTAAACTCGGGCCTGGTGGCAGGCCGCGTGGCAGACTTCCTCGAGACCCGCCTGCAAAATTACAAACCCATCGTGGATGTGGTCCCCGCCCGCAGACGCGGCACAGAGTTCAGCCCCGACAACCCCGAAATCCTCAAGCCTTTGTTGTATGCCGACATTATCTTCATGGGACCAGGCAGCCCGACCTATGCCGCCCGTCAACTGGCGGGGACGCTCGCCTGGGATGTGATCCGCGCGAAGCACCGCCTCGGGACCACGCTGGTGTTTGCCTCTGCTGCGACGATCGCTGTCGGTGCCCATGCGTTGCCCGTGTACGAGATCTACAAGGTCGGTGAGGATGTGCATGTCAAGCCTGGGCTGAGTCTGTTTGCCGATTATGGCGTGACGCTTTCTTTCATCCCGCACTGGAATAACGCCGAAGGCGGCATGGACCTTGATACCAGCCGCTGCTTTGTGGGCATGGATCGTTTCGCCGAATGGTGCAACCTGCTCCCGCCCGAGAACGTCACCCTGGGCCTGGACGAACACACGGGCATCATCTTCGACTTCGAGAGCGACACCTGCGAGGTCAGCGGGGTGAGCAGTGTCTCCCTGGTGCGGGCTTGCGATCCCGAGATCTTCCCCTCGGGTGCGAAGATTCCGCTCGAAGAGATCGGGCGTTTCATCCAGCCTGAAGACTTGAGCGCGGGCATCTCTCCGCAAGCCTGGCAGATGGTGACCGAGGCCTCGCCGCTCGAAGAGGAAGGTCCGCCTCCCGAGGTGTTGGTCCTGGTCGAGCAGCGCGCCGCGGCCCGCGCCGCCAAGGACTTCGCCGCCTCGGACCGATTACGGGACCAGATCCTGGCGCTTGGATGGCAGGTGCAGGACGGCAAGGATGGGCAGAAGATCGTCAAGGCGTGAATTTCCAGCGGAGGGCCTCCCTCCGCTGATGTTTTAACCTGTCTGACAAAATGCGATACAATACCTGCGTTGAATTTCACAAGGAGTTGCGAATGCGCGCAGTAGATATCATCATCAAAAAACGCGACAAAGGCGAACTGACAAAGGAAGAGATCGATTTCTTCGTGAAGGGGTTTACCGAGGGAAGCATCCCCGATTATCAGGTGTCCTCCTGGGCGATGGCCGTGCTGCTCAACGGCATGACCGACCGCGAGACCACTGACCTGACCATGGCGATGGCGCACAGCGGCGACATCATGGACCTCTCTCATCTGATGGACATCGCCGTGGATAAACATTCCACGGGCGGTGTGGGCGACAAGACCTCGCTCTTCGTGCTGCCGACCGTGGCTGCCTGCGGTCTGCCCGTGGCGAAAATGTCGGGCCGCGGTTTGGGCTTCACGGGCGGCACGCTTGACAAGCTCGAGTCTGTCCCTGGTTATCGCGTGGACCTCTCGATGCAGGAATTCGAGAAGCAATTGAAAGAAATCGGCATCGTATTGACGGGCCAGTCGAAAGAACTGGCGCCCGCCGATGCGAAACTCTATGCCCTGCGCGACGTAACAGGGACGGTGCCGTGTATTCCGTTGATCGCGTCCTCGATCATGTGCAAGAAGATTGCAGGCGGGGCGCATGCCATGGTGCTGGATGTCAAGACGGGAAACGGTGCCTTCATGGAGACGCTCGAAGACGCGCGCAAGTTGGCCGAAGCCATGACCGCCATCGGAAAGCTGGCGGGCCGCGATGTGCGCACGGTGATCTCGGACATGAATCAGCCGCTGGGCGAAGCCGTGGGAAACGTGCTGGAAGTCCGCGAAGCCATTGACGCGCTGCGCGGCGGCGGCCCTGCTGATTTCCGCGAGCACGGACTGCATATGTGCGCCGAGATGTTGGTGGCGGGCAAGAAGGCCAGGGATTTCGCCGAGGGCCGTGTCATGGCGGAAAAAGCCATCGCCGAGGGGCGCGCCTTCGAGAAGTTCCGCCAGTTGATCCGCGCCCAGGGTGGGGACGTGTCGTATGTGGATGATCCCGACAAGATGGCGAAGGCCAGCATGGTGGAAGTGGTCCGCGCGCCGAAGAGCGGCTGGGTTCAGCAAATCCATGCGCGCGAGGTGGGCGAGGCGGCCGTCTCGTTGGGCGCGGGCCGCGCGCGGAAGGGCGAACCCGTGGATCACGCCGTCGGTTTCATCATCCATCACAAGGTCGGCGACAGGATCGAAGCGGATCAGCCGCTTTTCACGATCCGCGCTAATAACGCGGCGGTCAAGCCCGAGGTCCAGGCCCGGGTGGCGGCGGCGCATGTCATCAGTGACGAGCCTGTTCCACCGCTTCCGCTGTTTTACGTCTGAGAGTCAAATTCCCGCGCCAAAACGCGGGAATTTTCTCAAAATATGACCTTTGGTCTTGCGTAATTGTTAAGAATCGGGCATACTTGCATCAGGAGCGCATCGATGGCTAAAGTTTCTCTGCGAATATATAACCGAGATATCGAGGGTCTGATCGACCAGGGTCACCTGGATGAGGCTATCGCGCATTGTCGCCATATCCTTAAGACCTTCCCCAAACATCTCGAAACGTATCGCCTACTTGGTAAGGCCTACCTGGAGGCGAAACGATATGATGAGGCTGTGGATGTCTTCTCGCGCGCGCTCATGGCTGTCCCCGACGACTTCGTGTCGCACGTGGGCATGAGCATCATCCGCGACGAGCAAGGCAAACTTGACGAAGCCATCTGGCACATGCAACGTGCCTTCGAGTGTCAGCCCTCGAACTCCGCCATCCAGGGCGAATTGCGCCGATTGTTCGGCCGCCGCGACGGGATGGAGCCGCCCAAGATCCGCATGACGCGCGGCGCGCTCGCACATATGTACGTGCAGGGCGAGTTGTATCCGCAGGCCATCTCCGAGATCAAGGCTGTGCTCGGTCAGGAAGCGGATCGCGACGACATGAAGGTCCTGTTGGGGCAGGCCTATTTCCATGCGGGTCAGCGGGCCGACGCTTCCGATATTTGCCAGCAATTGCTTAAACGTTATCCCTATTGCTTGGACGCTAATCGCATCATGGTCGAGCTCTTGCAGAGCTCGGACAGTGTCGAGACCACGCAGGTCTATCGTCATCGCGTGGGTGAACTCGACCCGTATGCCAACTTCGTGCAAGGATCGATCTTCCGCTCCAATGAAGTCTCTGATGCCGCCATCAACCTGGAGCGTTTCGAGTACACAGGCGCCGAAGTGGATCAGGCCGCCTGGCGCGCGTCAAGCATCGACCTGTCGACCTCTGACTCACGCACTTCCGAACCTGACTCGCTGACTGCTGACTATCCGTCTACGGCTAGCATGCCGTCCGCGGAACAGGCCCCCGTTGCGGCCGAAGTCTCGGAGAATCATATCCCAGACTTCCTGCGCGATGCAGGTTGGACGAAATCCACTGGCCCCGAGCAGCCCGTCTCCTTCGACGACTCCAGCGCGGATGAGAATTTGGCCCCCGCCGATATGCCCGACTGGTTGAAGGCTATGGCTCCCGAGGAGTCCGCCGCCCCCACCGCCGATACTCCCGCCGAAGCCGAGGAATGGTTCAAGGGTCTCACCGCTACGGGGGCTGCCGCAGGCGCGGCAACCGTCGCCGCCTCCCAGCCCGCCGCTGACGAGAATGTCCCTGATTGGCTGAAGGGTATGGATGAACCAGAACCTGTTGCCAACGATAATATCCCCGATTGGCTCAAGGGCATGGACGAATCCCAGCCTGTCACTCCCGTCACTCCTGTTGTAGATGCGACCCCTGTTGTTGCCTCCGATGAAAATATTTCTGACTGGTTGAAGGGTTTGGACGAGTCCCAGCCCATCGTGCCGACCGCCGATAACGACCTGCCCGATTGGTTGATGCCTGAGTCTGAACCTGAACCCACGCCAACGCCCCTCCCGACTCCGCAAGCGGTCACGCCTCCACCCGCGCCTGTTCCCGCGGCTCCCGCCGCTTCGCTCGATACGCTCGGCACATCCGCGCAGGAGCAGGATGACGCCATCGCCTGGCTGGAAAGCCTGGCGTCCAAGCACGGTGCGAAGCCCGAAGAGTTGGTCACTGACCCGAACGCCCGCAAGGAGACTCCGCCCGAGTGGGTGACACAAGCCCGCGAGTTGGGCGAAGCGCGCATGGATGAGGACCAGTTTATCGCGGTCCAGCCTGCTACGCCCGTTCCGCAGGAAGTTCCCGCCGAGCCTATCATTCCGCCTCCGCCTCCGCCCGCGCCTGCACCTGTTCCCGCGGCTCCCGCTGCCTCGCTTGATACGCTCGGCACGTCCGCGCAGGAGCAGGATGACGCCATTGCCTGGCTGGAAAGTCTGGCGTCCAAGCACGGCGCGAAGCCCGAAGAATTGGTCACCGACCCGAACGCCCGCAAAGAGACTCCGCCCAAATGGGTGGCGCAAGCCCGCGAGTTGGGCGCATCCCAGACCGAGACGCCTGCCCCTGTAAGCGAGCCGACGCCTTTGCCTGCCGCCGACGAGACGGGTGTCTGGTTGCGCGACCTGTCCGAAAAAGAGACGACGAGCGAGGATCTGTTTGCCGCCGCACTCGAGGCCGAGGCGACGGGTCCCACCCTCGATGTGGTCGACTGGTTGAATGAGTTGGACAATGCAGAAGTGGTCGTGCCATCGCACGAGCCCGAAGCGACGCCCGCTCCGTTGGAGCCGCTGGCGGCCGAAGAGTCTAGCCTGCCCGACTGGCTGGCGGGCCTCGACAAAGACGAGGAACCTGCGCCTGCCACCCGCATCGATACCGATGAATTGCCGTCCTGGCTGAAGGGCGAGCCTGAGCCGCCTGCCCAGCCCGAACCCATTACCCCGTCCGACTGGCATCCTGCGGAGTCTGAGTCGGATCTCGTCTTCAGCCCCGCGTTGGTGCCCGAGCAGGCTCCTGAGATCATTTACAGCCCGCCGCTTGAGACGCCTCCGCCAGCTCCCGCTCCCGTGGTGGAACCTGCTCCTGAGCCTGTGAATTTCGCAGTCGAGAGCAGGTCCGAGCCTGAACTCGAGATCAAGCCAATCGACTTCAAGCCCGAACCGCCCAAGCCTGTCGCTTCGAAGCCCGCCCCTGCGCCCAAGCGGAAGATCGGAAGAGCGTCGTGTAGGGAAAGAGTGTAGATCTCGGTGGTCG
>CALFXA010000216.1 GCA_937928015.1 uncultured Anaerolineales bacterium | reverse complement strand
CTCGACCCCGAGTGACAGGGCGAATATGCCGTGGCGTACATCTGCACGGCACGCCAGTACTCGATCTGCACACCGTCCACGCTGGTGGTCTTGATCTCGACCTTGGTGCCGTAGCCTGTGATCTGTTTCTGCGGCGCGCGGACGAGTGTCTCGGCCTCGCTTTGACGCGAGACTTCCTGCCCATCTTCATAGCGGATTCGCACGCGGCTGACGTTCAGCCCCGTCTGCCCAGGTTCGAGGATTTGCTGCTGGTCCAGCGGGACATCAGCTGAGGCGACGAACTCGTTGTCGAACGGGATGGATTTTTGGGCCAGCACGACGGCTTCGCGGACATGCACGACACGCACCTGTCCATCGGCGGGCAGCGCTTCGCTCTCCGACGGGAAGCTGTAGTCCAGACCGAGCAGCGGAATCCCCGCTTCGGCCAGAGCCGCCCCAACCGTCCGCGCGGAGGAGCGGATTCGCACCTCCTGTCCACCCACGCTGACGGTGGCTTCTCGGGCAGGCGTGAGCGTGATAGTCAGCGCACCCACGATGGGCGTATCAGCGGATGGGACGAGCAAGTCGCTGGCGTACAGGTCGATACCCGCCTCGCGTAGCGCGGCGCCCACCGTCGGCGCGGAGGTTTGCAATGTGCGTGTCCCCTCGGGTGTGACCAGGGTCAATGCCTGAGCGCGGACCAATTGCAGAGTCACGGGGCCAGCCGCAGGGATGAGGTCGTTCATGGGGACGGGAAGCCCGTTCAACAGCGCGCGGTCGTTGGGGGTGATGATGAGTCCCGCGCGGATGAAAGTATCTGCGGTGGTACCAGAGGCGGCGGTCAGCATGTGAAGCTGGCCGCCATCCAGCACGTTGATCGTGGCGGGAGCGGGGGCGCTGGTTCCGCAGGCGGTCAGGGCCAGGAGCAGGGCAAGCGCCAGTCGGTTCAATCGCATGACAAAGATTTTACCTGATAATGTCTTGGCCCAGCTCATCCCATGCAGCGTTCGTCTGCCAGCCGGATGAGTGTCAGCGCTTCATCAAGGGTGTGATTCCATTCCACACCGTACCTCCAGGCCAGCGCATCTTCGATCTGTTGCCTTTGAGCCTCGTCTACCTGCTGGATTGTCCAACGCGCGGACACGGGCTTGGAGGCAATTTCTTTATGCTCCAGCGTGTACAACACGCGGCACATGCTGACCACGGCGTAAACCTTGTATTCGGGTCCGCGCTCGTCGAGCCAGGCGGGATTGTGCAGCATGGGTTGCCACCATTCGTTCATGATCTTGATCACGGAGGCGCGGATCTCGTCACTTGATACAGGATCGATCAACTCAGCAGGAGAGGGTCCCGCCACGACCACGCCGCACTTGCGCAGGATGCGGCGCTGGATGATCCAGTCACTACCGAGGTGCGCCACGTAGAATTGGCGCTCGTTAACCGACGGGCAGGGCGGCGCAGACGGGTCATGGCGGCGGATGATCTGTCTGGAAACATACGCGCCTTCCAACTTGGGGGCCCATTTCAGTCTGCTGGCCCACAGGCGTTGATGCAGCATTTCGAGTTTGCGCATTCGCTCCTCGGACAACTCACCTTCGGTCACGATCAGGAAGTCCACGTCGCTGGTGTCGGGATTGAAGTCGCCGCTCGAAAGTGAACCATACAAATACATGCCGACGAATCGTTCGCCCAGCGCAGATTTTGCACCCAGGAGCAATTCGTTCAGGACAAGATTGACTTCAGGATAAGCGGTTGGCTCTACCATTTTTCGATGCTCCCATCTTTGACCGTCCACACTTCGGATGCGAATTGCTCGATGAAGTAACGGTCATGCACGACCGCTAGGATGGTCCCGTTAAACTGGGTCAGTGCCTGCTCGAAGCGCGCCCGCGACGGGATGTCGAGGTGGTTGATCGGTTCGTCGAGGATCAGGAAGGTGCAGCCCTGTGCCACGAGCAGACCCAGTTGCAGGCGCGCGCGTTCACCGAAGGACAGGTCGCGCGTGGGGCGCAGCGGATCGTCTCCACTGAAGAGGAAAAAGTGCAGGAAGTGACGCGCCTCGGTCTCGTTGAAGGGCGCGATCCTTTGCACGGTTTGCATGGCGTTCAGTGACGGGTCGAGCAATTCCTGCTCCTGGGCCATGTAGCCGAGCCTGACGGTTTGCCCGAGTTTGAGCGTGCCGCCCAGCGGACTCAGTCTGCCTGCAATGGTGCGGATGAGCGTGGTTTTGCCCGAGCCGTTCGGTCCTGTCAGTGCGATGCGCTGTCCCGCGCGGATGTGTAGGTTCAGCCCCGCGAGTAGAGGATTGTCTTGCGTGTAACCAATAGAGAGATTCTCGGTCACCAGCACGTTTTTGGATTGATGTTCAGGCGCGCCGAAATCGAGTTTCATCTGCCAGGAGCGCGAGGGACGTTCGACGCGTTCTTCGGTGAGCAGTTTTTCGATGCGGGCTTCGATGTGTTTGGCGCGCCCCGCTGTGTTCTTGGTGGCGCGGTTGCCGAAGAAGCCCTTGGCGAACTTGTCGCCGCTATCCCCTTTTCCGCCCTTCTTCATCTTGGTCAGCCCGCGGATGTGAGCGGCGGCGGCGCGCAGTTGAGCGACCTCGTCCTGCTGGTCCTGATAGGCCTGGGCCTGCTTCTCGCGTTCGGTGATCTTCTGCTCCAGATAGTCGGCATAGTTGCCTTCGTAGGCGCGCAGACTGTGGGTGAGCGGATCGAGTTCGAGGATCGAGGTGACGGTGTTGTCGAGGAAAGCGCGGTCGTGCGAGACGATCAGTGCCGCGCCCGGGAAGGACTCTAGCCAACCCTCCAACCATTCGAGCATCTGGATGTCGAGGTGGTTGGTGGGTTCGTCGAGCAGCAGCAGATGCGGCTCTTCCAGCAGCACGCGCGCCAACATCAGGCGGGTCTTCTGTCCGCCGCTGAGATGGGCCACGGGCGTGTCGAGCGGATAGTCCGCCAGGCCAAGCGGGGCAAGGACAGTGGACAGCGGACGATGGACGGTGGTGAGCTGCGCGAGCGTCAGGTCGTAGCGGGCCTGAAGGCCTGAGTCTTCGGGGGTGGAGGAGAGCGCCATCGCCAGGGAGGCGACTTCGGCTTCGAGGTCCTCGGGTTTAACGGGAGCAGGTCCCAGGGCGGACTGGATCGTGTCCCCGGGGGCGAATTCCATGCCCTGGGCCAGGTAGCCGACGCGTAGCGGGGAGCGATTGGGAATCACCTGTCCCGCATCGGCAGGTTCGAATCCTGCCAGGATGCGCATGAGCGTGGTCTTGCCGCTCCCGTTCGGACCGATCAGGCCGACGCGTTCGCCGTTGCTCAGGCTGAAGCTGATGTTTTGTAAGATCGGCTGGATGCCGTAGGATTTGCGAAGTTGATGGACGGTAAGCATGTGCATTCCTAACTTAAAAAAGAAAACCGAGGGCCATGCCCTCGGCTGTGAATCAAAACAGCGGGTCATACCCTGAAAAGCCTGAAGTTAGTGAATGCTGTCCGTCATTGGAATGGCTCCTAATTGAATGGGATGATTATACACAAGCCACGGAGAACTGACAACCTTGACGGGGATTTCAAATAGGAAATATGGGTGTTGAAAATTGCGACTATTAAGATTAATATAGGATTAACATTTTATCCTTATTTTGGTGGAGGAACCCATGAAAAGACTGTCCCTGGCTTTACTGTTACTTGTCTCATCCATCCTGCTTGCCGCCTGCGGAGGCGGCCCCGCCGCAAAAGACACCATCGACGTGACGTTTACCGATTTCAAGTTCACGCCCAATGCCTTTACCATCCCGGCGGGGAAGGAGATCACCCTCAGCGCCACGAACAATGGGGCGGTGGTGCATGAATTCGTCGTCATGAAATTGGAAACCAATGTGGGCGACAATTTCGGCGACGAAGATGAGGGCAACATTTACTGGGAGGTCGAGGTCGACCCGGGCGGCAGCAAGACGGAGACTTTCACTGCTCCCGCAAACCCCGGCGAGTATCAGGTTGTGTGCGGCACGCCGGGCCATTACATGGCAGGCATGATCGGCAAATTGATCGTGGTTACGCCGTAAGTTCTGGACCCGCCGAAAGGCGGGTCTTCTTTTTGATACAATCGGGGTATGAACTCTCCCCAGCCGCAGATCACCAGCCTCTCCAATCCATCCGTCAAGCAGGCACGCGCGCTTCGTCAGCGCAAGGCGCGGGCCGAGACGGGACAATTCCTGGTCGAGGGATTGCATCACGTCGGCCAGGCGGTCGAGGCGGGCTGGGAAGTGGAGACCCTGTTCTACGCGCCCGAGTCGCTGACCAGCCATTTCGCCCGCGACCTGGTCGAGCGTTTGCAGCATCCCAGCCCGGGCGCCGCTCCGACGCGGCTCCAGCCTGTCTCCGCGCCTGTGATGGAATCCCTGGCTGAAAAGGACAATCCTCAGGGATTGCTGGCGGTCGTGGCCCAGCGCAATCAGGTGTTGACCTCCATGCAGAGGCTGACCAAACTGGTGGCACTCGTCTCACCGCAGGACCCTGGCAACGTGGGGACGATTCTGCGCACCATGGATGCCATCGACGCCGACGGCCTATTCCTGCTCGACGGCGGCGTGGACCTGTATCATCCCAGCGTAGTGCGGGCCAGCATGGGCGCCATGTTCTGGAAGCCCATTGTGCAGACCTCCTTCGAGGAATTCGTACTTTGGGCGCGGACCCGCTCTGTGCAAGTGATCGGCACTTCGGCCCACGCTGACGTGGACTATCACACCCTTGTCCCACATGAGCCGTGGGTCCTGCTGTTGGGCAGCGAGCAAAAGGGACTCTCCCGCGAGCAGGTCGCGGCCTGCGACGTGACCGTCTCGCTGCCCATGCGCGGACGGGTCAGTTCGCTCAATCTGGCGGTGGCGGCAGGGATTTTGTTGTACGCGCTCAACGCGTGATGTGTTGGAAGAATCAAAAAGCCTTCTCGCGTGAGAAGGCTTTTTTGACTCGATTGCAGGCTAGAACTCGTCTTCCTCTTCGTCCAGCCACTCTTCATCGTCTTCCTCTTCGTCGTCCTCCCATTCATCCAACTCTTCATCGTCTTCCCATTCGTCGTCGATGGCGGCCGCCTCCGACGGCGAGTAGGTCACACAGCCCGTGTCGGGGTCGATCTCCACGGCGGCGGCGCTGCATAAGCCCTCGTCGATGAACACACAATCCATGTAATGACACTTGATACGAGGCATCACTCCTCCTAAAGGTTTGGCTGGCGGACCAGCCGAATGATGGACAGGATGAAGATGATCGTCATCACGACCTGTGAAGTTAGGCAGAACGGGCACAACGCCTTGATCAGAGCCACTTCCACATAGATCAGCCAGAGCGTGAACAGGAAACCCGTCAGCGCCAGGCCGAAGGTCAACAGGGTGGCGTTCTCCTCGAAGAACTCAGCCAGGAAGACTTTACGTTTTTCGAGGATGAGCACTCCCAAAATGGAGGCGTACCCGAGAAAGCCGACCAGCGCCACGGGGATGCCGTTCACTTCCGAATACTTGCTGGCGTTCACGGTTCCGCAGTCGCCGCTCCCCAGGCACATGGCGTTGTTATTGGTCCATTTGTAAACGGTCATGTAGGCTGCCACGAGCAGACCGATCACGGCCAGTACGATCATCGTGCGGTAGAGCCATTTATCCATGTTTCCTCATAGCATCCAGGCGTCTACTTCCTGATAAGCAGGCGCAGATTTTACCCCAGCGGGGATAATAAGTAAAGCATTTGCCCGAACCAGCGAGAGCAGGTTTCCCGAGCCCTGATGCCCGCTTAAGTGGGCCGTCAGGATGCCGTTTTCCTCGCGGATCTCGGCCCGTAGGTAGCTTTCCCGTCCATCGGACTCGACCGCCTCCCCCAGCCGCACGCGGACCCTCGGCCTGCTGACCGTTTTCAGGCCGCCCAGCCGCCCCAGCGCGGGCCGCACGAAGACCTCGAAGCCCACGAAGGCCGAAACAGGGTTCCCAGGCAGGCCGATGAACGGGATACCGCGATATTCTCCGAAGGCCAGCGGCTTGCCCGGGCGCATGTTTACGCGCCAGAAATCCAGCCTGCCGTCCGACTCGATCACTTCCTTGACATAATCGAACGCTCCCACGCTGACGCCCGCTGAAGACAGGATCAGGTCCACTTGCAGGGTGGCGGCCTGCTTGAGCAGCGCCTCGACCGCCTCACGACGGTCCGCGGCCACGCCCAGACGGATGACTTCCGCGCCTGCGCTTTCGACCAGCGCCGCCAGCGTGTACGAGTTCGAGTCGCGGATCTTGCCGCTTTCGAGCGGAGCATCCACGGACAGCAGTTCATCGCCGCTGGAGAGCAGCGCCACGCGCGGTCTGCGATACACGCGGACCTGGGCCTCGCCCAACATGGCCAGCACGCCCAGGTCCTGCGGCTTGAGCAGGTGGCCTGCCTGCAAGACCGCCTCGCCCGCACGGATGTCCATGCCGCGCGGACGGACGTTGTCACCCGTTTTCACAGCCTGGAAGGCCTGCACGGACTCGGGCGCGGGCAGGCCTGCCGAGCGGTCCTGAAAGTCGGTGTCTTCCACGGGGAGGATGGCGTCTGCACCCTGAGGCAGGGGCGCGCCCGTCATGATGCGCGCGGCCTGTCCCTCCGTGAGGGAAACCATGGGCGTGGCACCCGCTGGTATATCGGCCACCACCCGCAGGGTCCGCGCGGAATCGGGCGCAGCGCCCGCCACGTCCGCGGCGCGCAGGGCGAAGCCGTCCATGGAGGAATTGTCGAAGAGGGGGAGATCGGTCGAAGCGGCGACGTCACGCGCCAGCACATGAAAGGCGCACTCTACCAAAGGCAGAGACTCAGCCGCGACAGGTTGAAAATGAGTGAGGATGCGCTCGCGCGCCTCGGCAACGCTCAATAGGCTCATAAAACGGCGCGATTATACCACCCTGTAAGAAGATAAACAGGATGATTTTCACTGGTGAATTCCACTTTTTTTACCTATACTACGGGAACCCTGAGGGGAGTATGGACGTCTTCTCCTTATATTGGGTCCTTCAAAGGAGGTTCAGCATGAAATGGAAAAATCTGTATGACAGCCGATGGGGTTTTGGTATCTTCCTGGCCCTGGCCACCGTGATCTTTACGCTAAACATGACCTCGGCGCGTGCAACATCTGCCGTACAGCGCGTGGCGGATATTTACCCGGGGGCGACGAGTTCCATCCCAAGATATATGAAAGCCTTCGATAATGAGTTGTATTTTTCGGCAGATGGAAATGATGGCGTGGGTCGAACCCTGTGGATGTATGATGGAACAAATCCGCCTGTTGATG
Organism: uncultured Anaerolineales bacterium; assembly: GCA_937928015.1. Taxonomy (GTDB): domain Bacteria; phylum Chloroflexota; class Anaerolineae; order Anaerolineales; family Villigracilaceae; genus JACPVF01. The sequence goes on along the minus strand of CALFXA010000216.1, from coordinate 5,971 downwards.
TATGGATGAGGACTGGGATGCCATATTCGCCCAATCCAGAATATTTGACGGAATTCAACGGCGAGTTATATTTTGCCGCAAATGGTAGTGATGGGGAACCTGGTTTATGGAAGTATGATGGACAGACAATACCTGCTCCTGCCTTTGATGCAACTTCTTTCCTAGGGACCCTTTATCCTACCTCTTTAGGCGTATATAAAAATATATTATATTTTACGAATTCTTTCGGCAGCACATGGGTGTATGATGGGGTCAATTTACCTAATTTGTTTACGGATACAATTTTTGATGCCACGAGTTTCACTGTTTTTAATGACAAGCTTTATTTTTCAGCGTTTAGTGTGGATAGTAATGGGGCTTACTCATTGTGGGTATATGATGGAATAAACCCGCCTAGTGTCATCTGGCAGGGACCTAGTGGTAGTTACGAACGATTGGAATCCCTGACTGTTTTTAATGGAAAACTTTATTTCCAGGCTGAAAATGATTCTGCTTCACCTTCTCGTATACTCTGGATGTACGATGGCGTTAATCCACCTACCCATGCATTGAATATGCAAGTAAGTACAGATCGAAATAACAGAATATTCTCGACGATTGTTTATAACAACAAGTTATACTTCCAGGCAGATGGCGGTGACGGCGCAGGGGTTGAACTATGGTCCTATGATGGCGTGACAGCCAGTCGTGTGACGGATATTTACAGTGGCGCTTCCAGTTCCAACCCAAGCCATATGGCAGTGTATAACAACGTGTTGTATTTCCGCGCGGATGGCGGTGACGGGGCAGGATATGAGTTGTGGTCATACTCTGACATTGAGCCTCCCACATCAACACCCACACCTACAGAGACCCATACTCCGACCGCGACTCCGACGGCAACTTATACTCCAACTGCAACAGCTACTCCCATCAATACGGTCACCTTTGGCGATGTTCCGCGCGCGCATTGGGCCTGGCTCTATGTGGAGAAGCTTTACCATGCAGGGATCACAGGTGGTTGTTCGAGTAACCCACTGCTGTTTTGCCCAGATACCGCGGTGACACGGGCGCAGATGTCGGTATTCCTGCTGCGAGGCATCCACGGTTCGGCCTATGTTCCACCTTCGGCCAGTGGGACTAAATTCGTCGACGTCCCTGCGAATTATTGGGCGGCAGCCTGGATCGAGGAATTAGCCAACGAGGGGATTACAGGCGGTTGCGGCAACGGGAATTATTGTCCTGACAGCGTGGTAACGCGAGATCAGATGGCAATCCTCCTTTTGCGCGCCAAGCATGGTGCAGGGTATGTCCCGCCTGCTGTCAATGGCATCCTGTTTGCCGACGTGGCCTCTAGCTATTGGGCGGTGGCCTGGATCGAACAATTGGCAAATGAAGGAATTACGAGCGGCTGTGGCAATGGATACTACTGTCCTACTGCCGCAGTGACGCGTGCGCAGATGGCAGTGTTTCTGGTAAATACCTTTATCTCACCCCCTGCATTACCCACAGCGACTTTCACGAAAACGCCCACATACACTCCTAGTGCGACTGCCACCCCTACAAAAACGATGACGCCCTCACCCACTATCTGCTTTGATTGTTGATGAGCAGTTGATGGTAAAGCAAGAGGCCGCGTACTTTTACGCGGCCTCTTGCTTTATCCTGGATTTGTCCGCTGCGCTTCGAGCACATTCGGCAGATTTTCGATACGGGTCAGGATGCGGCTGAGTTGGGCCAGGTCGCGCACCTCCACGATCAGGTGCAGGTCGGCCAGGCTGCGGTTGACCTTGACGGTTACGTCCACGATGTTGACGTTTTCGGTATCCAGCAGGTTGGAGATGTCGCCCATCAGGCCCTGGCGGTCGTAGGCCTTGATCGAGACAGGCACGGGGTAGGTTCGCTCGGAGCGGCCCCAATCCACTTGCAGCAGGCGTTCGCGGTCCTTCAGCCGCAGGATGTTGGGGCAATCCTGGCGGTGGATGGTGGCGCCCCGTCCGCGCGTGATGTAGCCCACGATCTGGTCGCCCGGGGTGGGGTTGCAGCAGCGCGCCATCGAGGATAGCAGACCCTTGAGCCCCACCACTTCCACAGCATCGGTGGAGGTGGCCTCACTGGCGGTCCCCGTGGCCGAGAGGATGTCGGCGATCTCGACCTCTTCCGAGAACTCCTTGATGACCCTGCTGACCGAAAGGTCGCCCGTGCCGAGCGAGATGAACATCTCGTCTGGGACCTTGAAGCCGAGCGAGCGTGCCATCCGCTCGAAGTTGATCTCGCCGATGCCCAGGCGCGAAATCTCGCGTTCGAGGGTGGCGCGTCCCTGCGCGAGGTTTTGCTCGTCTTCCTGCTTCTTGAACCACACGCGGATCTTGGACTTGGCCCGCTGGGTCTTGACCAGCCCAAGGTTGGAGTTCAACCAGTCGCGGCTGGGGCCGCCGCGCTTGGCGGTCAGGACCTCGACCTGGTCGCCCGTTTTCAATTCCTGATACAACGGGACCAGTTTCCCGTTGATGCGCGCGCCGCGGCAGCGGTGGCCGATGTCGGTATGGACGTGGTAGGCGAAGTCGATGGGCGTGGAGCCCGCAGGCAGGTCGATGATGTCGCCGCGCGGGGTGAAGACGTACACGCGGTCCTGAAACACGTCCGTGCGCATCGACTCGACGAACTCGGCGGCATCCTTCACGTCCGAGCGCCATTCCATCATGTTGCGCAGCCAGTTGATGCGCTGCTCGAAAGCCTTGTCCGATTGCCTGGTGCCTTCCTTGTAGCGCCAGTGGGCGGCGATGCCATACTCCGCGCTCTGATGCATGTCGGCGGTGCGGATCTGCACCTCGACGGGACGCCTATCGTCGTAGATGACAGCCGTGTGCAGCGACTGGTAGAAGTTATCTTTTGGTGCGGCGATGTAGTCGTCGAACTCGCCAGGGATGGGCCGCCAGTGGGTGTGGATCACGCCCAGGGCGGCGTAGCAGGAGGGCACGTCGGGGACGATCAGGCGCACGGCGCGTACGTCCCGCACCAGGTCGAAGGGCTTGCCCTTTTTGGCCATTTTCTTGTAAATCGAGTAGATGTGTTTGGGCCGTCCGCTGATCTCGGCTTTGATGTTATTGCGCTCCAGCAATTTGGCTAGATTGTCTTTGATGGTCTCGATCTGCGCCTCGCGGTCGGGACGGCGTCCCGCGAGTTGTTCGGCGATCTCTTTGTATTTTTCGGGGTTGACGTAGCGGAACGCGAGGTCTTCCAATTCCCACTTGATCTGCCAGATGCCCAGACGGTTGGCGAGCGGCGCAAAGATGTCGAGCGTTTCCTGGGCTATGCGTTTGCGCTTGTGCTCGGGCATGTAGCCGAGAGTACGCATGTTGTGCAGACGGTCGGCCAGTTTGATGAGCACCACGCGCACATCGTCGCCCATGGCGAGGAAGGTCTTGCGCAGGGTCTCGGAGACCATGTCGGCGCGACGGCCTAACACCGCGGGCTGTTCCGCGTTGACATCGTCCTTGCCGTTGCCATTCTCAGCGTGCTGGTCGCCACGGGAGACGCGCGGCAGGTTGGTCAACTTGGTGACGCCGTCCACGAGGGCGGCGATGGTGTCGCCGAAATCGCGGCGCAGGTCGTGCAGGGTGACGGTGGTGTCTTCGACGGTGTCGTGCAAAAGTCCCGCCGCGATGACTTCGGGCGGGACTCGCAATTCGGCCAGGATGCTGGCCACGGCCAGACAATGATTGATATACGGCTCGCCCGAGGCGCGCTTCTGTTCCCGATGAGCCTCCTCGGCCACCCGATAGGCGCGGTGAACCAGCTCACGGTCCGCGAGACTGTAGGTATCGGGTAACTGTTCGAGCAGCTTTTCGAGGGGAACGGCGGCAGTGGAGGTCTTCATCCGAGTATTTTACTACGCTTGGATGAGAGAGAGATGCCCCCGCCGAGGCAGGGGCATCAGGTTACATATCCTTTTTGATATCATCCCGCAGGTCGAGGGCGTTGCCTGTGACCACGCCGAAGATCGTGCAGATTGCCGCGGCCAGGATACCAACTATCAAAGCGTAGGGCGAGTCCCATACCAGTGGGAGGATGAAGACCACAGCCAGTCCCAGCATCAGCCCGACGAAGGCACCCTTCCAGATGTGCGGGATGGCTGACAGGCTTTCGCCGAACGAAAAAGATTTGATCGCTTTGTGCGTGCGGACGGCGCTGGTTTGTTGATGTTTGCGTTGCTTGACCAGCGGGTCGCGGTCCGACAGCTGGCGCTCGCGCAGACGCCTGAGTCGTTCCTCTTCCTGGCTGGGGGACATGCTTCACCTCACAGGGTTTTCAAAAGCGCCTGGCGGCTGTTGCGCAGGCGGTCCGAGATGATCTCGGTGATGCGCAGCATGATCTTGTAGCCCGCTTCGGGATGCCTGTCGAGGATGGCAAGGAATCCTTCCGCGGGGATGGCGATGAGCTGGCTGTCTTCTTCGCAGTAAGCGGTGGCGGTATAGTGGAAAGGCTTGACCACGCCCGACCAGCCGAGAGTTTGATGCGGGCGGGCGACGATGCTCACGGTAACGGAGTCGGGCCGGGAGGTCAGTTTGACGCGCAGAGCGATGCTGCCTTTCACGAGCAGGTGCAGCAGGTCGGCTTTTTCGCCCTCACGGAAGACGACGTCATCCTGTTTGATGCTGATCTCCTTGCAGATGCCCGCGATCTCGTGCAGGACGGCGTCAGGAATCCCCTTGAAGAGATCGAACTCAGCCAAAAATTCCTTCGTAATCATCGTGCCCTCCGTGGATTGGGATAAAATTACTAAAATCGCCGCTTATTACACAAATTATCAAACCTTCTTTTCAGATTGCAAGCAAAATGAAATTCCAGCTTGATAATTTACGCGGCACTTGTAGTATAGCATGGATGTCAAGATGCCAATAACGAACAATGTCACCCGCCTGCTCGACTCTCGAAAAATCCCATACGAGGCGCACGAATTCCCCGCTGAGAAAATGGGTGCGCTGGAAGTGGCGCAATTGATGAACGTCCCAACGGAACAGGTCTTCAAGACCATTGTCATCACGCGCGATAAACCCAAGAAACCGCTGTTGGTGGCCGTCCCCGGGCCCTCAAGCGTGGACCTGAAATTGCTAGCGGCCTTCCTCGGCGAGAAGAAGGTCTATCTACCGACCGAGCGCGAAGCCGAACAGTTGACGGGACTTCAGGCGGGCGGAATCTCCCCGCTGGCGCTGATCAACAAAGGCTTCCAGGTGGTGGTGGATTCTGCCGCGCAGGCCTACGAGCGTATCTACATCTCGGGCGGTCAGCGCGGACTGGACATCCACCTGCGAGTGGAGGACCTGGTCAAGTTGACGAATGCGAAAATGGGGAAGGTCAGCAGGGAAGAATAGGTAGTGACAGTCATCCGTTAGGTGACTGTCACTTTTTTACTTATGAGTCGAATTCAGCGACCTGGTTCCCATTTACGAACAGAACGTAATGTCCCATAGGGAAACTGCCCAACGGCACATTGACCTCGAACGGCTTGACCATTTGGGTGCAGATGCGCTCGGGGTCAGCAACTGAATACACGTCAACGTTGATCTTTTGGTTTGCATCAGGTTGGCCGACGGCCACACGCAATTGGTGACAAGGGGTCGGCAGGCTGCCCTTCAACGTGAGCACGAATTGAAGCGGGGAGCTTTCCAGGATGGACAGGCTGGATGAGTCGAGGAAGGCCTCGGCGCGGGTCAGGCTGCTGTCGGAGGGTCGGGGCAGATAGTCGACGTTGCCGTTCGTAACAGGTTGCTCTGCAGGTGGGTAACCCTCGTTGGGATAGGCGGTTGCGGGGGTGCAAGCCGCCAAAAGGACGATCAGCAGGGTGAAGAGAAGGGTGTGTTTCATTTTGGCTCCATGATTTCTTCCAGACGCAGGATGTTAATCGTTTGTTCCCTAGGGTAGTGGCAGGCCGAACGTCCGCGTGAGGAAGACGGCCATCTGCGCGCGCGTGACGGCTTGTTCAGGACAG
>CALFXA010000215.1 GCA_937928015.1 uncultured Anaerolineales bacterium | reverse complement strand
GACGCGGCGGTACAGGTCGTTCAGGTCGGAGGTGGCGAACCGGCCGCCGTCCAGCTGCACCATCGGGCGCAGGTCGGGAGGAATGACCGGTAGGACGGTGAGAATCATCCACTCGGGGCGGTTGCCCGAACGCTTGAAGGCTTCCACGACCTTGAGGCGGGTGGTAGCCTTCTTGCGCTTCTGCTTCGATTTGGTGGTGCGGACCTCATGCCACAGCTCCTGCGACAAGCGGTCGAGGTCGAGGCGGCTGAGGATGTCGTAGAAAGCCTCGGCGCCCATGTCGGCGCGGAAGACCTGACCCCAGCGCTGCTTTAGTTCGCGGTAGCGGGTCTCGCTGATGAAGGTGAACGGGCGGAGTTCCACCAATTCGTCGCGCATGCGCGAGGATGTGTTGGAGGAGGTGGAAGTCTGGCTTTCGAGTTCGTTGCGCAGGGCCTCCATCTGCATTTCGGCATCGGCCTTGATGCGGCCGACCTCCATCTTCAGATCTTCCAACTGGCGGTACTTCTGATCCTTGAGATCGTTTTCCAGCGCTTCGAGCTTGCGGGCCACGATCTTCTGCACCTGGCTGATCTGCTTGCTGGTGATCTTGTCGCCAGCGCTCAGAATCTTCTCGTTGTCCGTGCCAAAAACGACGTCCTTCTTGGCGGGCTGGCCCATCTGATCCTGGAGGGTCTTTTCGAGTTTCTGACCTTCCTTGATGATCGGGTCCAACTGCTCGGCGATGCGCTCGTCGTATTCCTGTTCAAGGGCGGCGCGCTTCTGGTTGATGTCGGCAATCAGGCGGTCGCGGTGGGTCTTGATCTCGGCGATCTTGGAATTGGTGCCGGCGGCCTGTTCCCGTTCCGAGACCGTGATCTCGTCTTCGAGACGCTGCAAGGCCTTCTTGCGGGCTTCCTCGTCCACATAGGTGACGATGTACTGTGCGAAGTACAGCACGCGGTCCAGGTTGCGGCGGGAGATGTCCAGCAGCATGCCCAGATACGAGGGGACGCGGCGCGTGTACCAGATATGCGCCACCGGAGTGGCCAACGCGATATGGCCCATGCGCTCGCGGCGGACGGCAGCGCGGGTTACTTCGACGCCGCACTTGTCACAGACGATGCCTTTATAGCGGGGATTCTTGTATTTGCCGCAATAGCACTGCCAGTCACGGGTCGGGCCGAAAATGGCCTCACAAAACAACCCATCTTTCTCTGGCCTTAAACGGCGATAGTTGATCGTTTCGGGTTTCAGCACCTCACCATAAGACCACGACATGATCGTGGCGGGTGAGGCTAGGCTGATACGGAGTGCGGTCAGGCCCTTGGTTTCCACTGGTCCTCTCCTTGTCACCAAAAAATTAAGTGCTCGTCAGGCAATCTCTTTGTACGGCTGGCGATGGCGCATCCAAGAGACAAACAAACGCAAGCGCTCTGAGATTTTTTCTCAAGCGCTTGCTGGGGGATGCCCGACTGTTTTTGAATCCAACCCCTAAATTATACGCCGGATTAGATGAAAGTCAAGCGAATCTCAAGTGAGTTTTCCGGGCGTTTTACGAGCGCGGAACGCGGTTGCGATACAGGCGCTCGTTGGGCACGGCGCGCATCTTGTCCACATCCAGACCCAGATCGAGGAAATCGGCAATAGTCTGGGAGAGCGGGTCGGGCGCAGTCAGCATCTTGTTGTAGTCCACGTACAGGACCGAGATGTTGGGCTGGCGCGCGAGCCAGTACTTGGCCGCCGCCACATGCTTCTGGAACTGCTCCTGCATTTCCGCGTCGCTGATGGTCGATTCTTCCTGGCGGTTGACCAACATCTTTTTCTGCGAGGCCAGCACTTCGCCGATGGCGCGTTCCATGAAGATGACCTTGTAGTGATACTTGGCAGGCAGGTATTCCAGCAACGCCGAAATGACCTTGACCACCTTGCCCTGTGCGCCGTCCAGCCAGGCGGTCTGACCGCTGGGCATCTGCTTGACGATCTCGATCTCGTAGTAGCCGTTTGGGTTGTCGTCGTCGGCGGTGCGCAGGGAATCAGTGACGACCTGCAGGCCGCCCTGCTCGAGCATCTTCATCATCATCGAAGTGCCCGAGCGGGGCAGGCCGGAGACGACCACGATCTCTTTTGGGGCAGGAGTAGGTTGGCGTCCGAAGAGTTTCTTCAGCATGGTTATAGATACCCCAGTCCCTTCAATCGCTCCTCCAGGTCTTTCTGGCCTTGAGGACCCATCTGCGAAGGCGGCTTGATATAGGACTGATCGAGGTGTTTGCCCAAAGCCAGGAACGGGATGTCGCGGAAGGAGATGCCAGGCATATTGGCCACGTCACGATTGGCGAAGATGACGGCGGGCACAGCGTTGGCATCGATGCAGTGGTCCGCGCCCCAGTGGTCGGTATTGGTCTCCAGGTCGGTCCCGCCGATCTTGCCGAGACCGGTCTCAGACGAGGCGCGGAATCTCGGGGCGTAGCCCAGCACCAGGTCCGGGCCGAGGCGGGAGTAAGGTCCCGTGAAGGCCTCATGCTTGGGTAACACGCGGTTGAAGATCGTTTCGCCGTTGGAGGTCTTCCAATCCTGCAGTTTGGTGCGGATCTCTTCGAGCAGGGCTTCGAGTTCTGCCGCCTGGACGATGCCCTGACCTTCGCGTCCTGCTACGTTTAGGTATAGGCTGTTGAGGCCGAGGGCATAGGCGCGGGTCTTGGACCAATCCACTTTACTCAGGTCGCCGCCATCAGGCGTGGTCAAGCTCATGTAGCCGTTCTGGACCAGCCAGTGATTGACGTTGACCTTGTGTTCGAAGGTCTTGAAGCCGTGATCCGACATGACCAGGTAGCGATATTTTTGCAGGCCGAGCTTGTCGATGCGGGTTTGTACATCGCCGACGAAGCCATCGAGTTTGAGATACCATTCCTCGACGATGTCAGTGCGGTCACGCAGGAACATGTGCTGGACGCGGTCGAGACAGTCGAAGATGCCCGCCAGCACGCCTTCCTTGAAATTGTCGAGACGGCGATAGAAGACGCGCTTGCGCGACTCGAAGATCGAGTCACATAGGGCGAGAAATTGATCGTCGGTGATGCAGTCGTCTTCGAGGGCGTTGGTATCCTGCGGCCAGCCAAGGGTGAGGAATGGCCCGGCGTTGGTCCACGAATCTTTGGCCAGCGAGGACGGGGCGGCATAGTGCCACGGCGAATGCAGTGGATGAATTTGCAACGGCAGGAAGTACAGGCTGACGCGGCCCTTCACCTCGGTCAGGATGACCTGGGTGATGGCGTGCAGAGTGGACATGAATCCAGCCGGGAACTGGAGCTCGAGGATCGGACTCCACTGGCCCAGCTTCAGGTCCAGGGTTTGTTTGCCGATGGTGAAACGGGCGGAGGTCTCATCGAGAACGTCCACCGTGACCAGCAGGAGGATGGGCTTGATCCCGTCTTTGGTCTTGGTCTTCGGCCCTTCGAGGGCGCCGCTAAACTTTCCGCGCCCGCTCGATTCCAATTTGAGCACCTGGGTCTTCTTCTTTTCGGAAGGCTCGCTGGTCATGAGCGTACCCACCCCCAACTGGCCGCGGATGTCGGGCGTCCCCAAGCCGGGGATGGTCCCGACCGGCAGCTCGGGCCGCGCAGGGAAGAGGGCAGGCCACCACAAGGCTGTGGACGGGAAACCCATGTCAGCCGCTTCGTGGAAGAGGGTCTTGGTGGTATAAGGCGGCATAAACTGCTCGCCGACCGCACTCTGGCGGGTGGGCAGCAGCGAGACGTATGGGATGTAAGTGGCAGGGTCGCGGTGGACGAAGTCGAAGATGCCATGCGAGCCGGGGTCCACGCCGGTGGCGATGCTGGTCCACGAGACTTCGGTCTGGGGCGGCGAACACACTTCGAGGCGGGAATATCCGCTTGTGTTGGCGTATTTTCCCAGGTTGGGCATCTTCCCCTGTTCGAGCAATCTTTCAAACGTGCCCGGGTCGAACGAATCAAACCCTGTGATGATCGTGCGCATCTATTCGCTATCCTCGTCCTTGTCCTTGCGCATGCGGCGGCGCAGGCTGGCGATGGATTGGCGGATTTTGCTGCCGAAAACCAGCACCACGCCGGAAACGGCAACGAAGGCGGCGGCCAATACCTGGAAAAGCATGCCGCCAGTGTTGGGATCGATATACATGACTACCTCTCTTTTCTCTTGGGTGAAACAGGCCTGTATTTTACACACTTTGAAGCGTGACGTAAACCGACAAATTCCCTTTTTACCGGCGCTTGACATCCCTTCCTGCGTCAGGTAGAATGTCACTCGCCTTGTTTACGGGCCTGTAGCGCAGTTGGGAGCGCGCCTCAATCGCACTGAGGAGGTCAGGGGTTCGAATCCCCTCAGGTCCACTAGGCAGCGAACAGTGGACAACTTGAACGTCAGAGTTCGCTGCTCGCAAAATCCGACCAAGGGCCCATAGCGCAGTTGGGAGCGCGTCTCAATGGCATTGAGAAGGTCGGGGGTTCGAATCCCCCTGGGTCCACCTGCGAGAGCGACTGGTTTCCCCGGTCGCTCTTGTGCTATAATCGAAAAACATATTTAAATGTCATGGCTGGAGTAGTAAGCCATCCTGTCAGCGAGAAGGGAGAGTAAGGTGAGAGCCCTTCATGGTGTCCACGGGAACGCATCAGGCCGAACTCGCCCGCCTCCTCTAACGAGGGACTTCATCGGTGAAATACAGTAGTCGATGACGGGAAAGCCCGTTATAGCGTCAAAGTGCGTCGTTGCGTTGGATAGCCCTGGGTCAAGTAGTCTAAAAGCTACTGACGAAGACTTCATATAAACGACGAATTCGGGTGGTACCGCGGAGCAGGCCTTCGTCCCAGTGTGGATGAAGGCTTTTTTGTTTTACCGAGCGCAAAACATTTTTACAGCCTGGAAAGGAGGCACGAATGAAACCTAAAATCCAAATCAACTATGTCTTCTGGAAACAGGGGCCTCTTCTTCGACGCCTCCTGCTCTTCAAGACCGTCTGAGAACAGGCTGTTGACCATAGAAATCAATTCCAATGAGGAACGAATGGCAGATATTCACTACAATCCGAAAGAGATAGAAAGCAAGTGGCAAACCAAATGGGACGCGGATCAGTTGTACCGTTCGGTGATCGATAATAGCAAGCCGAAGCATTATGCCCTGACCATGCTGCCCTATCCCAGCGGTGACCTGCACATCGGTCACTGGTATGCGATGACGCCCTCCGATGCACGCGCGCGCTGGATGCGGATGCGCGGATTCAACGTGCTGTTCCCGATGGGCTTCGATGCCTTCGGCCTGCCCGCCGAGAATGCGGCCATCAAGAGCGGCATCCATCCGATGGTACGCACGCGCGACAACATCGTGCGCATGCGCAAGCAATTACGATCGATGGGCGCCATGTTCGACTGGGAGCGCGAGGCCGTCTCATGCGAACCTGAATACTACAAATGGACCGAATGGTTCTTCATCCAACTGTACAAGATGGGCCTGGCCTATCGCAAGATGTCGCCCGTGGACTTTTGCCCGAACTGTAACACCACGCTGGCGCGCGAACAGGTCTGGGGCGAGGACCGTCACTGTGAACGCTGCGGCACGCCCGTCATCAAGAAGGATCTGAACCAGTGGTTCTTCAAGACCACCAAGTATGCCGATGAGCTATTGAACTTCGATGGCATCGACTGGCCACAGACGGTCAAGACCTTGCAGACCAACTGGATCGACCGTAGCGAAGGCGCATCTGTGATCTTCAAGACGGAAGTGGGCAGCCACGACGTGGAAATTTTCACCACCCGCCCCGACACGCTGTGGGGTGCGACCTTCATGGTCTTCTCGCCCGAGCATCCGCTGGTGGACGAGATCACTACGCCCGAGAACAAGGCCGCCGTCGAGGAGTACAAGGCCCAGGCCGCGCGTCAATCCGACATCCAGCGCGGCGCGGTGGACAAAGAGAAGACGGGCGTCTTCACTGGCGGATACGCCATCAACCCCGTCAATGGCGCGCGCATCCCGATCTGGATTGCGGATTATGTGCTGATGTCGTATGGCACGGGCGCCATCATGGCTGTCCCTGCCCACGACGAACGCGACTTCGCCTTCGCCCGCAAGTATGGGTTGGAGATCATCCCCGTGATCCAGCCTGAGGGTCAGGACGCCCCCGATGGGTCCACGATGGAAGCCGCTTATGTGGGACCCGGCGTGATGGTCAATTCAGGCATGTTAAACGGGACCAAGGTCAACGTCGAGAAGGGACGCAAGAATCCCAGCATCGCCAAGGTCATCGACTGGTTGGAGTCCAAAGGCATCGGCAAGGAATCGGTCAACTATCGCTACCGTGATTGGCTGATCAGCCGTCAGCGTTATTGGGGCGCGCCCATCCCGATGGTGAATTGCCCGATCCACGGCTGGAATCCCGTGCCCGATGACCAACTGCCCGTGACCCTGCCCGAGGACGTGGAGTGGAAGCCGACCGGCGAGTCGCCGCTGAAACTGCACCCGACCTGGAAGAACACCATCTGCCCCGTGTGCGGCGGTCCCGCCGAGCGCGAGACCGACACGATGGACACGTTCATGTGCTCGTCGTGGTATCACCTGCGCTACCTGTCGCCGAAGTATGACAAGGCTCCGTTCGACGAGGCCGAATACAACTACTGGATGCCCGTGGATACGTACACGGGTGGCATCGAACATGCCACGATGCACCTGCTGTACACGCGCTTCTTCCACAAGGCGCTGCGCGATGCAGGCATCACCGAGGGCAACGAACCGATGATCCAACTGCGCAATCAGGGTATGGTGCTGGGCGAGGACAACGAGAAGATGTCCAAGAGCCGCGGCAACGTGATCGCCCCCGACGTGCTGGTGGACAAATACGGCGCCGATACTGTACGCGCCTATCTGATGTTCTTTGCGCGCTGGGAGATGGGCGCCCCGTGGGACTCGCAGGGCATCGAAGGTTCTGCCCGCTGGATTCGCCGCACCTGGACCCTGTTCACCGACCTGACTCAGCCCGGGGTTGCTTCCGATGAGGCGAAAAAGAATCTGCGCCGCAAGGTCCACCAGACCCTGCGCAAGGTGACTCGTGATTTCGAGAACTTCGAGTTCAACACCATCATCTCCGCACTGATGGAATTGCTGAACGAAATGTACAAGGCGCGAGAAGCAGGCGTGGCTGGCAGCGACGCTTGGAAGGAAGCGCAGGAAATCTACCTGAAGATGCTGGCTCCCATCGCCCCACACATCGCCGAGGAACTGTGGACCGGGCAACTGGGCAAGCCCTACTCGATCCATCAGCAATCCTGGCCGAAGGTGGACGAGGCTGCCGCAAAGGAAGAATCCATCGAGATTCCCGTCCAGGTCAACGGCAAGCTGCGCGACAAAATCATCGTCCCTGCCGAAGCCAGCGAGGAACAGATCAAGTCGGCGGCGCTGGCCAGCGACAATGTCCAGAAGTATCTGGATGGCAAGGAGCCGCGTAAGGTCATTGTTGCGAATAAGAAGCTGGTCAACATCGTGGTGTAACCTATCTGATTTGTGGTTTTTTAAGCTCCCGGGAACTCCTCGGGAGCTTTTAGTTTAAAAATATAGTCAATTAGCCATTAATGTGTCAAAATAAAAGTGATGTGAACACGTTTAGTCCTTCGCATGAAGGCCGCAAACACAGATCGATCAAGGGGTGGATAGATTCCGTTTCTTTCAGGGTCAGAATATTCTTTATAGTTGAAGTACATAGATTCAAAATGGCTGGCCCCTGGATTTTGAGACCAGATGTCGGAGAATCCAACTATTGTGAAAAGGAGAGCAAAATGGATGACCATGCATTGGATTTGGGCTTCACTACAGAGGCCGTCCCGGAATGTCACCATCTGTGTTTGATCTATGATAACGAAGAGCAGCGCCGAGAGATAGTTTCTAAATACTTGGCGGCTGGTATACAGCACGGGGAAATTGTGCGTTACTTTGCAGACACCACGACGCCAGAGGAGATCCACGCCTGGCTGTCGGATATGGGTCTGGAATCCGAGGAGAGCGAGGCTTTCCGCATCCTCAGTGCCGAGAGTGCCTATTGCCCAGGTGGGCATCATGCGCCCCGTCAGGTGCTTGACAATGCCATATTGCGCTATGGTACGGCAAGGCAGGCTGGTTTCAGTGCTTCCCGCGCCTGCGGCGAGATGACCTGGGTCTTGAGAAGCATCCCCGACGCTGATCGTTTCCTGGAATATGAAGTAGGTCTCAATATGATCGAGCATGATTTTCCACGGATCGGCATGTGCCAGTATGATGCCCGCCGTTTTGATGGGGCCACATTATTCAAAGTGCTCCAGGTCCACCCGTATATGGTCGCGCAGGGGCAGATCATCCGTAATCCGTTTTACATACAACCCGAGGAATTCCTAAAAAATCTCAAAACAGGTCAATAAAGGATGATGTGGTTTTCTTATGGCCACCGGCGAGGAGCGTAACCTAAAAGGGAAGAAACGGTACGAGGTAGATCCGCGTGTTCTTGGACAAATCCTGGCAGCACAAAATATCGATTTTGTGCTGCCCGACACGACGCATATTGCGGATTTTTTTGCTGAGGCCTTGATAAATATCCCTGGGGTAACCTCCTGCCGTGTATGTTTGCAGGGCATGTCTGCTCAAAAAGGGGAGATGGAAAATAAAATTTGCGAAAGATGTAGTTCTTCCCACGCAACTTCCACTGAGTTAGACGAGATAGCCGCATTCCTGCCCGGCTTTGACTTTCAATGTGAGTTAGGCGAACAAAAAGGCATGCAGTCCGCTCTGGTTGCATCTTTGAACCATCCTTTCGGTTTTTTTGTTTTCCGCGTGAATGATCCTGATATCTTTGAGGCTTATAAGCCTTTTATCAAGAATTTGGCGAATTATGTGGCATTATCGCTCGAGAATCGCTTGCAAAGGAAGCTTTTGCAAAGGTCCCAGCTTGAATTGGAGCATAAGGTAGAGGAACGTACGCGGGATTTAGTAGCTGCGAATGTAAGGCTTCAGGAGGAGATTGAAATAAGAAGGCTGGCTGAGGAGGCGCTTCGTCAGCGCGAAGCACAACTGCGTCTTCAAGGGTCTGCTTTGGAGGCTGCTGCCAATAGCATATTGATTACTGATGATATGGGTAAGATTATATGGGCCAATTCCGCTTTTACCCGCCTTACAGAGTATTCTATTGAGGAAATCGTTGGACAGACGCCCAATATCCTGAAATCTGGAAAACAAAGCCAGGATTTTTATGCCAATCTTTGGAACAGAATCCTCTCCGGAGAGATCTGGCACGGCGAACTGATAAACCGTTGCAAGGATGGACACCTTTACACAGAAGAAATGACCATTTCACCCGTGTATGGGGAACAAGGGGAAATAAGTCATTTTATCGCCATCAAGCAGGATGTCAGCGAGCGCAAACAGCATGAGCGAGAACGGGAAGTCATTGTCGCCGTCAGTTCTGCAATGCGGCAGGCAGCCACCCGGATCGAAATGTTCAGCGTCATTCTCGACCAATTACTCGACTTGTTTGATGCGGACGGGTCCATGATTGCCTTGCCTTCTCCATCGAATGAGGGAATTATCGTTGAAATGGGCCGTGGTGTTGTGGGAGAAAGGTTTAGTGGCTTGATTATCCCGCAAGGAATGGGGATAAGCGATTGGGTTATCAAAAATAAAAAAAGTTACCTGAATAACAGTGCGGATTCTGATGCGCTTTTCTATCGTCCCGACCTGCTAGGCGACTCTCGTCGTGTGGCATCCGTCCCCTTAATTGCGCGAGAACAATCGATTGGTGCATTATGGATTGCTCGCCGTGCTGACATTCTGGAGCAGGACCTGCGATTGCTCAGCGCCATTGCGGACATTGCGGCAAATGCTCTTTATCGCATTATGCTTCATGAACAAACTGAACAGCAACTGGGACGGCTGATTGCTTTGCATAAAATCGATGTTGCCATCACCAGCAATGCCGATATAAATGCTACACTCGGTGTTCTTCTGGATAATGTAAAAAATGAGCTTAAGGTGGATGCAGTCAGTATCCTCCTGCTGAACTCTGTCACTCATATGTTGGATTATGCGGCGGGTATTGGATTCAGGACCAAGGGCGTCGAACAATCGCATGTTAGGCTTGGGGAGGGTTGTGCTGGAAGCGCCGCCCAGGAATGCCGTACGGTTTCCTGCCTGGATATCGAAAAGGCGGATGAAGGTTTTCTCCGTCCACTGTTTTTATCCGAAGAAGGATTTGTACTGCATTGTGCAACACCGCTTGTGGTTAAGGGACAGGTCAAAGGTGTGCTCGAACTTTTTCACCGAAAAACGTTTGAACCGGAGTTGGCCTGGCTGGATTATTTTGAGACCCTTGCTACTCAGGCGGCTATCGCAATTGAGAATGCTTCGTTATTTGAAAATTTACAACGGTCCAATACGGAACTTACCCTTGCGTATGATGCGACCATAGAAGGCTGGTCGCGTGCACTCGATCTGCGCGATAGAGAGACTGAAGGTCATACTCAACGAGTAACGCAGATGGCCCTGCAATTGGCCGAAAAAATGGGAATGAGCGAGGTGGAAAAAATGGATCTTCGTCGCGGAGCGCTACTTCACGATATTGGAAAGATGGGCGTACCAGATGCGATTCTCCTGAAGCCGGAAAGCCTGATAGGTCGTGAATGGGAGATCATGCGGCAACACCCCATCTATGCTTATCAGATGCTTTCGCCGATCAAATACTTGCGACATGCATTGGAAGTCCCCTATTATCATCATGAGCGGTGGGATGGTAGCGGTTATCCGTTTGGGTTGATGGGAGAACACATTCCCCTAGCCGCCCGCGTTTTTGCCGTGGTGGATGTCTTTGATGCGCTGACCTCTGACCGCCCTTATCGCCAGGCCTGGTCTCATGAAGATGCATATCGATACATCGAAGAACAGGCGGGCAGATACTTCGACCCGCAGGTGGTGCGGATTTTCCTCGAAAACAGACCATAAATCGTATGGACGATAGATGTGTGCCTTGAAAATTCCTGAGAACTGTGCCTGGGGGACTTTTTTATCCCTGTCTACATAACGCGCTATAATTGCCAAATGGCCTCCATTCCGATACCGGTCCGCGCCAACTCTCATCCCAATTTGCGGCCGCTCAACATCCTGCGTGACCTGCCTCATGTGGCGGACCTGATCGAGCTGTGCTTTGCCAGCACGATGGACAGCGATGGGCAGCGTTATGTGCAGGACATGCGCCGCGCTGGACGCGACGAGAGTTTCCTGCATTGGGCCACCAAGATGGCCGAGAGCACGTCCCTGCCGCTGACTGGTTATGTATGGGAGGAAAATAACAAGATTATCGGCAATACCAGCCTGGTGCCGTTCCGCTACAACGGGCAGCGGCTGTACCTGATCGCCAACGTGGCCACCCATCCCGACCATCGCCGACGGGGCATTGCTCGCGCGCTGACCGAGCGCGCCATCCAGCATGGCCTCGATCATAAAGCTTCCATCTGGCTGCACGTCCGCGAAGACAACCCGGGCGCGGTGCAACTTTACAGCGACCTCGGTTTCCGCGAACGCGCCCGCCGCACAAATTGGAAGGGGTTTTGCGACCGCGCCCTGTCCATCCCAAAATCGGATATCTCCATCGGGGGACGCGCGGGCCGCGACTGGCCCCGTCAGCAGGAATGGCTGCGCCAGACCTATCCCGACGCCCTGGCCTGGTACGGCAAATGGATTTTTTCCCCGCTCAAGCCCGGGCTGTGGAACCTGATCTATTTGTTCTTCGTGGATGTGGGCATTCGCCAGTGGTCGGCTTTGAAGGACAATCAACTGGAGGCGGCGCTGTCGGTGATCCCCTCCGGGCGGGAGCCTAATGCCCTTTGGCTAGCGGCAGGCCCGGGGTCCAGCCGCGAAGCGGTGTTGAGTCTGCTCCTCCATGCGCGGCGCACGCTGAACGGGTATCCGCATCTGACGCTTGAATATCCCAAGGGCGATTTCGACGAAGCCATCCGCGCGGCGGGATTCGCTCCGTTGCGAACGTTACTCTGGATGGAGTACGAAGGCGCAACCTCCCGGGCGTGAATTCGTATTTTGAATGAAAGGAGTTCAAATGACCAAATTCTTCCTGCGTTGGATCATCAATGCCGCCGCGCTGTATGCGGCGATCTTCCTGCTCGACGGGCACGGCGTGGACTTCAGCGGAAACTGGGCCTCGATCATCTGGCTGGCGCTGATCTTCGGCCTGGTGAATGCCTTCCTGCGCCCGCTGCTGACCGTGCTGACCTGTCCGCTCATCATCCTGACCCTCGGCCTGTTCACGCTACTGATCAATACCTTCATGTTTTGGCTGACGGGGCAGATCGGCGGCTGGTTCGACCTCGGGCTGGCGGTGAACGGATTCTGGCCGGCCTTCCTGGGCGGTCTGATTGTAAGCTTCGTGAGCATCGTGCTCAGCCTGGTCTTCAAGGACGAGTTGAAGAGCAAGCGCGCGTAACGACGATGGAAGCAAAACTCGGAAGCCAACGGCTTCCGAGTTTTTTGTTTCCTATGCCACGGTAAAAATCATTTAAAAAATGGGGAAATGGCTGCGAGCAAGGTGTGGATGAAATTCCACTGGTTGACCATCAGCAATGCGATGAAAATCAAAAGCAAAATCTGGAACCAACGCTGTTTGCCGAGGTCGGACAATGAGGCTGTGACGAAGAGCACCAGCGTGTAGGTCCAGTCCGCGGCGTAGAGGAAGGGCTCGTAGCCGTAGGTCATGTGCAGGGCAAAGTTGAAGAGGATGACCAGCGGGAAGGCGGCGGTCAGGTCGAATTTGCGGGCGCGGATCAACTTCCGGACGAAGGCTACAGCCGCCGCAAGGAGCAGGATCAGCCAGGCCGCCACGAGTATCTTGCCCAGCCCATCGAAGGAACTGTAGCTGTAGCTGCCCGGCGTAATCCTGAAGAAGTTGAAGCGCGGAAAAGTTCCACCCACCTCAGTGGTGAGAATGTAAGGCTGCGGCGCGACGATGCTGTACAAAAAGATGTTGCGTACCAACAACATGGCGCGGCCGATGACTTTCCACGCGGGCGCGCCGATCAGCGGGATGGCGTAATCGGATTCCACGCCCGCGCCTGCGGGGTCGAAGAACATCAGCGCGGACGGGAAGGTCGCCGCGTGCAGCACGGTCAGCGTGATGGACAAGGCCGAGGCCAGCAGACCGTACATGAAGATGGACTTGAACTTGGGGCGCGCCACTGCGTAGCCGAGGAAGGTCTGGATGAAGTTGGTGATGGTGATACCGAAGGTCAATGTGCCGACAGCGACCAACGCAAGGAAATGAGTCTTTTCGTCAAGCAGAAGCAGGAAGAACAAGAGAAGAACCGCCGCCGAGAAGATATACGACTCGATGAAGGAGCCGAAGACCACATGCGCGGCACTGGCCCCCAGCAGGGACGCGGACAGCAGTGCATACGTCTCCGAGCCCGACCAACGCTTGATGAAGCGATAGGCCAGCAGGACGCACAGTCCACCTGTGAGCGGGACCAACAACAAGGTAGCGGCGTAACGGTCCCCATTGAAAAGCAGGGATAATATCCACACGATGGGGCAGAGGATGAAGAACGCGAACGGATGCACGGCGCGCATCTCAATGCTGGTGCCATTCGCGTCTGCCAGACGGCCCATCCAGGCGAAGTTGTCGATGGCGAGGAAGTTTTCGGTCTGGTCGAGGTTAGGGTGGTTGAGGGTAAAACTGAGCGCAGCGTAGCCGAGGGTGAACATGCCCGCCAGCAGCAGTCCCAGCAGATTCTTGCGGGCGAAGATGAAGGCGCGGGTCGCTTGCAGGTGCGCGGACCAGCCGCGTTCGTCGAAGACTTTTACGGTCCAGGCCAGCCAGGCGGGGGAGAGAATCCAGGCTGCGACGAAGAGTGCGGAAGAAGCAGGTGTCAGTATAAAGCGTGTGCGGTCGAAGATATTGGGATAGCTCAAGACCAGCGCAATCCAGGCCAGGGCGAAGAGAAAGGCCAGGATTACGGGAAGCAGGCTAAGGGTCCACGGAGCGGATTGCTCTTGAAAATAATTGAGGACGGCGTAGAAAATCGACCCCACGAGGAGCAGGCAAAGGATCGAGAGAGGCAGAGTTAGGTAGCTGGGATAGAAGTGGCTGATCAATCCCGCGCTGATATACGCAAAAGGCCCGGCGAGCAGGACGCTCAACAACGCCCAGGAATTTTTCTGCTGGTCATATCCTGAGGCGAACGGTGCAAGCAGGGCAAGGCTCAGTCCGAAGCAGGCGAGACCGTCCACGAGATGGATGAGAGGTGCGGGTGCAGGCGGAAGGATGGCGGTCGCAATTGCGGCAAACAGCGTCTGGGTCAGAAGAATGGTCTTGTATTGCGATGACTGAAAGCGCCTCTCGAAAAACGGATAGACCTGAAAGATCAACACGCCGAAGCCGACGGCGGCAACCGCGACGAGCAGAGCCTGTTCGCTGAGCGGACGGTCTAGCAGGCCGAGGGCGTGAGCGGCGATGGAGGTCGAGAGACAAATTGAAAGGAAGATACTGGTCAGCCAGCGCATGAGAATCCTTTACAAGTACGGCGCAACCGCGACAAGCATGGCGCGCAGGAAAGTCCAGTTGTTGACCATCAGCGCGGTGAGGAAGATCAAACCTGCGGCCTGGAACCACTTTTTGTCAGCGAAATCCTTGAAGGCCAGCGCCACGAAGAAAACCAGGGCGTAGGTCCAGTCGGGCGAGTAGAGCATCGGGTCGTCGCCGTAGGCCACGTGCATGCCGAAGTTGAATAGGATGCACAACAGCAGGCCGACTTCCAGCAGGGAGGTCTTTGGCGACTTGATGAACTTCCAGACGAAGAGGCCGAAGGCGAGAATCAAAATGACGAACCAGGCGCGCGTCAGCCAACTGCCAAAGCCTGCATAGGAGGTGATCAGGTCGGGACCATACCTCGGCTTGTAGGTCTTGAAGCAGGGAAATTTGCAGCCGACCTCCTCCGTCAACGCCAGCGGGCGCGGACCGATGAGGCTGTAGAGTGTGACCGTGCGTCCCATCACGTAGGCGCGCTCATAGAAGCGCCCGGGCGTGTTGACGTTGGCCGAGTAGCGGTTTTCCGCACGCATGACGGCGAGGTCGTAAAAGGGCTGACTGGTGGGGTAGAGTGTGTGTTGTAGCCAGGCTAACGGAAAGGCCAGGACAACCACGATCAGCCCGTACTTGATGAGTTTGGGGAGTTTGAATTCCGAAAAAAGAAAAAGGATGCCCGTCTGGATGAAGTTCGTGATGGTGATTCCGAAGGTCAGCAGGCCGAGCGGAACCAGCGCCTTGAGCGGTTTCCCATCTTGTTGCAGAGCCAGCAGAAAAGCCGTCAGCACGGCGGCGGAGAAGATGTAGGTTTCGAGGAAGGTGCTGAAGACGAGGTGTGCGGCGCTGACTCCCAACACCGATGCGAACAGCGCGGCGTAGGTTGGGTTGGCCCAATGGCGGACCAGCATCCATGCGAGGAAGACACACAGCGCGCCCGCGCCGGCATTGAGTAGCAGTGCCGCGTAGAAATGATTTCCGTTGAGCAGCAATCCCAGCAACCAGGTCAGCGGGCGGAAGATCAGAAAGGCGAACGGATGCACGGGCCGCATGTCGATCAATTGAGCGGCGGGGGCGGCGAAACGGTTCAGCCAACTGGTGGGGTCGGCATCGTAGAAGTTGTCGTCGAAGTTCTGGGTTGGGTCGCGCAGCACGATGCTGTAGGTCACGGCCAGGGAGAAGTAGACGATGAAGAACGCCAGACCAAGCAAAAGTCCGGGCAGGTTCGCGCGTAGAGCGGTGAAGAATCGGCTGGAGAGGAATCTTTCCTCGCGTGGATGGACCCAGGTCAACGCGGCGAGCATCCAGCCAAACGAAAGCAGAATCAACGCGACGAACCAGGCCGAGGCGGGTAGCAAAAAGAAGCGGATGTCGTACCAGTTCGGGAATTGGTTCAACATCCATACCGCGGCGGCGGCAAACGAAAACGCGGCTAGCACGACGGCGCCCGTCAGCCCGTGTTCGCGGAGGTTGAACTTCGTTTCGCGGATCAGATAATAGCTCAAACCAATGACGAGGGTTTGGACGATAATGCCCCACAAGACCAGTGCCCAATCGGCGTGGAAGTTTTTCAGGAAGCCCAACACAAAATACGTGACCAGGCTGCCGAGCAGCCAGGCCACGCTGAATTTCGGAAGGGAGATTTTTTGCGAAAGACTCAAGCGGTCGCCCCGTCGGTCTTCAAGCCGGGCAACCCGCCCGCGGGTGCGGCCGCGCGCACGGCGCGCAGCACGGCGATGCTCAAAGCCTCCGCCGCAAATGCGCCCGCCGTGGTGACGTCCACTTTGTGATCGCCCGTAGCCAGTGCGAAGATCGTGTCGCCGTCGAGCATGGTGTGAGCGGGGCGGATGGTGCGCGCCAGGCCGTCGTGGGCCATCTGCGCCATCTTGTTGACCTCGGCCTTGGTCAGGTCCGCGTTGATGGCGACCGCCGCCAGCACGGTGTTGGCCTTGGTGGCAAAACCCAGCACGTTGCGCCCGAGCATCGACTTCATCATTTCCTGCGTGTCGGCGAAATAACCTTTCGCCCCGATGTGAAAAGGACCGACCTCCGCCGAGCGCAAGCCCGCCACGATCTCGCCGTTCTTCGGATCGAGAATGTCGCCGAAGGCGTTGACTGCGACGATGGCCCCGACCACGATCCCGCCGCCGATGGCGAGGCTGGCGCTGCCCAGCCCGGACTTCATGGCCTGCTTCGCCCCGAAGAGCTTTCCCACGCTGGCGCCGGTCCCCGCTCCCACGTTGCCCTCGGCCACCTTCTCCGTGGACGCGGCCTCACAGGCCTTGTAGCCCATGGCCGCATCGGGACGCACGTCGCCGCGTCCCACGCCCAGGTCGAACAGGATGGCCGCAGGGACGATGGGCACCAGTCCCGCGCCGGTGTTGAATCCAATCTTGTGTTCTTCGAGGTAGCGCATCACGCCCCCCGCCGCATCCAGACCATAGGCCGAGCCGCCCGCCAGCATCACCGCGTGGACCTTTTCCACCAGGTTGAGCGGGTTGAGCAGGTCGGTCTCACGCGTGCCGGGCGCGCTGCCGCGCACGTCCACGCCGCCGACGGCTCCCTTGCGGCACAGGATGACCGTGCAACCGGTCAACGCTTCGTTATCCTGCGCGTGCCCGACCTCGAGGCCGGGCACGTCTGTGATGGTATCGTTCAATTTCATGGGGTGTATGTAATCTTGCGAAGGCTGTCAGCCTTCGCAAGATCGTCTGGGGTTCGATTACTTGAGCAGTTTGGCGAGTTGCAGGAATTCCTGCCATTCCTCTTCGAAGAAGTGAACTGTGACGTTGTTCAGCTCGATGTGATAGGTGGTCTCGCCATCGGGCTCTTCGGCCTTCCAGGCCAGGTAGTTCTCGGTCTCGGCCAGGGTCTCGGTCTTGGGTTCGTCATGGTTGGACATGGGGTTCTCCTTGGTTGAATTTTGCAGAAACAGCCTGAAGGGCTGGTCAAGCCTTGGGGGCGCGGGGCAGGCGCAGGGTCCGCCAGAAACGGCGCAGTTGGACGAGGGTCCGCCCGCCGGGCGGCGGAGGTGGCTGACGCGGTTCGGGGTCGGGCCACGGATCGAGGTCGACCATCTTGCGCAGGATGTAATTCCAGAAGAGCGTTACCGTGGCGAGGATGGGTGCCGCCACCACCACGCCCAGAATGCCGAACAGGTTGGCGGCGATGATGGCCGCCACCAGTACTGCGGCGGGGTGGACCTTGAGCGCGTTCGACATGATGCGCGGCGAAATGAAGTTATCGAAGATCTGGTCGATGAAGAGGGCCAGACCCAACACCAGCAGGGTGTAGTAGAACGGGTCCATGCCGAAGAGCTTGTAAACCTGGAAGTAGGCCACCAGCGACAGGGTCAGCCAGTTGAGGGCGGGCCCCACATAGGGCACGAAGCGCGCCAGTCCGGCCAGCAGGGCCAATCCAATGGCATAACTTACACCCAGGGTGGTAAGCACAACCGTGTAAACGATGACGGTCAGGAAGAAGATGATGATCTGTCCGCGCAGGAAGGCGTTCCAGATGCGGCCCAACTCGCGGCTCAGGCGCGCAAGGTCGTCGCCGTAGACGGGGATTTCGAGGCTGAGAATGCGTTCGCGCAGGCCGCCGCTTTCGAGCAGGGAGAAATAGGACACCAACAGGACGAAGAAGGTCCAGCCGAGGAAGTTGGCCGCGCCGCCTGCCAGCGTGCCCAGCAGGGACCCGGTGCGGCTGAGCAACGGCTGGATCATGCCCAGCACCTGGCTGCTGACCTGGTTCAAGTCGAGGTGGCTGAAGTCGAACTGGAAGGGGCCGAAATTATAAACCTTGCCCGAGGCTTCCGCGATCAGGGCGGGCAGACGGGTCAGGCCGTCCTGCGCGATGGTGACCACGCTCTGCACCTGTTGGACCAACCCCACGCCGCTGACGGTCAGCAGGCCGAGCAGCAGGATCAGGATCAGCAGATAGATGAGGCTGACCGAGAGTCCCCACGCGAGACGCGTGCGGTGCAGCAGGTTGGCAACCGGCTGAATCAGGTAGGCCAACAGCAACGCCAGCACCAGCGGACTGAGGATGAATTGGAACTTAACCAGCAAAGCGGCCATGATGGCCACAAAGGTCAACGCCACCACAAGCTTGGTGGTTGAACCCCATTTGGGTGAGGTGTGTTCAGGGCGCTCAACGGTCATAATGTCTGCTCTTCATCCATTGTAGTCAATGCAGCCCCATTGTACAACGAAGCGGGCGGATTCCGCCAAAAGAAAAGCCCTCGCGATGGGTTCGCGAGGGCGATGGGGCAGTCGAGGTTAGCAGCCGTTGATGAAGGGGAAGAACGTACACCACAGATAGTTCGCGTCGATATAGAGCAGCGCCGCGACACACAGACAGATGAAAAACAACACACCCACGATGATGAAGATGGGCAGCAGATTGTTCTTCTTGGTCGGGGGGGTGTAAGCCCCGGGGACCTGGCCTGCGTAATTCTGGGCGGGGGGAGGCGGCGCCACGGGAGCCGGGGCAGGCGCGGCCACGGGCGGCATACGCACCGCATTGCGCGGCGAAGCGATGGTGGCACCCGGGTCGATGTTGGCGGCATCGTACATCAACACGATTTGCTCGCCGAGGGCGACCACGTCGCCTGCCTTGAGGACGTGCGGCCCGTTTAGTCGCTGGCCGTTGACGAAACTCCCGTTGGTGGAGCCCAGGTCTTCGAGCACGTACTTGCCGCCCTGGAAGGTCAGGCGGGCGTGTCGGCGGGAGACCTCAGGGTCGTTGATGGCCACACCATTGGTCGAATCGCGCCCGATGGTGAGTTGATCCCCTTCGAGAGGATAGACGGCCCCCGGTGTGGGACCAGAACGCATTACGAATTGAAACGCCATTAACTCCTCCGAAACAATGACCAATTTTGATTTAGTGTAAAGGCTTCAAGTCAAAAAGTCAACGTGTACTTTGGTCTTACCCGCGGAAGTCCGAACAGTTGTCGGCGGACCTGTGCAGGGGTTTCCCGTGGCGTGACACGACTCGAAAATGGGTGATAGGGAGCAGACCTCGGAAGTTTCAGAGGAGTCGCCTTGATCAGTAAGTGTCCCCGTAAACTTCCGAGGTCCTTTTCGGTTTCCCCTTGACAAGATTTAATAAACACTGTATATTTACACTGTAAATTAACTAAGGAGCGAAAATGGTCCGACCCACCCGCCGACAACAGATTCCCCAACTCCAGGAAGCCATCAAGGAAACCGCCTGGAGGCAGATTGCCGAGACAGGTGCGGCCGCGCTGTCGCTGCGGTCCATTGCGCGTGAGCTGGGCATCACCGCTCCCGCCATCTACAACTACTTTGCCGACCGCGATGCGCTGGTCACGGCCCTGATTGTGGACGCATACACTTCGCTGGGCGAGTCACAGATCGAGGCGATTGCCGTCCTGCCCGAAGCGGACCTCAAGGCACGTTTCAAGGCCCTGGGCCTGGCCTATCGCGAATGGGCCATCACCCATCCTCAGCGTTACCAACTCATCTTCGGCACGCCCATCCCGAACTACGTGGCTCCCGATGACATCACGTTTCCTGCCGCGGCCAATGCCATCGTGCCCTTGGCAAACACGGTTCAGGCGTTGCACAGCAGCGGACAGCTTCATGCCGAGCGTCTGGCCCCCATGACGCCCGCGTTACAGTCGATGCTCGAAGCCTGGCAGAAGATCCAGCCCGCCGACATCGAGGTGCTGTACATGACGGTTGTGATCTGGAGTCGTGTGCATGGCCTGGTGATGCTGGAGATCGGGCATCATAACCCGGCCGTCATCACGGACCCGGGCGAGATCTTCCGCCGTGAGATCGATACGATGACGCTCCAATACCTGTAACAAAACCTCTGTAACTCCCTAATTCAAAAAGTTTTTCCCGTACGATGAAACCATCGTTGCGGTGCTCGAATGCTGCCAGAATACAGACAAAAGGAACACGACATGCAAACTCTTATCCTCGACGGCTCCTTCAAAGATGACCCCATTGCCGCACAGATCAGCGCCGCGCTGCACGCGCAACTACCCGATGCCGAAACCATCGCGGTGCGCGAACAGAAAATCGGCAACTGTGCGGGCGACTTCTTCTGCTGGGTGCGCAGCCCAGGCCTGTGCAACACCAACGACGACAACCGCATCATCGCCGAGAAGATCATGCACAGTGACCTGGTCATCAACCTCACGCCCATCACCTTCGGCGGATATTCCTCGGCACTCAAGCGCATGGTCGACCATGAGATCCAGAATATCCTGCCCTTCTTCGCAACCATCAACGGCGAGATCCATCATCAGCGCCGTTATCGACATTATCCCAACACCCTCACCATCGGCTGGACCGATTCTCCAGATGCGCAAGCCGAGGCCGTGTTCCGTCATCTCGTACATCGTAACGCTCTCAATATGTATTCCTCGACGGCGGTATGCGGGATCGTGGATTCGACCTCGGATGTGGATGTGCAACTCCGTAGCTGGTTGGCTGCCGTGCGACGCAAGGAGTCCACGCCCGTGCCTGCCCTGCCGCGGGTGGACGTTTTCTCCGCTGTGGCCGCTCCTGTCCAGCGCACCGTGCTGTTGGTGGGGAGTCCGCGCACGCAGAAGAGCACATCCGCTTCCCTGGGCGGTTACCTGATGGAGCAACTCTCCGCACGTGGAATCGAGGCCGAGACGGTGCAGGTCTACACCTCGTTCAACTCCGCCGAACGGACGCGCCTCACGCTGGAGAAACTCGACGCCGCCGACCTGGTGGTGCTGGCCTTCCCGCTCTACGTGGACAGCCTGCCCGCGCCTGTCATCGCCGCGCTGGAGAAGATCGCCGCACACCGTGCCAGTGTGAAGGTCACACAAGGTTTCGCCGCCATCGCCAACTGCGGATTCCCCGAGGCAAGTCACAATGACACGGCCCTGGCCATCTGCGCGCAATTTGCCCGTCAGGCGGGCATGACCTGGCTTGGGTCGCTGGCCCTGGGCGGCGGCGAAGGCATCGTCCACGGCGTGCCGCTGAACAAGATGGACGGGCGCGCGATTCCGCTCAAGAAGGCGCTCGACTTCGCGGCCGAGTCGCTTGCGGATGGGCGACCCATCCCAGGCTCCGCGCGCGACCTGATGGCCGGTCCCGTCATCCCCCATTGGCTTTACCGTTTTGTCGGCGTATTCGGCTGGAAGCGTTGGGCAAGGGAGTATGGTGCAGAGAAATCTTTGAAGGCCCGACCATATAAAGTGAGTTGATAAATATTATTTGCCAAGGAGAATTCAATGAACAAAGCCGCTTTCAAACAATATTGGCCGTGGGGTCTGATGGCTTTCCTCGCCATTGCCGTGACCCTTGTGGCGGTTGCGCCGTACGTGACGCTCAACCCTGCCAATTTCAATAACGCCACTGCACGTTACGCCCATGAGACGCCCATTCGCTATGCGGGGCTATTCGTACATGCCTTTTCAAGCGGACTGGCCCTGCTGCTCGGTCCGTTCCAATTCTTGAAGGGCCTCCGTCAGCGCAGGCCAAACTTGCATCGTTGGATGGGACGCTTGTATCTGGTTGGCATCCTGTTGGGTGGGGTATCGGCATTGGTCATCGCGCCTGGAATCATCTCGGGCCTGGTCGGGCAGATCGGATTGTCGATGCTGGGGGTGTTGTGGCTGGTGACAGGTTGGATGGCCTATGCCAGCATCCGCGCTGGGAATGTGACCGCGCATCGTGAATGGATGACCCGCAGTTTTGCCTTGACCTTTGCCGCTGTCACCCTGCGGCTGTGGCTGGGTATTTTGATCGGCACGCAGATTCCGTCCCTGCAAACCGCCTATCACGGGGATTTCAACGCGCTGTTCGTGGAAGCCTACCGCGTAGTGATGTGGCTGTGCTGGGTGCCCAACCTGATCGTGGCGGAATGGATCATTCAGCGCCGCCGTGCGCCACAGGCCGCAGTTCGTGAAACCCATGCCTTTTCGGAAGCGTAAGACAAAATAATCAGGAGTGACGTCATGAGTGAATTACATGTCATCTTTGGAACGGGTCCGCTCGGCAAGTGGACGGCGTGCGAACTGCTCAAGCAGGGCAAGCAGGTGCGCCTGATCAACCGCTCGGGCAAAACGGACAATCTGCCAGCAGGCGCAGAGATCGTCGCTGGCGATGCGTATGACACCGCCAAAAATAAGGAGCTGACTTGTGGGGCAGCGGCCGTCTATCAATGCGCCCAGCCCGCCTATTACGAGTGGACTGAAAAGTTTCTGGGCTTCCAATCCGCCATTCTCGAAGCGGCCGCGGCCAACTCCGCGAAGTTCATCGTGGCCGATAACCTCTACATGTACGGCGATACGCACGGACAACCCATCCGCGAGAATATGCCATATCAGTGCCACACAAAAAAGGGAACAATGCGCGGCGAGATGGCCGAAGCCGTGATGGAAGCCCACAGCAGCGGGAAGGTCCGCGCCGCGATTGCGCGCGCTTCCAACTTCTTCGGCCCCGACGATCACATCGTCACTGACCTGGCGATCCGTCCCGCGGTTCAGGGCAAGACCATCAACCTGCTCGGCAGAATGGACCAACCGCACTCGTTCTCGTATGCGCCCGATTTCGGCAAACTGCTGGCCGCGCTCGGGACGCACGACGAAGCACTCGGTCAGGTCTGGTTCACGCCCAGCCCGGCCGCCGTCACGCAGGCGGAGTTCGTATCCATGCTGGAAAGCGAACTGGGACACAAGGTCAAATATCTGGCGGCAGGCGCGACCATGATGCGTTTTCTGGGCCTGTTCAACCCGACGATGCGCGAAACGGTCGAGATGATGTACGAGTGGACTCAGCCCTTCATCATCGACACCCGCAAAGCGGAACAGGCCTTCGGCTGGAGCGGCACCCCGTTGAAGCAGGCCATCACCGAGACTGTGGCCTGGATCCGCGAGGACCTGGCTCGTGCCCGGTAGAAGCAGGGAATGACCATGACAATTTCCACTTATCTGCTGAACGGTTTTGTGCTGGTCATTCCCATTTTGCTTTTCAATATTTTGTTTGCGAGCAAATTGCCCAGGGAATTTTCGCCAGATCATTTCGACGAAGGAGTCCCGCCCGCACTCCTGACAAGCGAAAACATCCTGCGCGGACTGGTGATGTTCCTCCCGCTGCTGATGCCGCTGCGCTTTGAATCCACGGGACAGAAGGCCGGGTTGCTGCTTTACCTTGTCGGTACACTGATCTATTTCCTCTCGTGGATTCTGCTCATGCGTTTTCCGCAGTTGGTGTCCAATTGGTTCGCATTTGCCGCCCCTGCCTACACCCCGCTCTTGTGGCTGATCGGCATCGGGTTGATCGGAAACCGCCTGTTCTTTTCCATTCCCTATCAGCCGTGGGTTTACTTCAGTGGGTCATTGCTTTTCATAATGGTTCACGTCTGGCATACCACCCTGGTTTACAAACAGGTCACGCCTCACGCGTGACCTGTTTCATATTCGAACACTTCCCCAAACGCGCGGACGACTTCCTGCTTGACACGCTCCATCGTCGGCGGGGGCGAGAGCAAGTCTTCGAGCGAGACGACGGGTTCGCCCGCCAGCCCGCAGGCGATGA
The DNA here is from genome assembly GCA_937928015.1 of uncultured Anaerolineales bacterium. Lineage (GTDB taxonomy): Bacteria > Chloroflexota > Anaerolineae > Anaerolineales > Villigracilaceae > JACPVF01. Next base: position 42,485 of record CALFXA010000215.1, on the reverse strand, counting down.
TTCCGTCCCAGTAGGTCATGTCGGGATTTACATTCAGCGCGAAGCCGTGACGGGTCACGCCGCGCGCGTCCACTTTGACGCCGATGGCGGCCAGCTTGGCAGGCTTCTCGCGGTCCTCAGGCCGACAGCGTGGACAGCGCGAATATGCATCCGCCTGGATCCACACCCCCGTCTTGCCCGCGCGTTGACCTGCCCCCACCCCCAGACGGGCCAGCGCCGTGATGAGTGTCTGCTCCAGTTTGCGCACGTAACCGACATAATCGGCCTGAGGAATTCTTCCCTCGCCCTCTGGGAGAGGGGCTGGGGGTGAGGGAATCTGTCCCAACGGCAACAATGGATACCCCACCAACTGTCCTGGCCCGTGATAGGTCACATCGCCGCCGCGATCCACCCAGTGGACGGTCACGCCGCGCGCCTTCAACTGTTCCTCGCCCCATAGCAGATTCTCCACCTGGCCCCTACGCCCGAAGGTGTACACGTGCGGATGTTCCAGCAACAACAACGTCGGCGGACGCTTACCCAAGGCAATGTCCGCCGCGTAGTCATCCTGTAGTTTCCAGGCTTTTTCGTACTCGATCAAACCGAGGTCGATGACATCTAATTTCATACCGATAAATCCATAAAATTATAGGGGCGACCTGTCAGGTCGCCCCTACACAATCATCCAAAGATTCTGCGATACAGGTCCGATTCTAACAACCCGTTCGGGTCGCAGCGTTTCTTCAATTTCTTGAACTTCTCCACGGTCTCTTCACCGTAGAACTTCAACGTGGTCTCGGCTGTCGTCTCGCTGTTCTTCACGAAGTAGAAGCGTCCGCCGTTGGCCAGCACGATCTTGTCGTATTCCTGTAGCATTTCTGACAGGCGTTTGCGGTTGCCGTCTGTGACCTTGAAGTCTTGCGCCAGCGAGAAGCCGTCATTGGCATGGGTCAGCAGGAATTTGTCGGGGCGGTGGCGCTTGGTCACGCCGAGGTAGGAGGGCAGACCCATTTTGACGGATAGATTCAGCATCTCGGTCCAGGCCTGGAGCGCCGTCTCTTTGGGTAGGAATGATTGATATTCGATCAGTCCGCCGCGCCCGTAAGAGCGTTCGAAGTCGGGCACATAATCCAGCAAGAAGTGGAAGGCCGCATGGCTCTGGCGGAAGGTGTGCGTGCGCAGCGAGGTGATGTATTTGGCATGGTTGACGCCCCACCAGCCGACATTATTCACGAAGGGCGTCATGAAATAATGCAGCCAGGCCTTGGGCATCACGCCGAACAGACGGCTGGGCAGGTTCTGATAGGAAAGCTGCAGGGTCTTCTTCGGCTCGGGGTCTTCGCCTTCGTGCAGATAATTGGCCGCATGGACTTGTCCGTGGCCGACGGTGATGCAATCGAGCCAACCGACGATGTAATCGTAATTGGGCGCGCCATCCTCGATCTGCTGGAGTTGTTCCTTGAGTGTGTGCGACGGCATGGCGTGCACTTCAAGCAGGCCTGATTCGACCTTTTTCATTTGCAGTGTGACCGAGGTGAAGATGCCCAGCATGCCGTAGCCGCCGATCATCGAGTAGAACAGGTCTGCGTTCTTTTGCGGGGAGCAGGTGACTTCCGCGCCCGTCGGCAGAAGCGCCGTGAACTCGACCACGTGCTCGCCGATGGGTCCCACGCGATAGTTGTTCTTGCCGTGGACGTTGGCCGCCAGACAGCCGCCCAGCGTGGTGGTCATGGTGCCCGAGACGACGGGCGGCCACCAACCGTCGGGCAGGACCTTCTGCCACAACTGGCTGAGCGTGACCCCGGGCTCGCCGCGGACGACACCCGTGGCCGGGTCCCATTCGAGGATGCGGTTCATCCCCGTCAGGTCCATCACGATTCCGCCGCCGTTGAGCGAGGCATCGTTATAGCTGCGTCCCGCGCCGCGCGCAGTGACGGTCAGTCCCTGCTTCTTGGCGAGTTGGAACACTTCATGGATTTCTTCGTTGGTCTTCGGTTGAAGACGATAGCAGGCAGTCTTGAGAGAATGCCCAAAGTTTTCGAGCTGGGTGAAAGTGTTGTTCATATTAAGTCTTCTCTGAGATTTTTTTAAACAAGGCCCTAAAGGCTCATAACCTTTAGGGCCTGTTATTAGAATGACATGCGGCGGAAGATCACCGATGGAATGTGGCGTATGACCAGCATGATCCAGCGCCATAACCCCGAGACATACACGACCTGTTGATGTTTGCGGATGGCCTTGGCAATTTCATTTGCGGCCTGTTCGGGCGTGACCGCAAACATGGGACGCGGCGCTCCGGGCAGGGCCAGCATCTCGGTCTTGACCATGCCGGGCTTGATGGTGATGACGTTGACGCCGTGACGAGTCAGACGGTTGCGCAGTGCTTCAAGGTAGGTGGTCAGCCCGGCCTTGGACGTATTGTAGCCCGGGTTGCCGATGCGGCCGCGGTCACCCGCCACCGACGAGACACCCACGATCTGGCCGCGTTTGGCGTTTTGGAACATGGGTGCCACCTGACTCATCCAGGCCATCGCGCCCAGTAGGTTGACCTCGACCATCTTGTGGTCCTGCTCGAAGTTGTACTCGTCCAGGGCGGGGAAGTGGATTACGCCTGCCACGTAGACGAACAGGTCCAGACCACCTAGGTCAGCCACGATGCGGCGCAAGGTGGAGGGAACGGACTCATAGTCGGTGACGTCATGAGGATAGGGCACGGCGCTTTGGCCGTTCGCGTTGATGTCCACACAGACTTTGTTCAGCCGTTCGGGGTTGCGGTCGACCAGGGCCAGGGTGTAGCCCTCGTCTGCAAGTTTTTTTGCCAGGGCAGCGCCAATCCCCTGGGCCGCGCCAATCAAGATTGCCCGTCGGCGGGGTTGGAGCGGGGTGGCGGGAGCAGGCTTGAGGGTGTCGGTCACAGAATTCTCCATCAAAAGGGACTATGTTCATTTTAACACAATCTGTCTGTACCATGATTTATAATTGGATAGCTTATCGTATTTGTCCAATTGAGACATGCGTATGATTGTCGTAATTGCGATTCTTTATTAACCTTGTCATAATGGAACGAAAGTGAAATGGACATAGCAACACCCAACCACAGGGCCGAGGTTTTAGAGCAGGCGCGGCGTATCGTCCTGGAGGATGGGCGGCTGTCTCAGGCGGAGCGTCAGGAACTTCTCAATTTGATCGAGACATTATCACAGCCTGAAGTCGACTCGTCCGATGTCGGACAAGAGGTCTTGCCCCGCGAGGGATTTTCTGCGGGCCACGCTCTTCTGTCGCTGCTCAAGCAGCAAGCCGACGAACTGAATGCGCTCAAGAAGCTCAGTCTCAATCTCACGTCCAGCCTTGACTTGCAGACGGTGCTAAACGCCGTGGTGAGCGAAGCCATGCGTCTGGTTCAGCATACCTTCACGATCGATATCTTCCTGTATAAAGACGGCGCTCTTGAGTTTGGCGCGGCGCTCGATCAGTCGGGAGTGCGCAGCCAGCCATACTCGATTCCGCGCAAGGACGGGCTGACCAATACCGTGGCGCAGCGGGGCGAGACGATCACAATCGAGCACATGTCCATGCACGAACTTTATAAAGAAGGACCGTATCAAAAACAAGGCTCGATCATCGGCATCCCCTTGAAGATCAACCAGAATGTGGTGGGTGTGATGAATCTATCGCGCACTTCAGAGGGACCATTCTCACCCTCCGAACTGCGCCTGCTGGGCCTGTTGGCCGACCAGGCCGCCGTGGCCATCTCCAACGCGAGCCTGCATCAACTCGTCAGCCGACAGGCCTACAGCGACACGGTCACCGGCCTGCCCAATCGCCGCGCACTCGACGAACGCCTGGAACGCGAGGTGTTGGCGGCGCGCCGCACGGGGTACCCCTTCACGGTGGTGATGATGGACCTGGACGGCTTCAAGAACGTCAATGATACCTATGGTCACATCGTGGGCGACCAGGTGCTGCGGGCGGTCTTCAACTATATGGCTACCAGCGTGCGCGCCAGCGACTTTCTGGCCCGCTACGGCGGCGACGAGATGACCCTCATCCTGGTCCAGACCGACCTGATCGCCGCCCGCCTCGTCACCGAGAAGCTGCTCGAACGCATCCGCCAGTTCCGTTTCCCCGCGACGGGCGGCGGGACGATCACCCTGGGCGTTTCGGGCGGAATCGCCATGTACCCGATCCACGCCATGAGCGGCGCCGACCTGTTACGTGCCGCCGACGAGGCTCTCTACCGCGCCAAGAAGCATGAACGCGGTTCCTTCCTGATGGCGCATGGATTCACCGGGCCGCTCAGCGGCCCGAACTCTTTCGACTTATAAGTTCGAAGCCACGCTTCTCTCCCTGAGGGGTTATACTTTTAAATCATTGAGGAGGAGCTTTCCATGCCCCGTAAAGTCAAAATCATTTTGAATCCCATGGCCGACATGGGCCATGCCTGGCAAGTGGCTCGTGACCTGCGCATCATCGCCACCGAGAACGGCAACGTGGACTGGAGTGGCACGGTCTACCCGGGGCACGCCATCGAGTTGGCGCGTCAGGCGGGTGAACAGGGCTATGACATGGTCATCGCCATGGGTGGCGATGGGACGGTCCACGAGGTGATCAATGGGCTGATGCAGATTCCCGAGGAGCGGCGACCCATCCTGGGCGTGGTGCCCGTCGGCTCGGGCAATGACTTCGCCCACGCCATCGGCCTGCCCAAGCTGTCGGACCGTGCCCTGGCGCACGCGCTCAGCGGCCAGCCCTCGCCTGTGGACTTGGGGCTGATGATCGACGAACACGGCCGCAAGGAATACTTCGACAATACGCTCGGCATGGGCTTCGATACCGTGGTCACCATCCACTCGCACCGCATTCCTGTGTTGCGCGGATTTCTCATTTATCTCGTGGCCGTGCTCCAAACCATCATCCTCAATCACATCCCTGCCCATGTCCACATCGAAACCGACCGCGAGTCCTGGGACGATATCACGCTGATGACCACCCTTTGCAACGGCGGCCGCGAGGGCGGCGGCTTCGTGCTCTCGCCCGAGTCGAGCATGACCGATGGCCTGTTGGAATTTATCATGGTGCGCAAGGTTTCGCGGGTGATGATGTTCCGCCTGCTGCCCGAATTCCTCAAGGGAACGCACATGCGTTTCACGAAACAGCTTCGCATGGGCTCGTGCCGAAAATTCAGCTTGACCTCCGACCATCCGCTTTACATCCACGCCGATGGCGAGATCCTCACCAGTTTTGGCAGCAATCTCCGCAAGGTGAGCATCGAGGTTCTTCCAGGCGCGCTCCAGGTTGTCAAAGGGTAAAAAGTTGCAGGTTAAAGGTTGGACGGTTACAATTCGACCGTCCAACCTTTTTTGATTCCACCATGCCCACCCTGCTTGCCTCCCTCCAAAAACACGACCTCGGCCATCTGCGCATCGTTGCGGGCCTGTGGGGACTGGAACTGGACTCCGTCAAGGCCGACCCCGCCGCCGAGGAGCTGGCTGCTTCGCTGCTGGACCCCGAGCTGGTCGCCGAAGTCCTCGACTCGCTCTCGGCTGAATCGCGCTCCGCTCTCGCGGCGTTGACTGCCAGCGACGGACGCCTGCCCTGGGCCGAGTTCACCCGCCGCTTTGGCGACATCCGCGAGATGGGTGCGGGTCGCCGTGACCGTGAGAAGCCGCATCTCAAACCTGCCTCGCCCGCCGAGAGTCTCTTTTACCGCGCCCTGCTGGCGCGCGCCTTCTTCGATATCGACAAGGGGCCGCAGGAATTTGCCTTCATCCCCGAAGACTTGCTTCCGCTGATTCTCAGCCTGGCCCGCCCCAACTCCGTGTCGAGCAATGATCCGCTGGGACGTCCCGCCTCGCCCGTCGAGCGCGCGCACGAATTCCCCGCCACCGACCGCATCCTTGATGACGCCACCACGCTGCTGGCCGCCCTGCGCATGGGCCAAGCCGACTACCCGTCCGAGCCGCGGCTGCGCGCCCTGCTGACAGCGGCGAAGCTAATCAAAGGCAATGCGCCCCAAGCCGACGCCGTGCGCAGGTTCCTCGAAGCACCGCGTGCAGACGCGCTTCAAATATTGCGCGATGCCTGGACTGCCAGCGAAACCTTCAACGAACTTCGTCTGATTCCCAGCCTGGTCTGCGAGGGCGAGTGGAGCAATCAACCGCAGGAGACGCGTGAATTCCTGTTGAACCTGATCGAGGCCATCCCCGCGGGAAAATGGTGGAGCCTGACCGCCTTCGTCCGCGCGGTAAAGGACAAGGTCCCCGATTTTCAGCGCCCCGCGGGTGACTACGATTCGTGGTTCATCAAACGTGTCGCCGACGGCGCCTACCTGCGCGGATTCGCCTGCTGGGACGAGGTCGATGGCGCGCTCCTCAAGTACTTCATCGACATGCTGCATTGGCTGGGTCTGGCTGACCTGGCGGGCGCGGAGAGCGGTGGTCCCGTCACTGCTTTTCGGATGACAACATTGGCGGAGAAAAAAGAAGAAAGAGGAAAGATCGGCATCTCCTCGAACGGGCGTTTGCTGGTTCCGCGTATGTTTTCGCGGGCGGCGCGTTATCAGATTGCGCGCTTTTGCGAGTGGGAGGACGAGAAGTCAGAAGAATATCCCTATCGCATCACGGCTTCTTCACTGACTAAAGCAGGTGCGCAGGGCCTCAAGGTGGAGCACCTGCTGGCGCTGCTGGCGAAATATTCCGAGGCGGGTATCCCGCCGCAATTGACCAGGACGCTCAAACGCTGGGAGGTTAACGGGACCGAGGCACGGGTACAGAGTCAGGTTGTCTTGAGAGTCAGCCGGCCCGAGGTCCTGGAAGAATTGCGCAAGTCCAAGGCGGCGCGTTTCCTGGGCGAGAGTCTGGGCCCCACCACGGTGGTCATCAAGGATGGAGCGCAATCCAAGGTGATGGCGGCGCTGACCGAGTTGGGCTTGCTGGCGGAAGATGAAACTACGAACAAAACTTAAGGCGATTGTCACGGGTAAGTGGTGACAGTCGCCTTTGTGCATTTGGCTATAATCATTTTGTCAACCTCAACCACAGGAGACTCCATGTCTGCAAAACTCGATTGGCTCAAGCAGGAAATCGACGGCCTGAAGGAAGCGGGCCTGTATAACCGCATCCGCACGATCGGTTCGGCGCAGGGGGCGCGGCTGATGGTGGATGGAAAAGATGTGCTCAACTTCTGTTCGAATAATTATCTTGGTCTGGCCAACCACCCGAAGATCGTGGAAGCCGCCAAGGAGGCCACGAAGAAATATGGCGTGGGTCCCGCCGCGGTGCGCTCGATCGCCGGGACGATGGACCTGCACGTCGAGCTCGAAAAGCGCCTGGCAAAGTTCAAAGGCGCCGAGGACGTGATCACCTTCCAGTCGGGCTTCACCGCCAACCTGGGAACCATCTCTGCGCTGGTTGGCAAGGAGGATGTCATCTTCTCCGACCGCCTGAACCATGCCTCGATCATCGACGGCTGCCGCCTCTCGGGCGCGAAGATCATCGCCTACGACCACAACGACGCCTCCGCGCTGGAAGCGGCGATCAAGGAGGCGGCGGACACCTACCGCCGCGCGCTGATCGTCACCGACGGCGTCTTCAGCATGGACGGCGATATCGCGCCGCTGCCTGCACTGTATGAAGTCGCCAAAAAGTACGACATCCTCTTCATGGTGGATGATGCGCACGGTGAAGGCGTGCTCGGCAAGGGCGGGCGCGGCATCGTGGATCACTTCGGTCTGCACGGCAAAGTGGACATCGAAGTCGGCACCATGTCGAAGGCCTTCGGCGTGATGGGCGGAATCGTGGCGGGCGACAAGACCATCATCGAGTGGCTGCGTCAGCGCGGACGCCCGTTCCTGTTCTCCTCGGCAGTGACCGTTCCCGACGCGGCGGCCTGTCTGGCGGCGGTGGACCTGCTGGAAAATTCCACCGAACTGGTCGACCGTCTGTGGGACAACGCCAAATATTTCAAGGCCGAGATGAAGAAGCTCGGTTTCGACACGGGTGTGAGCGAGACGCCCATCACGCCCATCATGCTCGGCGAAGCACCGCTGGCTCAGCAGTTCAGCCGTGAACTATTCGAGGAAGGCGTGTTCGCCATGTCCATCGGCTTCCCGACCGTGCCAAAGGGCAAGGCCCGCATCCGCGTGATGATCTCCGCCTCGCACGACCGCGATGACCTGGGTCAGGGCCTGGAGGCGTTTGCGAAGGTCGGCAAGAAGTTGGGTGTGATTTAGTCGAGTGGTCAAGTAGTCGGGCGGCGTTGTGGGGGAGCGCCGCCTTTTTTTTGAACCGCTAACGCTATCAAGATCGCGAAGATTTTAAGAGCTTTGCGCGTTTCCTAAATTAAGGTCCGAGAGGGCATCATGGGAAAGATAACTCACCTTGAATCTATAAAAGGCCTATGGAAAGGTCTTGATATTGTTCTGATTATGCTATTCTTGTTCGTCGTTGGGACTGTGACAATCTTTTCTCCATCATTGGTTATAACGGTTGGCGGTTTTCTGCTCCTTTTCAATCGTCTCAAGATGGGACGCATCACCCTGATGCAAGCCACAATTTCCTGCGTTGTTCTGGCACTGGCAGGCTCTGTGTTATCCTGGCTTACTTCTGCTCATGTGCCAGACCTATCCTGGAGGTATTTTTTTAATAACTCCTGGGGCATGATGATTGTCGCTGGGGTGTTTTGCGTAGCAGTGGGCTGGTACATATACAAAACGGTTGAACGTGAAATTTCATAGTTTAGCCAGCGTAATGTCGCTCCAGTAAAAGTTCTATTTTGGCAGGTTCTTTTCATATTCTTTTTGACGATCAGCCTGAACATTGTTTTTTCTGCTTCTGCAAATGCGATTGCTAAGTTATTAGGAGCATGTTATTTTCAAACACTACCCGATTTTTCGCAACCCTGGCTGGATGAGCAAAAAATGGATATTCAAAAGGCCATCCTCCGTACGGAGGATTTTGGGTGTGGCTGGTCTTTAAGCTATCAATCCTCTCAACAGGGCGTCTCGGAAATTGACAGCCCAACAGCGACTCAAATGTATTCCAGATCTATCTACTTTCGATATTTCAATCATGAAAGCAAAGTAACTGCGTACTCTGACATAGATCATGAAGTTTGGATAGAGCCCGAACTTGCAAACCTACCAGAATTTACACGCAAGCCAGATAATATTGATCTGGCAACGAAGACCCCTATTGATCTCCCATCCATTAATCTCGCTCCTCCGCCTGACTTGATGAAGGTAAGCTGTCTAGGATATAACAAGGATAAATTTGCAACTTATTGTCAGGTATTTATCGTTCGTGGTTCTGTAGTTTCTCGTCTTGTATTCGAGTCATCTAATCTGCCTCGCGACGAATACTGGGCACTTTTCACAAAAGTGATTCAAAATACGGATAAAAGAATTCAGGCTTATCAGAGAGAATTAGAACTGCCAATCCATTAATAAATACTTATCCATAAGAATAAACTTCTAAGAGCGCGAAGATTCCTTAAGAGGCTTCGCGTTCTTCGTTTCTTCGCGGTTAATTTCTTTTTCCTCAACCCAAACCGCACTTGACGCCCTGCCTCTTTCCCCGTAAGATTGCCCCGCAACTTAGAACATATTTTCCCTCGCCCCTTGCCTCTCTCCCTCAAGGAGAAGGGATGGGGTGAGAGGTATTGGAGTTTTATGGCCACCCACGCGATCCGAAAAATTGACATCGACCACGAGATGCAGCAGGCGTACCTGGATTACGCTATGTCCGTGATTGTCTCGCGCGCCCTGCCCGACGCCCGTGACGGACTCAAACCCGTGCAGCGCCGCATCCTGTACGCCATGTACGACATGGGCATCCGCGCCGACAGCGCCTACAAGAAATCCGCTCGTATCGTTGGCGAGGTGCTGGGCAAATATCACCCGCACGGCGACGCGTCCGTGTATGAGGCCATGGCGCGGCTCGCGCAGGATTTCTCCATGCGCACCATGCTGGTCGATGGACAGGGCAACTTTGGCTCGGTGGATGGCGATCCGCCTGCTGCGATGCGTTACACCGAGGCCCGCCTGGCACATCCCGCCATGGACATGCTGGGCGACATCAACAAGGACACGGTCGATTTCACGGGCAACTTCGATGACACACTCGAAGAACCGTCCGTGCTGCCCGCCGCCATCCCCAACCTGCTGGTCAACGGCGCGACGGGCATCGCCGTCGGTATGGCCACTTCCATCCCGCCGCACAACCTGGGCGAGGTGATCGACGCGCTCGTCTACATGCTCGAAAAATGGGAAAAACTCGACGACATCGACGTCGAGCAATTGATGGAATTCGTCCAGGGTCCAGATTTCCCCACGGGCGGAATCATCGTCGAGCAGAAGGGCGAAGAGGCCATCGACGAAGCCTACGGCAAGGGCCGCGGCCGCGTCACCATCCAGGCCAAGGCTCACATCGAAGAAATGGAACGCGGTAAGAGCCGCATCATCGTCACCGAGCTGCCGTATCAGGTCAATAAATCCAGCCTGATCGAGCGCATCGCGGAACTGGTGCGCGACGGCCAGCTCGAAGGCCTATCGGACCTGCGCGACGAATCCGACCGTCAGGGTATGCGCATCGTCATCGAGTTGACCAAGAACGCCGAGCCCGAGAAGGTGCTGGCTGCGCTCTACAAACGCACGCCGATGCAGTCGGCCTTCAGTATCAACCTGCTGGCGCTAGTCGACGGCGAGCCGCGTACCCTGACCCTCAAGCAGGCTCTGCGCGTCTACCTCGAACACCGCCTGACGGTCATCAAGCGCCGCGCCGAGTACGACCTCGAAAAGGCCAAGGCCCGCGCCCACATCCTCGAAGGTTACCTCGTCGCACTCAAGAACCTGGACGAGATCATCGAACTCATCCGCTCCGCCGCCGACGTGGACGCCGCACGCGTCAAGTTGATGAAGCGTTACAAGCTGAGCGAACTCCAGGCCAACGCCATCCTCGATATGCAGTTGCGCCGCCTGGCCGCGCTCGAACGCAAGAAGATCGAGACCGAGTACAAAGAGGTCAGCGCGTTGATCAAGGAACTGACCGAGTTGCTCAAGTCGCCGAAGAAGATGCGCGGCGTGGTCTCGGAGGAACTGCTCAACGTCAAGGCCAATTATGGCGACCGCCGCCGCACGCAGATCGTGAGCGTCAAGGCAGGCAAGGCTGCCAAATTGTTGACGGCTTCTGACCTGATCCCCGACCAGACTGTCTGGGTGGGAATCACTGCGGATGGGATGATGGCCCGCTCCCACGATGACAAGGCTCCGCGCCCGAGCGGGACCGACGCCCCCAAGTGGCTGGTGCGCGTCAACACGACCGATGTGCTGTATCTCGTTTCGACGAGCGGGACCGCCGCTGCGGTCGGAGTCCACACCGTGCCCGAGGCCGAGAAGCTCACAGACGGCGCGCCGTATTACAAGGCCTCTCCGCTCAGAGACAGTGACGAACTGGCGGCGGTCTTCTCACTGCCCGCCAAACGTGCGGACTTCCCCGAAGAAACCTGTGTGCTGACCGTCACGCGCGGTGGCATGGTCAAGAAGAGCGCCATCAGCGAACTGCCCGGTCCCTCAGCGCAGACCTTCGTCCTGGCGCGCGTCAACGAGGGCGATGCTCTGGGCTGGGTGGCGTTGACTGATGGCAAGAAGGACATCCTGCTGGCTACGTCCTCGGGCATGGCCATCCGATTCAAAGAAGACGAGGTCCGCGCGATGGGGTTGATCGCGGCAGGCGTCAACGGCATCAAACTGGACGTCGGCCAGGAAGTCGTCGGCGCGGAGGTCATTCCAGCACAAGGTGAAATCCTGTTCATGGGTACGGATGGCAAGGCCAAACGCGTCGAGCCGAAGGAGTTCCCCGTTCAGGGTCGTTATGGCAAGGGCGTCATCGCCTGGGACCTGCCGCGTGGCGTCAAGCTGGCGGGCATGGCCATGGGCAAAGGTAACTGGATTGCCACGGTCCATTTATTGAAAGCCGCGGCCAAGTCGCACCGCTTGGACGAGGCCCAACTGCGCAAACGCGCCGCCACCCGCGGCGACGCACTGGTCGAGATCAAGGCCGGTGATGCCGTGACCCACGTCACGCTCGGCTGGCAGGTTGAGAAGTATGTCTCAAAGAAGGCCGAAGAACCGAAGAAGAAACCCACGGCCAAGAAATCTGCGCCAGCCAAGGCAGCCAGGAAGCCTGCGGCGAAGTCCAAGCCCGCGAAAAAGAAGTAGAGATTTTTTATCGAAGACGTTACAAGACGACAAGGAGACATTCAATGAGCATTTTGCTGATGATCCATTCCATTGTGCGCTGGCTGATCGTGATCGTGGCCTTCGTAGCCATCATCAAGTTCGCCGTCGGCGCGTTCACGGGCGGCGCGTTCAAGCCCATGGACCGCGGCTTGTCCTCGGGCTTCAGCGGCCTGATGGACCTGCAGGTTCTGCTCGGCCTAATCTATTTCGTCTGGTCGGGGATCGCGACCTCGGCCTGGCCTTCGTATCGTTTCGAGCACATGGCCGTGATGATGGTGGCTGCCGTGGTGGCGCATCTGCCCGCGCGCTGGAAGAACGCCTCGGATAAGATGCGCTTCCGCAATGCGTTGTTCGCGGTCTTGTTCGCGCTGTTCTTTGTGTACGTGGGTGTGTCCCGCCTGCCGGGCGGCTGGGCGCGATAACGACAAGCACGAATCAAAACGCCTTCCGTATGGAAGGCGTTTTTGTTTAGGGGGTGACGATCACGGGCGCTGTATCAGTCACGCGGATGGTGGAGCCGTTCGGGAAGGTGACGACCGTATCCTCCAGGTTGCGGACCACGGTCAGGCCGCGATATTTGACGGTGACCGTCCAGGGGTAGGGGTTGCGTCCCTCCAGGCGCACGCGCGTGGGTGAGAAGACCGTCACGCCCAGGGCATGCAGGAACAGGCCCACGGGGGCGAGTCCGCTCAGGGCGTTGCGCTCGCCGATGCCCGTCCCGCGCTCGGCGTGATAGCGCTGGTAGAAGGCGCGCATCTGCTTGAGGTTCTGGATGACGGCGTTCATCAGGTGGGCCGTCAGGCGGGCGGCTTCGTCGCGGAAGCCGTAAGCCAGCAGCCCCTCGCCGACCAGATGATTCCAGGGCAGGTGCACGCTCATTCCAACGGAGTCCGCTTCGGGCGTCGGTAGGGACGGCAGGGCTGGCAGCCCGAAGGGGCGGTCGAAGCGATCTGCTGCCAGGATGGTGCGGCCGATCAGGGCCTGGGCATGCTGCGGGTCCGACATGCCAGCCCAAAGCGGCAGAATCAGAGTCTGATCCTCGGAGGTCAAATCCACGGTGCGGACGATGACCTTATCTTTCGGGTCCAGGCCGCGCACCCGCACGCGTCCCACCTGGGTGTAGACCTTTTGGCTGGTCGCCACCAATCCGCCGCTCTGCCACTGGAAACGATGCCCCTCGATGATCTCGGGCTCGCCCTTGATGGCGTACTCGCCAATCTCCGCCTCGGGGCGCTTCGTGGTGTGACTCTTGGTCCGAATCTCGATCTGCAGGCGGACGGGAGCCTCGAACTCAGCCTTCGGGCGGAAGGAGCTTGCGCCCTCCTTGCCGCGCACGAGGACCTTGCCTCGCGGACTCAGATGGGTGTCGCGGTCGGTGTAGGTGTACAGGGCGGAGGCGGCGTCCCAACTGGCCTCGACCAGCGCGCGCAGTTTCTCGGCCTGGAGTTCGAGCAGGCTGAAGTCATCCGCCGAGCCGAGTGCCTTCGCCATCTGGAGCAGGCAGCGGGACTCGCGGTAGAGCATGGCGCACAAAGCCGGGCTGTGGACCGTGCCGATGTCCACGCCCTGTGACCAGGGATGCCAGACGTCGAAGAGCGGATTGTCTTCGAAACCGGTCTGGAGCGGATGAGTCCATTCGGGGACGCCATCGCGTTGAGGATCGTGGTCGGGGGAGAACCACGACCAGAAAAATTTCTGTAGTTTGGGGAAGACCCGTTCGAGGAAGGTCAGGTCGGGGTTGGACTGGTGCAGGCTCCAGGCCAGGGAGGCCAGCAGGGGCGCGGCCAGCAGTTTTCCACGCTGACCGCCGAGACCGGGCTTGTTGTCTATTTCACCGTTCTCGCCTTGTACGGCCAGGAAGTTGAGCAGGAATTCACGTCCTGTGGCGGGCGCGCCAGGTAATAGGCTGGAAAGGTAATGCGCTTCGAGCGGAGTCTGTCCGTTCCAGGCAGGGGGATAGTCGGTGCCGTCGCCCTTGTGCGAGTAGCCGTGGTCGGGCTGGCGCGAGAGGACAAACGTGGTGCGCGGAAGGTGATCGTTGCCGCGCAGGAGCAGGCCGAAGGCGGCGGTCTGCGAGAAGGCCAGGGCGGCGTCCCAGTCCGGGTCGCCGGTGTGGATGTCGTACAGATTGGACTCGCAGGTACGTTCGATGCGGGCGCGCTCGGCCTCCCACGGGCGGGCGGCGGTGTGACGCGCCAACTCGAAAGACGCGGGCAGGCTCTCGCGGGCGGCCTGGGAAAAGGCGACCCGGCGAGTCGCCCCGGGACCCAGCTCCAGGTCCAGGGCCAGCGAGGGGTGCGGACCCGCCCCGGGCTTGGGTCCGCCGGTCATGAATAGGACCGGGAAGAGTCCGCCCGTGCCGCCGGCCAACACATTGACCATCTGCTGCTGGACCGGCATCATGTTCTGCCCATTCAGGTGGACCAGCGCGGCGCACACCTCCAGGCGGATCTGACGGGTGGCCGCGCTGCGGTTGACCAGGGTCACCCGCCCGGCCAGGGAGTTGGAATCGGGCACCCAGAACTCAGCGTCGGCGTCCAGGTCTTTGATGGGGGAGAATTCGAGCCAGAGGAAATTGGGGTGGAAGCGTTTCAAGCGCGGACCGACCGCGAAGGCCGAGGGATCGGTGACGGGCTGTCCATTTTCGGTGAAGCGCAGGAACAGGCGCATCGCGCGCGCGCGCAGGCCGTAGGTGGTGCGCAGCGACAGGGCGGCCGGTTCGCCGCCGCCGAGGTCGAGTTCCCAAATGTGATCGTTGAGGTAATCGGGGGTGCACAGGCGGGAATCCGCTGCCAGGATCAAAAACAGCGGGTCGCCGGGGCCAAGAGACCAATTGCGCATGGTTCTATTGTACGGGCAGATGCGCGGAAGGTCAAAGGGTATAATTCGGACAGCAACCCGCCGAAATTCCAACGAAAGAATCTGCACGTCCAAAAACTGAACCCATCGCCCGTTTTTGTTGTTAAATTGTCAGGAAGATATCGTCGTCGAAAAAGAGGAGAAGACTATGCCAGGTTTGTATTTCGAGGAGTTCACCGTCGGCCAGAAGATCGTCACCGTGGGCCGCACCATCGCCGAGAGCGACATCTTTACCTTCGCCGGGCTCTCGGGCGATTTCAACCAGATCCACACCGACGCCGAGTTCGCCAAGACCACCCCATTCGGCCAGCGCGTGGCGCACGGCCTGCTGGGTATGGCCATCGCCTCGGGGCTGGCCATGCGCACGGGCGTGCTCGAAGGCACCGTGATCGCCTTCCGCGAAATCAATGAGTGGAAGTTCAGCAAGCCTGTCTTCATCGGCGACACCATCCATGCCGAGATGAACGTCACCGAGACCAAGCCTCTGCCGCGGCTGGGCGGTGGTTCCGTCACCATCGTCTTCGACGTGAAAAATCAAAAAGACGAAACGGTGATGAAGGGAACCTGGGTGGTCCTGGTGGCGTCCAAACCACAGTAAACGTCATGTCCCAACCTGAACACGAAGACTCCCGCGAACGACTGCGCCGCCTGCTGCGCTCGGAGGATGAAACCCTCCCCGACCTGCCGACCGGATTCGAACCCGCCTCGAACCTCATTCCCGAGACGGAGCCTGATCCCGAACCCGCGCCGCAGCCTGCGCCCGAAGAACCCCCCGCCTCCGCCGACTCGACCCTGATCCTGCCGCCCGAGCCGCAGCGTGCTCGCACGCCGACTCCCACCCCCACCCCGCCGCCCATCTTCGACTCGTCCTCGACGCCCACCCCGCTGGTGCGTCCCGCCCTGGACGAGAACAACATGCCTCTACCGCGCCGCGTGGACCAGATCGACATGGCCGGCACGCGTGTCACTCGCGCCGCGTACGAGCCGCCCAGCACGGGCCGCCGCCCCGCGCAGCAGACGCGCGTCACCCAGCCGCCGCCTGCCTACGTCCCGCCGCCGGCTCCACCCGCCCCTCCGTTCTGGAGCAACATCGACTGGCGCGGAAGCATGGGCTGTCTGGTGCGCGGACTGATCGTCTCGATCTTCCTGGTTGTCATCGTCGGCTTGTGCCTGGGGTCCGTTGCGGTGTACGAGTATTACTCCATCGCGCGGACCCTGCCCAGTGTCGAGGATTTGAAGAATCGCGCCTCGCAATTCGAGACCACGCGCATCCTCGACCGCAACGGCAACTTGCTGTACGAGATCCTCGACCCCAGCGCGGGCCGCCGCACCTACGTCCCGCTCAACAAGATCTCGCCCAACCTGGTGGCGGCCACCATCGCCACCGAAGACAAGGAATTCTACAGTCATCCCGGCTTCGACTTCTGGGCGATCGTTCGCGCCCTGTGGCAGAACTACCTCACGGGCGGACAGAGCGGCGGCGCATCCACCATCACGCAGCAGTTGGCGCGCGCGCTCCTGCTTTCGCCCGAGGAGCGCAGTCAGCGCACGGTGACGCGCAAGGCGCGCGAGATCATCCTGGCCGCTGAGATCACACGCCGTTATTCCAAAGACGAGATTCTCGAACTATACCTGAACGAAATCTACTACGGCAACCTGGCTTACGGAATCGAAGCCGCTTCCGAGACCTACTTCGGCAAACCCGCCGACCAGTTGACCCTGGCGGAAGCTTCCTTCCTGGCGGGCCTGCCGCAGTCCCCGGCCGTGTACGACATCTACACAAACCGCGAGACCACCCTGTTACGTCAGCAGCAAGTGTTGGTGTTGATGTACGAAGACAGCCAGTCGCAGAATTGTATCCCGGTCAGCAACAATCCCTCGCCCGTGTGCGTGGACGCATTAGCTGCATCCACTGCTGCGGACGACATGAAGAATCGCACCTTCAGCTCGCCCAACATTGACACGCGCTACCCACACTGGGTCAACTACGTGCGCTCCCTGCTGGAGGCACAGTACGATGCGCAGACCATTTATCGCTCGGGCTTCACCATCTACACCACGCTCGATCCCACGTTGCAGGACGAGGCCCAACGCCTGGTCACCGAGCAGATCGCGACTCTGGTGGACAAGAACGCTCACAACGGCGCGTTGGTTGCCATCCGACCCTCGACCGGCGAAATCCTCGCGATGGTCGGTTCGCCTGATTTCAACAACGACGCCATCTCGGGCCAGGTCAACATGGCCATCAGCCAGACGCGCCAGCCCGGCTCATCCATCAAGCCCATCACCTATGTCGCCGCCTTCGAAAAAGGCTGGACTCCGTCCACCCTGATCTGGGATGTGCCCTCCGAGTTCCCGCCTTCGGGCGACCCCAACGACACGCGCGATCCCTACATCCCGGTCAACTATGACGGCAAATCGCATGGACCGGTCACCGTGCGCGTGGCGCTCTCCAACTCGTTCAACGTTCCGGCCGTCAAGACGCTGAATTTCATCGGCATCTACGGCAAGGGCGGCATGATCGAGATGGCCAAACGCCTCGGCATCACCTCATTGACCCGCGACGACTATGGCCTGGCCCTGACCCTCGGCGGCGGCGACGTGTCGCTGCTGGAGATGACAGGCGCGTTCTCCGTCTTTGCCAACAGCGGACAGCGCGTGCCGCCGGTGGCGATCCTCAAGATCACCGACTTTGCGGGCAACGTGGTGTACGAGTACAAGCCCCAGCCCGGCGAGCAGGTCATCCGCGCAGAACACGCCTATTTGATCTCCTCCATCCTGTCGGACAACGACTCCCGCTCCTGGATGTTCGGCCGCAACTCGGTCTTGAATCTGCCCTTCCCCGTGGCCGCCAAGACCGGCACCACCAACGACTTCCGCGATAACTGGACCCTCGGCTACACCCCCGACCTGGTCACGGGAGTATGGGTTGGCAACGCCGACTACACCCCGATGGTCAACACCACCGGTCTTACCGGCGCGGCTCCCATCTGGTCGCAGTTCATGACCTTTGCCGTGCCGTACCTCACCAACAACAATCCCACGCCCTTCAACCGTCCGCCCGGCGTGGTGGATACCGTGGTCTGCTCGCTCTCGGGCACGCAGCCCTCCAACTCCTGCAAACAGCAGTACACCGAGGTCTTCGCCTCGGACCAGCCTCCGCTTCCCGCCAGCCAGGACCTGCTGCGCCGCATCAACCTGGACCTGTGGACTCTGCTCGAAGCCTCGAACGCTTGTAAGGATTTCACCGAAAGCGAGAACGTGTTCAACGTGAGCGATCCGTGGGCGCGCAAATGGCTCGGAGGCGGCGAGGGCCGCGACTGGCTCGATCAGCATGACCTGCCGCGCAGGCCGGTCTATGCTCCCGAGCGCGAGTGCCGCGCCGACGATCCGCACCCGCAGCTTGAACTGGCCGTCTCCGACGGGCAGCAGGTCACCTCGCCCATCCTGGAGATCAAGGGTACGGCGGATGCCACGGGCTTGTTCGAATCCTGGAAGCTGGAACTCGGCCTCGGCGCGGATCCTAACAACTGGGTCCTGCTGAACGGCGGCAACTCCCCGGTCAAAAACGGGACCCTGCATCTGGTGGACCTCTCGAATCTGCCGAACGGGGTCTTCACCCTGAAGTTGACTGTCACGGGCAAGAATGGCGAGGTCAGTAAATCCGTGCGCCTGAACCTCGACCTGGCCACGCCCACCCCGTCACCCACATCGACCGAGCCGCCTCCCACCCTCGCCCCGCCGACGTGGACGCCAACCGCCACCGAGACGCCGACCTTCCCGCCGCCGCCCGCGACGGAGACGCCGACTTCCACGCCCACCCCCACCCCCACCCCCACGGAGACTCCCACCACGGGACCCTAACCATGCGCTTCGAAGACCTGACCTGGATGGATGTGGAGCGTTACCTTGAGCAGGATGACCGCCTGATGCTGGTCCTCGGCTCGACGGAACAACACGCCACCCTTAGCCTGCTCACCGATGTCAAGATTCCCCTGGCCCTGGCGGATGCCGCCTCCCAGCAGACGGGCGTGCTCGTCGCGCCGCCGCTCAACTTTGGTGCCTCGCCGTATTTCCTGGCCTACCCCGGCACGCTCAGCCTGCGTATCTCCACGCTCAACGCCGTGGTCGAGGACGTGATCCGCTCGGCGGCGGGCTACGGCTTTCGGCGCATCCTGGTGCTGAACGGCCACGGCGGGAACATGCCCGCGCGCGTCCACCTTAACGACTTAATCAACCAACTGCCCGGCCTTCGCCTGAACTGGTACGACTGGTGGACCTCGCATTCCACCGAGGCGGTGGCCGAGCGGCACAACATCAAGCCGACCCATGCCAACTGGCTGGAGGCCTTCCCGTTTACCCTTGTCGAGGAGCCGCCTGTCGAGCCGAAGGTGCCGCCCAAGGTCCCCAGCCCAATCATGGACGCGAAGACCGCGCGCGAAGTCTACGGCGACGGTTCCTTCGGCGGCCCATACAAAGTCAGCGACGAGATCATGCACGAGCTCTTCGCCGCCGCGCTGGAAGATATTCTGATGCTGTTGAAGTTTGGAGAATAATAAAAGAGACAGGCACCTTGAAAGGTGCCTGTCTCTTTTTTACCACTTTCTGCGTCGCGCCTGCACGTCGATCACGGTCAGGTCGTCGAGGAAGTTGATGGTATGGGTGGCGAGGAAACCCTTTTCGAGCGGGTCGAGTGTCTCCATGGTGGTTTCAGCGTACTCGGTAGCCGACAGTTTGTCGATGCGCTGAAGGTGCAGCGCCCCGCCGTATCGGCGCGAGGAGTCTTGGGCAGGGCGGATCAACTGTCCGCCGCGGCGGAAGATGCGGCCTGCGGGGCGCGCGGTGCGCACATCCGCCACGATGGGATTGAGCGGATGCGGGGTCCAGGCCTCGGAGAGCGGGCTGTCGGCGTAGAACAGGTGCAGCGAATCCCAGGTGGCATTGTTCTCGTCGTCGGCGACGTTGGCGAACAGCCACCAGCGGCCGTCGTGTTCGATCAGGGTCGAGTCCACGGCGCGGAGTCCGCTCATCAGGGTCTTCTCGAAGACCCATCGGTCGGGAAAATGCTCGCAGCGATAGACCTCGATGGTGCGGTTTCCGCCCGTCTCGGGGATCATGTACCACTGACCGCCGTGCTCGAACACGAATGGATACGAGAGATGATAAGGCCGTTCGAGGATGATGGTTTTGTCCGCGATGCGATTCTGTTCGTCGAGCGTGATGCAGGCGAGGATGCCGCGCTTGAGGGCGAAGGGCAGTTCTTCCAGGAAGATGTAGCGGCGGCCGTCGCGCTCGACCAGGAATGGATCAGCCCAGAAGCGGTCGCGCGGCGGCTGGAGCGGGGTGAAGCCGTCCCACCTCAGTGCGGAGTCGCTCCCGCGCGGGGCCAGCATCAACATCCATTGGTCGATGCTGTAGAGTTTGGGGAGTCTGGCACGCAGCCAGCGGAAGGCTTGCTGGAAAGCCAGTGTGCCGAGTTGCAGCGGATTCGGCGGAACAGCGGGCAGCGACACGGGCAGAGTGGTTGTGTCGGAGAAGAAGTCTGCTTCACCGCGAAAGGCCAGTTGACGCAGGGTACGTGGCACCAGCGAAGCCGTCCGCCAGAGCAGATGCATCTGATTGCGCGACAGCGATTGCAAGTCGCTGACCATCAACGAGCGAGCCACGATGCAGGGCTGCTGGTCCGCGCGGACCACTTCAAGGTGACAGGCCGTGATCGGGTCATCGTTCCAGAGTTCGAGCCAGCCAGGCGGAGAGCCGATGCGCACGCGGCGCACACTCCAGACGCCGAAGCGGGCCAGTGGCGGCAGTTCGGGCGGAACCGTGTCCAAGGCCAGGTTGAGCAGCACGTCCAGCCGCAGGGATTGCACTTGCGCGGAGACCTCGCCATGCAGGCGCGGCAGGTCGGCGGGTAGGGAGGTCAACTCCCACGGACTGGGCTTGGGGCGGAAGACGCGGCGGTCGAGGGCGAAGTAGGCGCGGAAGAGTCCGTGGGTGAGCTCGGGCTGCGGCAGGAGGATCGTTGTCACCAGCTCGGTCTCGGGCTGGGAGCGTAGCCGCTCGATCAGACGCGCGACCCAGGCGGGGATCGTTTCAGCGGGCAGGATCAAGCCGACACGCAACGGGTTCATGAGAGGATTTTCCCAAAAGGCGTCTCACCGTGGGTGAGGACGTAGAAACTACGCGGGGTGTCGCCGCGCTCGAAGATGAAGTCGGTGACGATGTAGCCCGCGGCGAAGGCCGTCTCGAAGACTTCGCGGGTAAAGAAGCGCCAGTCGCGGGCCAGGGAGAAGTCGGCATCTTTGAGGGCCAGAAAGTCGCTGGGGACCTCGGCCAGCAGCAGATGCTCCTCGAAGGGCGGAACATGCTCGGGCGGGCGGACCCAGGTTGAGGGTCCGCGTTGTGGGGTGTAGAGCGGATGCAGTTCGGCTTCGGCGAAGTCGTGCAGCTTGAGGGGCGGTCGGGCGCGTTTGCCGAGCCGTCGCTCGACGCGGCGGGTGTTGATCCACCAATCCACCTGGAAGCGGTCGGAGGGCAGGCCCGCGTTCAGGCCGTCACGCATGTCGCCGTATTCGGAGCGGCGGTAGGTGTTGCACACCGAGCCAAGCCGCGCGATGTTGAGGTGGGCGTTGCGGCTCATCAGCGGATCGTAGGTCCAGGTGATGTGGTCGAGGCCCTGGTGGCGAACCATCTGCCACTGGGCGCGTTTGAGGGCGAAGCCGAGTCCGCTGTCGCGATGCTCGGGATGGATGCCCATCATGTGCGAGCAATGCTTGGCGCGCGGACCGTCGGGCGTGGTCTCCAGCCCGGGGAAGCCGAAGACGAAGCCGACCAGTTGATCGCCGACGAAGGCGCCCAGCACCAATCCGCCATTGTGGACGGCGGTGATAAGCATGTGGGCGGGCACCACGTCGGTTTCGCTGCCCGGCCAGACAATGCTCTGCAATTCTTCGACAGCGGTCATTTCTTCGGGGGTTTCGATCAGGCGGATCAGGGGTGGCATATTCGGGTTATTTACGCATACGGGCGGGCCGCAGGTTGGAGGCCCACTCGGAAAGACGCTGCCACCAGGGCTTGGTCGCCAGGTAATCGAGGCGATAGGTGAAGCGGGCGGGCATCAGACCGAAGGCGCGCGAGGTCGCGTCGGCAGGACAGGTACGGCTGACGAAGATGTAGTCGATCCAGAAGGAGGAGGCGGGGAAGTTGGGGACCACGCTTTCGAGGAAGATGGTCAGTGCGCGCAGTACCACGGGCGGAATCTCGATCAACAGGCGCGGGGCGTGGATGGCGTTCATAATGATCTCGACCACCTGCCGCACGGTGAAGTATTCGCTGCCGCCCACTTCGTAGACCTGGTTGAGGGTCTCGGGATTGTCATAGGTCCACAGCAGGCAGGCCACCAGATCCTCGACCCAGATAGGTTGGATGAGCGGCACGACCTTGGCCTCGTTGCCCGGCAGGAAGAAAATGCCCGGGGAGGAGCGGATCATGCGCGCCAGCCCGCTGGTGAAATGATCCTCGGGACCGTACACGACCGCCGAGCGCAGGATGGTGTAGGGCACGCCCGAGCGGCGGATGGTCTCTTCGGCAATGCCCTTGGCTTTGAAAACGGGATAGGCCGAGGCGCGCGCCGCGTCGAGGTGACTCAGGTAGATGAAGTGCTGCACGCCCGCGTCCCGCGCCGCTTCGACCAAATTGCGCGTGCCTTCGATGTCGGTGACGCGCAGGTTGGCGTCGCGGCCCTGAGATTCGGCGCCCGCCAGGTGGATGATCGTGTCCACGCCGTTGAGCGCGGCGCGCAGGCCGCGTGTGTCCGCCAGGCTGACCACGGCCACTTCCACGGGCACACCCTTGGGTAGACGCGGGGTGCGCCGCGATGGGCGGATCAACACCCGCACCGGATGCCCCGTCTCGAAAAGCTGCCGAACCAGGGCTCGTCCGATAAATCCAGTGGCGCCTGTAACCAGAATCATGCGGAGGATTATAGCAGATGGAGCAGGGCGGGCAGGAGGTCCCTTCCGCCCCGATTTTTATCCCCGAATTGAAATGGAAGAGTGCCTTGCCGATGCTACAATAAAATGAATTCGAACTCCTCCCTGCGAAAACAGGCATAAGGAACATCCTTTGGATAGTAATCTTCGTTTTTCAGGATTCATGGAAAAAGTTGCAACACGAACGTGGAGTCGCAACTACTTTTGGATATTGGCTGGCGTTTCCATCTTATATCTTGTCACGTTTCCTTTTCTTCGGATTCCCGCCCTGATCGCGATACCGTCCATCATCGCGGGATGGTTTTACTACAAGCGGGGCGGGTTCATCGCAGGGGTGGCGGTTTTTTTCATCAACCTGTACCTGATCGATGAATTTCATATTTTTGAGCCAAATCAATTGTTCCAATTGTCGAATGGCATTCTGGCAGGACATTTCTTTATTCTGCTTACCAGCTTTGGCATGGGATATCTGCGCCGTGAAATCGAGAAATTGTATTCAGTCCAGGCAAAGCTTCTTTTTCGGGACCGCCATCTCACTTTAGTGAACATGGCAACCCGTACCATTCTGGAGACCAGGGACCCCGCCGATCTTTATTTCCGCCTGCTGCTTATTCTTGAAAACCTGTTTGTAGCCGATTACGCCTATCTGACCCTGTGGGACTCCGCATTGCAGCAGGTCACCCTAGCCGCTTCCACGCGTAACCCGAATCAACCTCTTTTGGGCAATGTCCTGGACTCTGAGGAGGCTGCCACCACGCAGTTTGTGCTGGATAGTGGACGGGCCCTGTTTATCGAGGATGTCCAGAACTCGCCCCATGTGGTGAATCCCATTCCTTTCCGAGAGTTTCAACAGATTACAAAGTCGGCCATCGTCGTCCCGTTGACCACACGGGAATATAAACTGGGCGCTGTAATTCTTGTTTTTGACGAGGCACAACATTTCGATTGGGAAGAAATTTCCTATTTTGAACTGACGGGCGCACAAATCACGCTGGCATTGAATAGCATCCTTCAGGAAACGAAGATCGAAAAACAGCTCAAGGAATCCCAGATTCTCTCCGCAATCGAACGAGCGTTGAGCGAATCCGAAAAAGTCGGATTGAATCTGGTGCTCCAGTTGATCGTCGATTCGGCGAAGGAATTGATCCCGAATGCCACGAATGTCGTGCTGCATTTGCTCGACCCGGAACAGCAGGTCCTTACTCCGCGGGCGACGACCGCAGTGGATGAAACGGGCAACGAAGCCAGACCCCCGTTGAAGATGCGTCTGGGGGAAGGGGTTGCGGGCCAGGTGATGGAATCCGGTCAGCCCATTGCCATCTCCGATGTCCATACGGATCACCGCTATTTGCATCAATCCCAGCCGGTTGCCTATCGCTCTCTGGTGGTTGCGCCGGTCCAGATCAACGACCGCCGCTTGGGAACGATCAGCGTCCATCGGCGGGAGGTGGGAGCGTTCCACCCGGATGAAATCGCATTGCTCTCTTCGCTGGGAATCCGCGCCGCCATTGCCATCGAGAATGCCCACATGCTGGAGGATATCCAGTATGCGCTGAAGGAAACCAACGCACTGTATCTGGTCAACCAGAAGCTGCTGGCGGTGCTCGAACCCCAGGAGTTGATGCAGGACGTGGTGGAATTTCTCAGCGAAACTTTCGGGTATTCCTATGTTCAAATCTTTGTCGCCAATCCCGCCACTGGTGACTTCGTGATACGGGCCGGCAGCGGAGAGATCGGGCGTCAATTGCGTCAGCAGGAATACCGTTTGCGGGCGGGTGAAGGTATCGTGGGTTATACCGCCGAAACGGGCAATCCCTTCTTTACCAATAATGCGGACAAGGTGGTCACCTTCGTTCGGAACCCGCTCCTGCCCGAGATCCAATCGAAACTGACCGTGCCGGTCAGGGTGGAGGGGCACATTCTGGGATTGCTGGACGTCCAGCAGTTGCCGCCCCGTCAACTGACCCAGCGTGACCTGCAACTGGTCAGCGCGGTGGCCGACCAACTGGCGCTCGCGCTCCAAAAGGCCAACCTGTACGCCGACCTGCAATCCTCCCTGCAAATGGAAAAGTCCATGCGGAACCAGCTTCTGCTGGCCGACCGCCTGTCGACGATGGGACGATTGCTGGCTTCCGTCTCGCACGAGTTGAACAACCCCTTGCAGGCCATCCAGAATGCGCTCTTCCTCCTGCGTGAGGAACAGGGACTTTCCGAGCAGGGCCGCCAGGACCTCGACATTGTCCTGTCCGAATCGGAGCGCATGGCTGCCCTGCTTGCCCGCCTGCGCGCCACCTACCGCCCGTCGAGCACCGAGGCTTTTCAGCTCATGCAGGTCAACGACGTTGTCGAGGATGTGCATGCCCTGGTCGCCACCCATCTGCGTCACAACCAGATCTCCTTTGAGTTTCACCCCGATCCTACCCTGCCCAAGATTCCCGGCCTGCCTCACCAGATCCGTCAGGTGGTACTCAATCTGTTGATGAACGCCGTCGAGGCCATGACCGAGGGTGGACGCCTGATGGTCTCTACGGCGTACTTCGACCAGGATCAGGAAGTGCTCTTGCGCGTGGCCGACACCGGTCCCGGCATCGACTCATCCATCCTGTCCGCCATTTTTGACCCCTTCGTCACCAGCAAGGATTACGGCACCGGTCTGGGCCTGACCATTTCCTATGACATCATTCACAAACATCATGGGCGTATTCAGGCTGGGAATGATCCAGAAGGCGGGGCGGTCTTCAATATCTGGCTGCCGACCCAGGAGAAACAGGCATGAAGATCAGTGGTCATATTCTGGTTATTGATGACGAGTCCGTGGTGCGTACGACCCTGGCGCGCATCCTGCAACAGGCGGGATTCGAGGTCACCACGGCGGAGAACGGCGAGCAGGGATTGGCGTTTCTCGAAGGGGCAAGTTTCGACCTTATCTACATGGACCTGCGCATGCCCGGCCTGAACGGGCTGGATGTGCTCAACCTGATTCACACCCGTTATCCCACCCTGCCGGTGCTGCTCTTCACCGCCCAGCCCGATGTCAGCTCGGCGGTGGAGGCTCTGCGGCGCGGTGCCACCGATTACCTGCTCAAGCCGCTCAAGCCGGAAGCTATCATCGAACGCACCAAGATCGTCCTCGCCAGCCAGCAGCGCGAACGGCGCAAGCGCGAGATCACCGATCAGATCGAGTCGTTACGCACCGAGTTGAAAAGCCTGGAAAATGGCGGCGAAATCGAGGTCGTGCCGCCACAGGCCATGCCCGCCTCCGAGCGCTTCGTCCGCCGCGGCCAACTCAGCCTGGACCTGCACACGCGGCGGGCTTTGGTGGGCGAGCGCACCATCAACCTGGCACCAACCTCCTTCGAGTATTTGCTCGTGCTGGCGCGCCATGCTCCCGAGGTGGTCGGGTTTCAAACCCTGGTGGCCGAGGCCCAGGGCTACCAGGCGGACCTGCGCGAAGCCCAGGAACTTGCCAAATACCATATTCACCAGGTGCGCCAGGCGGTGGAGGAGGATTCCCACCGCCCGTCGCGTGTGATTACTGTGCGCGGGACGGGTTATCGTCTCGTGGCGGATTGAGTCCCCACAGCCAGGATTCCGCTTTTTGTGTGGAACCCGCCTCCGGTCCTGAACCGGGGGCGGGTTCTGTTTTGCCAACTTTTCCCAACCTTTTGTTGACTCATCCCAACCGCCCTGGACGGCGAATCGTGGAAAATGGGACCGATGGACACCTATCCTCATTCCCATTCAACCGTCCGTGTCCTGGTGGTGGATGACCACCCCAGCACTGCAAAAACTCTCGCACGCGCCATTGCGCAGCTTGGCTCTCAGGTCAACGTCACCCACGCCACCAGCGGCAAGGATGCGCTCGAACAGGCGTCTTCCGACTCGGTGGACGTGCTCATTACTGACATGATGATGCCCGGCATGAACGGATTGGAGTTGATCGACAAGATGCAGTCCAATCCCGGGGGGCGTCCCGCGCACATCATCCTGGTGACCGCCTACGATGTGCCGGGCTTAAGGGAGACGGCCCGCCGTCTTAAAGTGGACGAGACCATCCTCAAGCCGGTCCACCCTGAACATATCTGCCAGATCGTGAGCAATATCATTGGCTCCATGGGGCCCGCCCCGGTTACGGTCGAGCCTGAGGTGTCCAGGCAACCGTTCAAGATTCTGATTGCAGATGACGTGCCTGACAATGTCACCCTGCTTTCGCGCTACATGCATAATGAGGGATATTCGTTTACGACTTCTGCCACCGGTATCGAAACACTGCTCAAGGTCCGTACCGAGCTGCCCGACCTGGTACTGCTCGATGTGAATATGCCCGACAAAGACGGGTTTGCCGTGCTGGCGGAAATGCGCTCCGACCCGGTACTGGAGCATATTCCGGTCATCATCCTCACCGCCGCCCGTTTGCATCCCAACGATGTGCAGGTCGGCCTGAACCTGGGCGCGGATGACTACGTCACTAAGCCCTTTGACCGCCGCGAACTGCTTGCGCGTATCCGCGCCAAATTGCGCGCCAAATCCTTCGAGGATGCCATCCGCCGCCACAATCGGCAGTTGAGCATTTTGCCCGAGATCGGCAAGGAGTTGAGCGCGCGCCTCGATCTGGACGAACTGTCCAACGTGGTGTTACGTCACACGGTCGAAACGCTGGGTGCTCTGGCGGGGCATGTCATCCTGGTGGACCCGCGGCATGTCTTGCAAAAGTCCCATCGTGCAGATTCGCATCACGGACCGGTAGTGGAATGCCCGCACATGGACGGCTTCCTGGACGAACTCAACGAATCTCATGCCGGTTTGATCGTGAATGACGTAACCGCTGAACCGCGCTGGCAATCGCACGTCGAGGATCCCACCCGTTCGGCGATCATCGTCCCGATGTTCGGGAGGGACCACCTGCTGGGTCTGCTGGTTCTCGCGCATGAGCGGGCGGGTTACTTTCAAACGGACCACCTCCTGCTGCTGCAAGCCATCACCAGTCAGGCGGCCATCGCGATGGAGAACGCCTTGCTGTACGAGGACCTGTCCCACCAACAGAGGCGCCTCTCGGTGGTGTTGGAGAGTGCTGCCGAGGCCATCTTCCTCTTCGATGCGGAAAGCCGTTTGCGACTGGTCAACCCGGCCGGGGAAAAATTATTTACCGATTTCAATTCCAATTTAAATCAACCGCTTGTGCGGGGTCAATATGACGCGTTGATCGACCTGCTGGAACAGGCCCGACTATCCGGTGGGTTGAAGACGGGCGAACTCCAGTGGCCTGATGGACGCACCTTTGACGCGCTCATTACTCCCATCGAGGGCGGCAGTTTGGTGGCAGTCTTGCACGACGTGACCTATTTCAAGCAGGTCGAGCAGGTCAAGAACGAGTTCATCGCCGTTGCCTCGCATGATCTAAAGAATCCCATCATGTCGATTGCGGGGTATAGCGACCTGCTGATTAAAGCCGGCCCGCTGACCGACCTGCAGTCTGGCTTTGTGCACCGCATTCAGAATGCGGCCAAATCCATGAGCGAATTGGTACAGGACATGCTGCAACTGGCACGAGTTGACCTGAATGCGGAGCAAAAGAATGAAAGTGTCGAGATGAGTTCTCTATTGGTGGAGATCGTGGACGAATTCAAAGGCCAGGCTTCCATCCGTAAGCAGACGCTCGACTTTACCCGCCTTCAACAATTTGTATATGTGGAAGGCGATCCCTTGCAACTCCGACAGGTGTTCCGCAATCTGGTGAGTAATGCCATCAAGTACACCCAGGATGGCGGAGCCATCCAAGTGGATGCGCGGGTGGCGGATGGGTCTCTGATTATGAGCGTGCAAGACAATGGTTTCGGAATCCCAGCCGACGACCTGCCCTTTATTTTCGACCGTTTTTATCGGGCACACACCGACTCTGAGGTCGAGGGGAATGGACTGGGGCTGTCCATTGTCAAATCCATTGCAGAACGGCACGGCGGGTCCGTGAGTGTACGGAGCGAGCCCAAGAAGGGTTCGCGCTTCATTGTGATCCTGCCGGTCGAAAGACTATTCCGGAACACGATCTAACCAACAACCATATGTAAGGTCAATAAGGTTTCTTAAGCATAGAAATAATTTCCAGGAGATAAATAATGAAATCCTTTCCATTTGTATCGATTATGCTCGTTATAGCTCTTGTTCTCACGGGCTGCGGGACCCCGAAAACGATAGAGGCTCCAGCCCTCACTCCTGTCACCCTCCAGTTGCAATGGGTGACCCAGGCTCAGTTCGCGGGGTATTATGTTGCCCTTGATAAAGGGTGGTACGAGGAAGAAGGTATTGACCTCACCATCATCCCCGGTGGACCCGATCAAGACCCGATTAACCTAGTAGTTAGCGGGACGCGCGATTTCGGCACCGCCCTTTTGGCAGACTTGACGGTGGCGGTGCAAAATAAAAAGTCCGTGATCGGCATCGCGCAAATTCAACAACAAAACGGCCTTTTGCTCCTTGCCAAAAAATCATCTGGCATCCAGACGCCAAAGGATTTCACGGGTAAAAAAGTGGGGGTCTGGCTGGGGAACTGGGAAGCGCAGTTCGACGCACTGATGGTAAAACAGGGCGTCGCTCCCGACCAGTTTTCATTGGTCTCTCAGGGGTACAGCATGAAACCCTTCATCGATGGGGAATTGGATGTGGCCTCGGCCATGGTTTACAACGAATACTATTCTGTTTTGGAAAGCGGCGTCAGCAAAGAAGACTTGAACGTCATTAACTATGCTGACTATGACTTGGATTTTCCCGGGGATACGCTCTTTACCACAAAAACAACTGCCGAACAAAACCCTGATCTTTGTATTGGAATGGTGCGCGCCAGTTTGAAAGGCTGGCAGTATGCCATTGAGCACCCTGAAGAAGCGGTGGAAATTGTACTGAAATACGATCAAACTGGTGTTCAGACTCAAAAACATCAAATGTCCATGATGGCTGAGATTGCAAAATTGGTGCAGGTTCAGGGGCGTCAAGTCGGACATTCGGATGAGACTGTCCTTCAGCGGACGGTTGACACTCTTCTGAAAGTTGGCATCCTTAAGGAAGCAGTTCAGCCATCCGATGTTATGACCAACGAGTTTTGGAACGAAGTACAAAAATAAGCAGAGAGAAAAGCTCTGGAGGTTCTATGATTAACAATTTTCTGCGCCGTATGACGGTTCGTAGGCGAATTGTGGGAAGTTTCCTGATCCTGTTGATCTTTCTTACACTTTTCGTTCCACTGACTATAACAGACCATCTCTCCCTGACAGGTCGTGTTGAGCAACTTACAAACATCAATGCGAGGTCGAATCAGCTCCTCCTCTCCGCGCTCGCTGACATCCTGTCTTCGCGCGTGAATCTCATGCGTTATGCTGACGATTTGACTCCAAGCGTGAGCGACGCCTTGAATGATATCAGTAAGGCCATGAATTCGATTGAGGAAGCACGTTCCTTGGTTGCTGAGCCAGAGCAGAAATCTGCCATGGCAAATATATTGGCTGGTTTGGTGAGTTACAACACACTCATCACCAACGTGCAAACAGCGCGAATCGAAAATAGACAACAGGACGTTACGACACTCCTCTCCAATTCCTACCAACTGGAGTTCGACCTTGAACAACAGATCAGAGCTGTAGTCAACACAAATGTGACCCTGGTTAATGAAACAAACAGAACCACATTGGCAGTGGCGCAGCAACGCCTTATTCTATTAGTGACGAGCTACCTTATTGCGCTTCTGCTTGCCATTGCTGTTGCTGTACTTGTCCAGCAAAGCATCACGCGCCCTGTGTCCGAACTGCGTGAGGGAGCAGAGACTTTCCAGCGGGAAAGACGCGCTACAAGTATTCCCTCTGAAGGGACGGACGAGTTAAGTCTGCTGGCGCAAACTATCAATCAGATCACCTCGGAACTCTCTCAAACGCTGGCCGGTTTGGAACAACGTGTTGCAGAACGCACAAAGGCACTCGCCTCTGTGGCTGAAATCAGTACATCTATATCCACTGTTCTTGAAACTGATGAACTTCTTCAAAGGGTGGTGGACTTGGCGAAGGAACGGTTTGATTTCTATCATGCTCACATTTATGTTTTGAATGAGGTTGGCGATACGCTTGTGCTGGCTTCTGGCGCAGGCGATGTTGGAAGACAAATGGTTGCCAAGAAACACTCCATCTCCTTGGACCGGGAACAGTCGTTGGTTGCACGTGCTGCGCGTGGAAAGAAGGGCGT
The DNA here is from genome assembly GCA_937928015.1 of uncultured Anaerolineales bacterium. Lineage (GTDB taxonomy): Bacteria > Chloroflexota > Anaerolineae > Anaerolineales > Villigracilaceae > JACPVF01. The sequence continues at coordinate 11,198 of CALFXA010000215.1, read as the reverse complement.
TACTATCAATGATGTGACCGCAACGCCTGACTTCCTCCCCAACCCATTGCTGCCCAACACGCGTTCGGAAATGGCTGTGCCGATGATAGCCGGTGAGCGGGTGGTTGGCGTCTTTGATGTGCAGTCAGAAGTGGTGGGCCGCTTTACAGACGCGGACATCGCCGTCCAGGCCACGCTTGCCTCGCAGGTGGCGTCGACTCTTCAGAATACCCGTCAATATGAAATAAGCCAGCGAACAGCAGCGCAATTATCCGAGGCCCTCCAGATTGCCCGTTTGGGAAACTGGGAATACGACTTTAAAAATGATCTCTTCAACTTCACCGATGAGTTCTATGCCATCTTCCGCACCTCGGCTGAAAAAGTCGGCGGGTACAAAATCTCCTCTGCCGGATATTCCACACATTTTGTACATCCTGACGATGCGCCGCTGGTAGGCAGCGAAATTCAAAAGGTGCTGGATTCAAAAGATCGCAACTTTACCACACACTTGGAGCACCGCATCATTTTCTCGGATGGTGAGGTAGGCTACATCTCTGTGAATATCAACGTGGAACGCGATGAAAACGGAAAGATCACACGCTGGTATGGCGCGAACCAGGATATCACCGAGCGCAAGCGTCTTGAGGAGATCAATCGTAAACGCGCAATCCAACAGGAAGCTCTGAATGTGATCACCCAAAAGATTCAGAACACGACAACTATTGAAGAGGCTATGCAGATTGCAGCGCGTGAGATGGGCCACGCACTGGGAATGAAGCCTACCCTGGTGGCGTTAGATCCGGGGTCTCTGGTTGATGAGCCTGAAGGCAATTAGTGTCCTTGGAGTATGCAAATGAACATAGCCTCAAATTCCAAATCTATGTCAGAAAAATGGGTCGCTCCTTTGCGCAACCTGCCGCTTTTGCAAAAAATGCTGCTTGCATTCGGCGTCTTGTTCGTTTTTTCCGCGATCATCGCGGTTGTTACCTTGCTGGGTTTGAATAGTACAACCGCAGCGTATAAACACGCCTTAGCTCAAGGTCTTGAAATTCGAAAATTATCGGACCAGGTGGAAATTAACCTCTTGCGTGCCCGCCGTGATGGAAAGGATTTCTTGCTGCGTTGGAAAATCGAAGGCTATGATCAGGCGTATGCAAATTATGTAATGCCTTACAAAGAGAATACCCTCGCCATGCGCGAAAGCATTCTGCAACTTGCGCCCTTTGGCGATGTAGCTGAGACCCTCTCAACCGGCAATTACACACGGGAACAATATGAGACTGATATCGCGACCTTGGTAAAAGACGCTGATACTTATGAAAAAAGTTTTTTTGCGATGGTTGCATCAATAGAGAAAAGAGGGGCAAACGAGGAAACTGGTCTGGAAGGCGATTTGCGCACCCACGCTCGCACTCTTGAAGGAAAATTTAGTGGCGTGGCTGGCTTGGAACAATTGGAAATCACATTGCTTCAGATTCGCCGCAATGAAAAAGACTATATCAACCGCAAAGACCCACTATACGTTGATAATGTTCATTCGTTGGTTGCTCAATTGAAAAGACAAATCGCGAGCACTGATCAACTTGACTCTGCGGTGAAAGCTGAGACTCTTGCTCAGGTGGATGCTTATCTGAAAACCTTTGATGAGATCGTAGCTGTTGATCGAGAGATCGATGAACACTATGCAGAGTTGGCGAGCGCCGCTCTTGCCGTGGATGCCTCAGCAGCCAAGATCAATTCATTAGGTCAGCAACTCGCTGCAGATGATCTTAATGCGGCGCAAGCAAACAGTACCCGAGCCTTTACCTTTTCAATCATTACAGTGCTAATCGTCCTCGCCATTTCCTTCACATTGGCGCTTGTGCTGTCGAGACAGCTAACCAAACCAATCTTGTCATTGACTGATACCGCGCAGGAAATTTCAGCAGGAAACTTCGAAATCCAGGCCCAGGTCGATTCAACGGATGAAGTCGGTGTTCTGGCTCGAACATTCAACACCATGACCGCCCAATTGGGTCAGGCTTTTGCGGATGTGAACCGCCGCGCCGCTGAACTGGCTACCGTGGCGGAAGTTGGGACGGCCACAGCCACCATTCTTGAGACGGATCGGCTTCTGCAGGAAGTGGTCGACCTGACCAAGGAACGTTTCAATTTGTACCATTCGCACATCTACCTTTTGGACGAAAAAGGCGAAAACCTAGTACTGACCGCAGGCGCGGGTGAGCCGGGACGCATTATGTCCGCTGAAAAACGCTCCATCCCGCTTAGTCGACAGTCACTGGTGGCCCGCGCTGCCCGTGAACAAAAGGGTGTCATTGTCAATGATGTGACCCTCGCCCCAGACTTCCTGCCTAATCCATTGTTGCCAGACACGCGCTCCGAACTGGCCGTGCCCATGATCGTTGGCGGCAAGGTGATTGGTGTGTTCGACGTGCAGTCCGATCAGGTTGGCCGTTTTGCAGATTCGGATATCAATATCCAGACCACCCTGGCAGCACAAGTAGCGGTGTCTCTGCAAAATGTACGCTCGTTCGAACAATCCAAATCGCAGGCCAAATTGGAATTGCTGGTCAACACCATCAGTCAAAAAATTCAACGCGCCGCCACGGTGGGAGATACCCTCCAAATTGCCATCCGTGAAATGGGACAGGCGCTTGGAGCTTCGCGTGCCACAATCCATGTGAGTACGCCCAAAGAAACCGGCCAAATTAATAATGACCGCTCCTAGGCTTGAGTCGGAGTAATGAGGTGACTTATGTTCTTTTTTAGGAATCAGAAAATCGGAGTCAAACTCGGTCTGTTGATTGTCATCGCTACCGTTGGTTTGGCCGCATTTGCAGCGTACGCGTTCTATACGCTTGGCGTCATTCGTATTAATGGCCCGATTTACCAGAGCCTTGCCCAGGATCAGCAACTGGTGGCGGATATTTTGCCTCCGCCCTCCTATATTATCGAATCCTATTTGCTTACATCCCAAATTTTGGATGCGGCAGGCGATAACAACACTGAATCTATTGATGTATTGGTCGGGAAGATCGCCGAGCTGCAAAAAGTATATGAGTCGCGTCATGTATACTGGACCGAGACCCTTGCATCGAGTACGAGGGAGGAAGTCAAGCAGGCCTTGTTGGTCGACTCATATCAATCTGCGGAAGCCTATTTCCAGGCCTATAACGACCAGTTTTTGCCTGCGATACGGTCCGGGCAGATCGAACAAGCGCATAATATTTATCATCAGCAACTAACTCAAGCTTATGAGGCTCATCGTGCCGCCATTGACCAGGTCATCTCCTTGCAAAACGCAGCGATCAAGGAAAATGAAACCAATGCCCAGGCCCTGGCGGGACGTTCCACTTTTCTAATGGCTTTTATGGCAATCCTGACGGTCATCTTGGTGATCGGCTTAAGTATTATTATTTCCCGTTCCATCACATTGCCAGTAGCCCAACTGACAGAAGTTGCCACCCAGGTTTCCAGCGGAAATTTGAATGCCCGTGCATCTGCCGATACGACAGATGAAGTGGGCGCTTTGGCTGGCGCTTTCAATAAGATGACAGCGCGATTGCAGGACCTGGTTGGTTCGTTGGAGCAACGTGTTGTAGAACGCACGCAGGGCCTTGAACTGGCTGCCGAGGTCGGACGGTCGATTTCCCAGGTGCGCGCACTAGATACCATGCTGACGGATGCGGTGGAACTTATCCGCAATCGCTTCAACCTCTATTATGTGCAGATCTATCTGACCGATGTGCATCAATCGAATCTGGTCTTGAAATCTGGTACCGGCAATGTGGGAAAGCAGTTGATCGACCGAAACCATTATTTGCCTCTTGACCCCGCTTCGATCAACGGTCGCGCTGCGATTGACAGGCAGTCGATAGTTATTTCTGATACGGCCTCCAGTTCATTCTTCCGTCCCAATCCCTTGCTTCCCAAAACACGCTCCGAGATGGCGGTGCCGCTGCTCGTAGATGAAAACGTGGTGGGTGTGCTGGATATGCAAAGTGAGTATGCAGGTTCCTTGAGCCAAGAGACATTGCCTGCTTTCGAGGTGCTGGCTGGACAGTTGGCCATCGCCATCCGAAATGCGAGCCTGTTGGAAGAGACAGAAAATGCCCGTGCCGAGGTGGAACGCCAGGCTCGTTATTTGGTTCGCCAAAATTGGAGTGAGTATCTCGACGCGATACACGCCCCCGAGTCCATTGGGTTTGTCTTCGAGGGAAATCAAGTCTCGACGATTGCATCCGCTGAAGTTGCCCAGCCAAGGCAGCCTGAAAAAACAGTTACAGCTCCTATTACGGTTACTGGAGAACCGCTTGGCATGCTGATTGTGGAAAGCGAGAATCAGAGCCCTGAAGAAGTGGAACTCGTCCATGTGGTTGCCCGCCAGGTGGCGCAACAAATTGAGAATCTTCGCATCATCGAAAGCGCCGAACGATATCGCGCCGAGGCCGAACAAGCCAGCCGCCGTTTGACGCGCGAAAGCTGGAGAGATTTTATGGAAGATAAGGCGGAAGACGGCCTTGGTTTCCTTTACGACACCAATAACGTTCAGCCAGTTCGGAATATGGAAGTAGAAGAAGAACAGGGGCTAACCCTTCCGCTCAAGGTCCGTGACGAGCCTGTTGGGAAGATGGTCATTCAAGGGATCGGGCCAGATGACCGGGAAGCCAGGGAGTTGGCGGGTGCGGTTGCAGAACGTCTGAGTGCGCACATCGAAAATTTGAGACTTTCCGGCCAGATCGAAAAGCGCGCCCAGCATGAACGCATCCTGCAGGAGGTTACCAGCCGTGTCTCCAGCAGCGTGACTGTGGAAACGGCCATGCGCCGTGCGGTGGAAGAAGTAGGCCGCCTGATGGGACGCAAAGCTTTCATCAAGCTGATCGAGAAAGGGACCCCGGGCAAGGGCCCCGCATCCCAGGAGGATGCACAATGAAAAACGAACTTAATCGAGTATCTGGAATGCCAGAGGTGAACCATGCATAACCAGTTAAGAAAACAGATCAAGAAATATTTCCCTGATGAGAGCCTCATCACCGAGCAGGATCGAAAATTTTTCGAGGCGGTCGATGAACATTACAAACAGGCCGACGATGAGATCGTTCAGATCAAGCGCATCTGGAAGATGAGCGATGTCGATGTTCAGCCGGCGGATGTGAAACCGCCCAGAGCGAAGGAACCTGCCCAAGTGGAATCAGAGGAATCTCGGTCCCGTCAGGCTGTTCTGGAAGCTTTGAATGCATCATCGTCGGACGGTGTTTTGGCGATCTCGCCTGAAAACAAAATACTCTCCTTCAATCCACAGTTTGTAAAAATGTGGATGATCCCGCAAGAGGTGATCGATTCCCGTTCCGGTGAGCAGGCATGGAATGCGGTTTTTAATCTTCTCCAGAACCCGGATGAGTTCCTTGCGAAGGTCAACCATCTCGACCAGCACCCTGACGAAACCGGCCACGATGAGATCTGCCTGAAGGATGGCCGCATCTTCGAGCATCATACCCGCCCGTTGGTCGGCTTGGATGGAAAGTATTATGGCCGCCTTTGGAATTTCCGTGATATTACCCAACAGGTCGAAGCCAGGAATGAAGTGGACAGTTTGCTCCAGTTCAGGGCAGAAGCCATCGATGTTGTCAAACGTGGAAGCACCGAGGTAACCTCTCTGGACAGCCAGGGGTTCCTCCAGACGGTGATGGACAACATTCCTGAAAGCATTTTCTGGAAGGATGAAAACCTTACCTATCTTGGCTGTAACCGCGCATTTGCGAAAGACGCGGGCTTTTCATCTCCCGCGGAAATCATTGGCAAGACCGATTGGGATATGCCTTGGAAAGATCAGGCTGAACTCTACCGTGCCGATGACCGCCTTGTGATGGATAGGCAGGAGCCCAAGCTCAACTACGAGGAACCGCAGACTACGCCCGATGGCTCGACCACCTGGCTTCGTACCAGCAAGATTCCGCTAAAGGATGCCACCGGTAAGGTCTATGCCGTGCTTGGCATGTACGAAGACATTACCGAACGCAAGATAGCAGAGGAGAATCTGCTCCGCCTGCAAAACGCAATGGAACAAACGGAAGAAGGCATTGCCTTGGCGGATCTGAATGGAAACCTCATCTACGTCAACCCTGCATGGGCAAAGATGCATGGTTACATCACGGATGAGGTACCTGGAAATCATCTGAGCATCTTCCATACGCAAGAGCAATTGGAACAAGAGGTATTGCCGTTCAATGCGAAGGTAATGTCGGATGGTTCCAATACCGCTGAAATCGGCCATGTTCGTAAAGATGGTACAACCTTCCCCGCCTTGATGTCGGTTTCCATACAAAAAGACCGCAATGGCGCTCCTGTAGGCATGATCGGTACAGCTCGTGATATTACCGATCGCAGGCAAATGGAGCAATCCTTGCGGGAGTCGGAGGCCAGGTATTCGGCAGTGGTCAAGCAGGCCAGCGACGGAATCATCATCATTCAGGACAATATCATCAAGTTTGCCAACCAGGCCCTGGCGTCCATGCTTGGTTATGATCGCCCTGAAGAGATCGAGAATACCCCCATCATCAAGTACATCGCGGCAGAAAGCCAGGCCTTGATTGTGGCCCGTATCAAAGCCCGTCTGGCTGGCGAAGAAGTGCCCGATCTGTACGAGGCGCGCCTGTTGCGCAAGGATGGAATTGCCTTCGATGCGGAACTGTCGGCTGGTGTCACCGAACTGGATGGCAAGCCCGCTGACGTGGGTTTGATTCGCGATATTACCGAACGCAAACGCATGGAGCTGGTCCTGCGTGACAGCCAGGAATTCCTGCAAACCATCATGGATAACATCCCAGAAAGTATCTTCTGGAAGGATGAGAACTTGACCTACCTGGGCTGTAACCGCAGCTTCGCCGATGATGCTGGATTTGCTTCCCCGGCGGATATTGTCGGCAAGACCGATTGGGACATGCCCTGGAAGGAACAGGCCGAACTCTATCGGGCTGACGACCGTCTCGTGATGGAACAGAGGAATGCCAAGCTCAATTATGAGGAGCCACAAACCACTCCTGACGGCTATACCACCTGGCTGCGCACCAGCAAAATTCCGCTGGTGAACTCAACGGGCAAGGTCTATTCCGTGCTTGGCATGTATGAAGATATTACTGAACGCAAACAACTGGAACAGCAGGTTCAGGCCGCGCTGGAGCGCCGAACCTTCCAGGTGCGTGTCGGCACTCAGATCTCGCAACAAATCGCATCCGCAACAGACCTGTCTGAACTGTACAAGCTGGCTGTGAAGTTGGTTAAAGAAGAGTTTGGTTACTACCATGCCCAACTTCTACGTTACGACCCTTCCATCAACGAAGTGGTCCTCATCGAAGGGTATGGCGAGACGGGCGCGCGGATGAAGGCAATGCGTCATCGCATGCCCATGGGCATCGGCCTCATCGGAACCGCGGCTGAAACTGGCCAGGTGGCGCTGCGCCCGAACCTGAAAAACGACCCGGACTGGAAGCCCAATCCTTTGCTTCCCGAAACCAAGGGCGAAATTGCGGTCCCGATCAAGCTGGGCGACGAAGTGCTGGGCGTGCTCGACGTACAAAGCAGCACGGAAGACGCCTTGGGTACGGATGACCAACTACTTCTCGAAGGTCTGTGTGGTCAGATCGCCATCGCCATTGAAGGTACCCGCCTGCGCAGCAGCTTGAGCGACCAGTTGCTCGAATTGAATGCCCTGCAGCGCGCCAGCAGCCGCGAAGGATGGCAGGTTCTCGCCCAGGCCAAGGACGTAACGGCATATGTGTATGAAGAAGCTTCTGTCCGCCCATTGGCCGAAATGGAGATGGTCAATTCTTCTGGCGGCGTTCAGGCGGCTATCACGCCCATCACTGTTCGTGATGAGGTGATCGGTGCCCTTGGCGTCTATGAGGACGATGGGAAACCGCTATCTCCCGAAGAACAGGAATTACTCGAATCGATCTCAGGTCAGGTGGCTCAGGCTTTGGAGGCAGCCCGCCTTTTCGAACAGACGCAAAGACGCGCCGCAGAATTGCAGACCGTGGCTACGGTGAGTACTGTGACCTCGACCATGCTTGATCCGGACGTCCTGCTGCAAACCGTGGTGGATCTCACCAAGGAACGATTCTCCCTTTATCATGCCCATATTTATGTGGTGGATGAGGCTTGGAAGACCCTCTTGCTGGCGGCGGGCGCTGGCGATATCGGGAAACAAATGGTGGCGGAGGGTTGGAATATCCCACTGGATCATCCAAACTCCATTGTCGCTACTGCCGCGAAGGAAAAAACATCGGTCATCGCTGCGGATGTACACCATTCCACTGACTCACCATTCCTGTCAAATCGTCTCCTGCCAGATACCCGCTCCGAAATGGCCGTCCCCATGATCGCAGGTGACAAGGTGCTGGGTGTGTTCGATGTGCAATCCTCCATGGGCGGGTACTTCTCGGAAGAGGATGCTAAAATCTACACCACGCTTGCCGCGCAGGTGGCCATTGCTTTGCAGAACGCCCGTTTGTACATGGAGCAGGCCGCCACGCTGACCCAGTTGCGTGAGCTGGACCGCCTCAAATCCTCCTTCCTCGCCAACATGTCGCACGAGTTGCGCACCCCGCTCAATTCCATCCTTGGGTTTGCCGATGTGATGCTCGAAGAACTGGACGGCCCGTTGACCGACAACATGCAAAACGATTTGGCTCTCATCCAGAAGAATGGCAAACACCTGCTGCACCTCATCAACGACGTGCTGGACATGGCCAAGATCGAGGCTGGTAAGATGAACCTCTCCCTCGAAAGGTTCAATATCCAGGATATTCTCGAGGATGTGACCAGCATCACCCAGCCGTTTGCCAACTCCAAGTCGCTGGCGGTCTTCATCGAAGCCGAATCCGACCGCAATATAGACATCACCGCCGACCGCACACGCATCCGCCAGGTGATGCTCAACCTCGTCAACAACGCCATCAAGTTCACCGAAGCAGGCTGGGTCTCCATCCATGCTGCGCATCAGGATAGCCGAGTGCTTATTCGGGTACGCGACACGGGCATCAGCATCCCGCCGGAAAACCTGGAGACCGTCTTCCAGGAATTCACCCAGGTGGACACCTCCTCCACGCGCAAGACCGGCGGCACCGGCCTGGGTCTGCCCATCAGCCGCCGCTTGGTCGAAATGCACGGCGGACGCCTGTGGGCCGAGAGCAACGGCGTCGAAGGCGAAGGGTCCACCTTCTTTGTGGAACTTCCCATCGAGGCCAGGCTGGCTGAACCCGTCGAGAAAATGGAGAAATAATGGCTACGCCCATTGCCCTCGAATGCAACATCTGCGGCTCACAACAGCCCTATGAGCCGTTCATCCTGCCGCCGTGCGCCAAATGCGGCTCGCAATGGATGGAAGCCCGCTACGATTATGTGGCCTTCAAACGCGAAATTCTGCGCGGATTGCCAGGCCGCCCCGCCAACATGTGGCGCTATGCCGACGTCCTGCCGCTCAAGACTCCCTTTGCGCTCGACCTTTATCCCGCCGGCGGAACTCCGCTTTGGCTCTCCCAGCGCTTCGCGCCCGGACTGGGGCATGCCTCCGTTTACATCAAGGATGAGCGCTACGGGCCGACCAGTTCCTTCAAAGACCGTCAGGCGGCGGGGGCCGTGGCTGCCATGCTCGAAGGCGGAATCCGCGAGGCGGTCATCGCTTCGACGGGCAACGCGGCCGTGGCGTATGCCGCCGCCTGCGCCCGCGCGGGCATCAAGCTGTGGGTCTTCATGACCAGCCTGGTCCCGCAGGAAAAATTGCGCGAGGCGGCCCTCTTCGGCGCGGAGGTCATCCGCGTCAGCGGCAACTACGACCAGACCAAACAGATCGCGGCCCAGTTTGCCCAGCGCAAACACCTGTGGCTCGACCGCGGCTCCAATTCCATCCCTGCGCGCGAGTCGATGAAAACCATCGCCTACGAGATCGTCGAGCAACTCGGCTGGCGTGCGCCCGATTGGTACATCCAGGCCGTCAGCGGCGGGTTGGGCCCGTTGGGTGTGTATCAGGGTTTTGCCGAGTTGTATCGCATGGGCCTGATCGAACGCATCCCTAAACTGGCGATCATCCAGGCGGAAGGCTGCTCGCCGATGGTGCAGGCTTTCAAAGCCGGCAAGGATGTGGCCGAGGCGGTCGTCCCCGACACGCGCATCATCATCCTGTCCACCGGCGACCCTGGCAAGACCTATACCTACCTGTGGAACCTCGTCCAACAACACGGCGGCGTCATGGAATCGGTCACCGATGCCGAGGCCTTTGCCGCCATGCGCGCACTGGCCAAGAGCGAGGGCATGGCGGTCGAGCCTGCCACCGCTGTGGCTTTTGCGGGTCTGGAGAAGCTGCTTCATAACGGGACCATCTCGAAGGATGAGTCGGTGGTCGTCAATTGCACGGGACACACCTTCCCGGTCGAGAAACACGTTCTCGAAGATCAGTTCGCCGTGGACGTCCACTTGAGCAAGGATCAGTCGCCCGCTCCGCGGGAGGGTCTGCAGGCCGCGCTTGAAAACCTGGACGAGAAGACCACCACCGTCCTGCTGATCGACGACAACCCCGACGACGCGCTGCTTATCCGCCGTCTGTTGGAGGGCAAGAAGGCTTATCGCGTCTTGCATGCCAAGGATGGCTGGGAAGGCCTTTCCATGGCGCGTCAAAGCCTGCCCGATCTGATCATCAGTGACCTGACCATGCCCGGCATCGACGGCTTCGGCCTGGTCGAGGAACTCAAACTCGATCCGCGCACGAAGGACATCCCGGTGGTGGTCGTCAGTGCGAAGGATATTTCGACCGAGGAACGCAAGCGCCTGAACGGTCACATCGAGGCGCTCTACCAGAAGGGGTCGTTGCCCACCAGAAAATTCGTAGACCAGGTCATTCAGGCCATCGAAGAAAAGAATGGAGTATAAAGGAGATACATATGGGAAGTAACGTTTTATACATCGAGGATAATCCCGATAACATGACGCTGGTAAAGCGTGCGCTTGAGGCGCGCGGATACGTTCTGCTGGAGGCCTTCAACGGTTTGAACGGGGTGGCCCGCGCCGAGCAGGACGAGGTGGACCTGATCCTGTTGGATATCAATCTGCCCGACATCGATGGATATGAAGTGGCTCGCCGCATTCGTAAAAGCGGAAAGAACAAGCTGGCCTATGTGCCCATCATTGCCATTACCGCCAATGCCCTCAAGGGCGATGCTGAGAAG
>CALFXA010000214.1 GCA_937928015.1 uncultured Anaerolineales bacterium | reverse complement strand
TATCCACTCGTGACTGGAGTTCAGACGTGTGCTCTTCCGATCTACCAGGTGATGGTCACGTCCTCCTGCCGCGCCTGCCCGACGAATTCCCAGAAGGCGTGGCCCTGCACGAGGAAGGCTTCCGCCGCCTGGTCCGCCGCCGAAGCGGGGATGGCGGTAACGGGCTCGCTCATGGGCGGGAGGATCACCCAGCCCTGCTGGGGTGTGTCCACGGCCAGGGCGATGCGCGGTGCGGGGCGCATGCCGTGATTCGACAGGGCCGAGGCCGCGATGGCCATCTGCAACGGGCTGACGCGCAACGGGCTGGTCCCGTTTTGAGGCGAGGCAGCCGCCACCGGCAGACGGATCTGCGGCGTGGAGAAGAATCCCAGCCCTGCGAACAGCGCCGATGATTGCTCCGCGCTGGGCTGCGTCAGCGTGGACAGGAAGGGTGTCCCCGCTGTCCCCAGCGGATAGGTCCCCTGCGCCGCGCGGTTGACCAGCGGCGCGCTCTCGTTCTTGAGCAGGTCGCCGCCTTCGGCCTCGATCAGATTCGGGTCGAAGGTGGGGTGCGAGGCCATCACCAGAATCTCGCCGCTTTGTGCGTTCATCAAGATTGCCGCGCCGCGATGTTCCCCAAGCGACTGGTCCGCCGTTTGTTGTAAGCGCGTCTCCAGGCTCAAGCGCACGTCCAGCCCGGGCGGGGGCATCCCGTACAGCAGGTGGTCCCACCAGATCAGGCTGGCGGGGTTGCCCTGCAGGCCGCGCAGATAATCGTCGAGGCTGGCTTCGAGGCCGGCCTGGCCGAAGGTGGGTTGCGTGTATCCAATTACAGGACCGAGGTCGGGGTACAGATATTGGCGGACATATGAGCCGCTTTCCCCGGTGGTGATATTGAGCGGTTCGTCGCGGCGGTCGATCAGGTCGCCGCGCGGCACGTAGCGGTCGGCAATGGCGCGGCGCGGATTGTCGGTGCGGGTCAACAGGTCTGGACTGCGCACCACGGCCCACCAGGAGGCCGCCAGCGCGGCGGCCAGCAATCCCAGGCTGAGCAGGCCCGCCAGGAGTGTGTAGGGCCGCGCAGAGGGCAGAGGAGCGGGTTCGCGTTCGGGGTGCGCGCCGATGCGCAGGAGGAACAGCAGCGCGAGGAAGGAGGTCAGCAGCGATGAGCCGCCGTACGAGACGAAGGGTAGGGTCACGCCCGTCAGCGGCAGGAGCCGCAGGTTGCCGCCGATGATGAGTAGGCTTTGGATGCCGAGGTAGGCGGTCAGTCCCGCTGCCAGGAAACGGCGGAAGCGGTCGGAGGCGCGCAGGGAGGAGGTCATGCCGCGGGCCAGGATCAGGCCAAGCAGGCCGAGCAGGCCCAAGGTCCCGACCAGGCCCATTTCCTCGCCGATGGCCGCAAAGATGAAGTCCGAGATGGCTACGGGGACCAGGCCCGGGCTTCCCAGCCCGGGTCCGCGGCCGATAGTCCCGCCATTGGCCACCGCCAGCAGGGATTGGATGATCTGGTAGGAACGCCCGCTGGGGTCGGCCCACGGGTCGAGCCAGGCGTTCACGCGTACCTGCACGATGGGGATGAAGAAATAGCCGACCAGCCCCGCCAGTGCCAGTCCCAAGGTGGTGGCGATCAGGACACGGCGATGGTCGGTGGCGAGGAATAGGATGACGGTGTAAAGCAGGATGAAGATGGAGGCTGTACCCAGGTCGCGCTGGACGAGCAGGATGAGCAGCGACAGGCCCGTGACGAACAGGGTGGGCAGGATCAGCGGAAAGGTGCTCAGACGGATGGGCGTGCGGTCGGCGAGGTAGGCCGCCAGGTAGATGATGAGCAGCAGCTTGAGCGGTTCGGAGGGTTGCAGGTAGATGCCGCAGCATCCCAGCCACAAGCGCGGACCCCCGCCGCCCGGGTTGGTGCCGAAGATCAGAGTCAGAGCGGTCAGCAGCAGTCCGCCACTGAGGAGGACGTATTTGTAACGGCGCAGGAATTGCAGGTCGTGGGGCAGGCGCAGACCGAGCAGAAACACCACCACGCTGAGCGTCAGCCAGATCAACTGGCGCAGGCCGAAGTCCGAATCCAGCCGCCAGATGGTGAGCATGCCCCATCCACTCAGGAACAGGGCGGCGGGCAATAGGTAGGGATCGCGGTCGGGCAGGGCGCGGCGGGTGACGGCGTCTGCCGCGAAGGCCAGGGCGGCCCAGACCGCGAATCCCAGCCAATGCGACCAGCGCAGGTCCGTGGTGAAGGTGTGCTCACGCACCGCGGGCGAGAGCGTGAGGATGACCGAGTACAGAAAAAGGAAAACCGCCGCCCAGCGGAGCAGACGGTTTTGGAGAACGTCAGGCATGGAGGTTACTTGAGGTATTTTCCAACCAGCAGGTCCAGTTTTTGTCGGGTGGCGGGCGGGATGCGGTCGGGACGGGTGATGAGCGCATCGGCCAGGGCGTGCTGACAGGCGCAATCCCGTTCGGAGGTGAAGTTACGCGCCAGCAGGCGAATGGCCTCCTGGGCGATCTCGGTGTTCTTGTTGAGAGTCTGGATGACCATCTCCACCGTGACGGGGGCGGCGCTGACGTGCCATACGTCGTAGTCAGTGATGTGGGCCATCACGGCGTAGCACATCTCGGCCTCGCGCGCCAGGAAGGCTTCGGGCGAGGCGGTCATGCCGATCAGCGACATGCCCCACGAGCGGTAGGTGGTGGACTCGGCCTTGGTCGAGAAGCGCGGCCCCTCGATGGTGATGAAGGTCCCGCCGCGATGGGTGGTCGCGCCCGCCTCGCGGATGACCGACTCAAGCTGGTCGGAGAGTGTCTTGCAGAACGGCTCCGCGATGCTGACGTGCGCTACCAGCCCTTCGCCGAAGAAGGTCCGCTCGCGGCCTTTGGTGTTGTCGAAGATCTGGTCGGGGATGACGATGTGCCCGGGCGCGTAGTCGTCGCGCAGAGAGCCGCAAGCGCTCACGCTGATGATTTGTTTTGCGCCGAGCGACTTGAGCGCGTGGATGTTAGCGCGGTAGTTGACCTCGCTGGGCGTGATGTGGTGTCCCAGCCCGTGACGGGCCAGGAAGGCCACCCGCTGCCCTTCGAGCGTCCCCACCGCGATGGGCGCACTTGGTTTCCCGAAGGGCGTATTGAGGTCATATTCTTTTGTGTCTTTCAGGCCGCTCATGCCGTACAGGCCCGAGCCGCCGATCACAGCGAACAAAACAGTTTCAGTCATCTTTGCTCCCAAGTCGCAAGGTAGGTGAGACCAGCGCTTCAGCCGCCAGATTGACCAGCAGGCTGGCCCCTCCCACGCTGACCTCGTCGCCCGAGGTCAGCACGGTGGGCTGGGTGAGCATCTCCTGGTTGAGGCGTGTGCCGTTGGTCGAGCCGAGGTCTTCCACCCACCACTGTCCGTGATGATAGGAAAAGCGCGCGTGTCGCGCGGAGACGGTTTCTTCGAAGATGGGGATATCGCAGACGGGATCGCGCCCGAGCGTAATCTCGGGCTGGATGAAATGCTTCACGGCGATGGTCTCTCCCCCCGCACGGACCGTCAGGCTGATGCCCGCTGCCCGTCGGTTGACCAGCCCCACGGCCTCGCGGCGTACGTCCCGCCAGAAGGCGAACAAGGCCCAGGCCAGGAAACCGTACAGGGCCAGGGCCAGCAGAAGGCGCAGGGCCAGGACGATGGGGCCGCTCATTTCGGTTTGGTGAATTTGGCGGTGGAACGGTCTTTGAGGATCGCCGTCGGGCGGTCCGACGCAGCGGGGTTGAGCGGGGCGGTATCCACCAGGTCGGGGCGTTGGGGCGGGTTGTCCTGTCCGAAGATGAGCGCCACCCCCGCCAGCGAGATGACGTCGCCCGGGTACAACACCGACTGGCTGGTGCGCTGCCCGTTGACGAAGGTTCCGCCCGTCGAGTTCAGGTCGAACAATACGAAGCGCCCGTTGATGGCGCGCAGTTGAGCGTGATTGCGCGAGATGCGCGGATCGTCGATGACCAGTTGGTTGTCCATGCGGCGGCCGATGTTGATGACGCTGGCCGTCAACGGATAGACCTTGACGCCCTCGATGATCAGGAAGGCGTTCTCGGGAATGTGGTCCGCTTCCTTCGGCGCCTGGGAATTTTCGTTGGGGGTGCCTTTTGTCTCAGCCATAGGTTCCACACGATGAGAGGCCAGCACACTGGCGTCGTTCTGGGGATGGGATGGGTTGGTCGAAATGGTGATCTCGGGCGGGGAGGCAAATTGCAGGCCAGCCTCGTGTCCCGCCGACTTGAGGGCCTCGATCAGGGTCTCCAGCAGGCGTGGGTCCTGCCAGCGGGTCGCGTCCCCGGGGTTTACGATGATGGTATACACATTGGGCGCCAGGTCGCCGCCCTCCGCCTGCCGTACGAGGCTGCCCTGCATTGCGGCAGCCAGTTTTTGAGCCACGCGGGACTCCACGCTCTGGCCTGGCAGGACGCTCGTCAAACGGACTTCGATCAGGTTTTGCAGGCGGGCTTCCAAATCGTTGAGATTCATAAGTAGAAGCATTATAGAAGGTCAAAGGGGATTCTGCAAGCCTTGTCTCTGGCCCGCTTCTCCTACTTCAGGCGCGGGAAAGAAAAACTCCCCCGAGCGGGGGAGTGGACTTTACAGATTGTTTCCACAATTCGGGCATTGCCTTTCGCCCATCTTGACCACAAACCCGCAGTTGGGACAGGTCCCAGGCTGGACCTTGCCCAGCGGCGCGCCACACGCGATGCAGGACGGCTCGCCGACCGGGTTGGCCGTGCCGCAATATTCACATTCCATGCGGCGCAGGCGCTCGGAGAGTTTCTTCGAGGCGCCGCGGGCCTGGGCGCTGGAGGCGATCACTTGCCAGACACGGTCCGTAAGGGTCAGGCTTTCGATGTCCTGGGCCAGATCGTCCAGACGGCCCAGCAGGGCGAAGGGATTTCGCAGGGCGGAGAGGGCAGTGGTCCCCAGGCTGGCGGCCACGCCGAACCAGGCCTGCTGACCGATCTCGGCCACGACCCCATCCTCGAACTTCTGGATCGAGACCGTCATGGCGGTGTCGCCGCCCGAGGCTGCCCCGGGGCGGGTGCTGATCTGCACGATCATCTTGTCGCTATTGCCGAGGGTCTGGGCGCGCAGGTTGCCGCGGTTGAACTCCGCCAGAAGAGCCTGCGCCACTTCCGTTGGGGTGATGTCGCCGTGAAAAACTTTTCGGTCCATGTTTTCGATTATAATCGCCTTTGCGATTCTCCTTAACCCATACCTACGAATATGAAGAGAAACTGGTTTCAACCCCTCCTTGGGCTGTTTATTTTTGTTGCTGTTTTCGGACTGGTGCTGACCGCCCCCGGTCAGATCATCGCCCGCGCCCAGCAGCCGACCGGCTCCATTCCCACGGTGACCGGCACGCCGGTGGCGGCCTACGTCATCGTCAACTCCGACCAGGAGCAGATCAACGTGCGCGGCGGCCCGTCCACGTACCTGTATCCTCCCATCGGCGTGCTCCTGGCGGGACAGCAGGTCCCGGCGGTGGGGCGCTCGCCCGGCGGCGACTGGATTCAGATCGTCTACTCGGGTGTGCCTGGCTCGGTGGGTTGGGTCTATGCTCCGCTGGTGAAGATCTCGCCCGGCGCGAACCTGCCTATTGTCGAGCCGCCGCCCACACCCACTCCGGTCTCGACCCCGACCATTGACCCTACGCTGCAGGCCGCCTTCATCACCCCCGAAGCTGCCACCCGCATGCCCACCTATACACCGCCTGCGCCGCTGGCTATTCCCACCTTCACGGATGCCAGCTCCGCCCCCAGCGGAATCCCGATGGGCCTGCTGATTTTTGGTCTCGGTTTCATCGGCGCGTTGGGATTGGTGATCTCCTTCGTCCGCGGCGGACGCTAACCACGCAGAATCAAAAAGACCGACATTCGTCGGTCTTTTTTTGTTTTTGAAAATCGGTTAGTTCTGGCAGGAGCAGGAACCGCCGCAGCCGCAACTTTCCTCGCCGTGGTCGTGGTCCTTCTTGGCAGACGGGCTGTCCACGAGGAAGCCCGCGCCGTGGGTCGGGTCATTGACAAAATCCACAGTGGCGCCGCGCAGGTAGTCGATGGAGACGTTGTCCACGACCACTTTGATGCCGTTGCTGTCGAAGGTCGTGTCCACGTCGCGGAAGTTGTTGTCGAGCGCCATGCCAAAGTTTACGCTGCAGCATCCGCCGCCCGCCACGTACACGCGCAGGGCATAGCCATCGAGCTTGCGCTCGTTCATGATGTCTTTGACAGCCTGGGCGGCTGAGGTTGTGACGGTCAGGGTTTGGGTTTCGATTTCTTGTAACATGATGTTCTCCTGGGGTCAGGGATAAGTGGACGGATATTATCAGAATTTGGCAGGGCTGTCAACGCAAAAATATCAGAGCGCCCAGGCCAGCAACAGACCAAAGATGGCGATCACCAGACCGATGTGCAGGAACAGGTTGGTGGTCAGCAGGACGTTGCCTGCGGGCAGCAGGAATTGCAGCAACAGATTCAACAGAATGAGCCCGATGCCGATCAGCGGCAGGAGTCCCTTGCGATGGGCCAGAAACTCGGATAGCAAATCAAGCAGTTTCGACATTAGACTTCGTCCTCTTCTTCGGGTTCATCGTCGAACTCGTCGTCCATGAATTCGTCGTCGAGGTCATCATCCTCGTCTTCCAGCACCGCGGGTTGAGCCGCGCCAATCAACCAGGGCGTGAACTGGGCCACGAGTCGCCCGGGCACGCGTCCCTGCATGACTACGCCGCCGCGTTCGTGCTCGATGAGCTCGATTTGCCCCGCCTCATGAAACAGGGAAATGAGCGCGCCTTGCTGATACGGCAGCCGCACATGGACGGGTGAGTATGCCTCATACAATTCCTCCTGCACCAAACGCAGCAGGTCAGAGACGCCGACGCCTTTCAGACCCGAGACCGCCACGGCCTTCGGGTAATGGCGGACGACCTCTCGTGCCGCCTCGGGGTCTTTGAGGTTGTCCATCTTGTTGAGCGCCGTCACCATTGGGATGTGGGCCGCGTCGATCTCGTCCAGCGTTTCTTGCACGGCCTGGTATTGGTTGAGCGCGTTGGGATGCGAAATATCCACCACGTGCAGCAACAGGTCCGCTTCGGCGATCTCTTCGAGCGTGGCCTGAAAGGCCGCCACCAGGGTGGTGGGCAGCTTCTGAATGAAACCGACCGTGTCGGTCATCAACGCCTGGTAGCCGCCTGGCAGTTCCACACGGCGGGTGGTGGGATCGAGCGTGGCGAAGAGTTGGTCGGCGGCGTACACGTCCGCGCGGGCGAGACGATTTAGCAGCGTGGACTTGCCCGCGTTGGTGTAGCCGACCAGAGCTACGGTCGGGATGCGTGAGCGCTTGCGCTGGGCGCGGTAGCGCATGCGATGTGCGCGGACCTTTTCCAGTTCATGCTTGAGATGAGCGATGCGTGTGCGGATGGCGCGGCGGTCGACTTCGAGCTGGGTTTCACCCGGGCCGCGCAAGCCGACTCCACCCGCCGAGCCTGTGCGTCCGCCGCCACCGCCCGCCTGACGGGCGAGGTGAGTCCACTGACGGGTGAGGCGCGGCAGGAAGTATTCGTATTGCGCTAGTTCCACCTGCAACATGCCCTCTCGGGTGTGGGCATGCTGGGCGAAGATGTCGAGGATCAGGGCGGTGCGGTCGAGGATGCGGACCTTCTCGCCGAGCGCCTTCTCCAACTCGCGCTGGTGACGTGGATTCAATTCATCGTCGAAGATGACCACCTGTGAGAGGGTCTCCTCGACGAGAGCCTTTAACTCCTCCACCTTGCCTGGACCGATGTAGGTCTCGACGTGAGGGTGATCCAGTTTCTGGGTCAGTTCGCCGACGACTTCCAGGCCAGCCGTGTCGGCCAGCAGGGCGAGTTCGGTTAGGGAATCTTCCAGGGAGAGGAGTTGTTTCTGTTGAAAAATGTCCACGCCGACGAGGAAGGCACGTTCGCGCGGCGGGATCGTGGGTTCAGGTTGTTTCTTGGACATCGGGTTGTGTGCGATTCGAATCTAAACTGTCGAAGAGTTTGGTCAGGCGCGGATCGACGGCATCGGTGCGCGCGGGGATCAGGATATGGAATGTGGAGCCGGGCATTTTCTTTTCATCGTAACCTTCCGATTCGACCCAGATGGTGCCGCCATGCGCCTCGACGATGCCGCGGGCAATGGGCAGGCCCAGGCCCGGGCCGCCGCCTTTGAATTTGGTCTTGCCGCTGGAGTGTAGGTCCACGCGGCCCAACTGGCCGAACTTTTCGAAGATCAAGGCCTGGTTCTCGGACGAGATGCCGATGCCGGTGTCTTCGATGGTGATCTCGATGAAGCCTGGCAGGGTACGGCCGTTGATGAAGATGGAACCTTTGTCGGGCGTGAACTTGATGGCGTTGCTCAGGATATTACGCAGGGCCTGGTACAGGCGTTCGGGGTCAGCAAAGATCCAGGCGTCGCTGCCGCTGAACTTCTTCAGGTCCAGGGTTTGCTGGCGTTCGAGGATGATGGGGACCAGCTCGTTGCGGAGCAGGTCCAGCAGTTGGCCGACCTGGACGGGCTGCAGATTCAACGAGAGCAGGTGATTGTCGATCAGCGAGACGTCGATCATATCGTCCACGATCTGACGCAGGCGGTTGATGCCGCCGTTCATGCCTTCCAGCAGGTTGTCGATGGTTTTTTGCTGGAGGGAGGCTGCCAGGTCGCGGATCATCGAGGCGTAGCCCTCGATCAAGGTCAGCGGGGTCTTCAACTCATGGGCCGCCACCGCGATGAACCCCGACTTGCTTCGGTCAAGCTGTTCCATCTTTTTCTGCACATCCGACATCTCGCTGGAGATGTGCGTCAGGCGGGTCTCCATCTCATAACGCGAGACGACTTCCAGACCGTAGCTGAAGACGGGAATGACCGTGGCAATGTAATCGAGCGCGTCCTGTTCGCTCAGGGTCTCACGGGCTACTTCGATGGTGAGACTCAGGATTCGGTTCATCACGAAAGCCACATGATACTGGCCCTGGTCGAGATCGGTCTCGGTGGGAGAGCGCGCCCAGTCATACAGAATCGGCTCCAGCCAAGCCGAGTCGCCTGTGATGATGGCCTGAACCATCAAATCATAGAAGCGTCCCAGTTCGTCGACAAAGCTTTCACGCACCCCGGTCCCGCGGGCCAGGGTTTGAGAGACACGTTGAATCCAGGGCTCACGGACCTGGGTAAGGAGTTCGGGAACGATCATTTCTCTCAAGTTTACGCCGACTTTGTCAGTTTGAACATGATACTATCGTTGACGATTTTGTTGGGCAATCCACTCCAGCAGGGTCGCGCCGACCGCCTGCAGGCTGGCCGCCGATACTTTGTCGGGGGTATCTTCGACGGTATGCCAGTAGGGGTAATCAAAATCGATGATGTCCACGGCGGGCAGGCCCGCTTCGAGGAAGGGCGTGTGGTCGTCCTCCATGCTGTATTTTTCCTGATCGATGAAGACGTTTCCGTAGCCAAGGTCGGCCGCCACGGCCCAGATCTCATCGCGGATGGCGGGCGTGGAATTGCGTTCCTTATACAGGTTCAGGTCCGCATCGCCCACCATGTCCACGATGACCACGGCGCGCAGAGCGAGGTTCGGGTTTTGCTGAACAAAGGCGCGCGAGCCCAGAATCCAGTTCCAGCCATCGATGCGGCCATTGTCCTCGGTGTCGAAGAACACCAGCCAGGTGGAGACGCTTTCCTTGGGCAGGGCGCGCGCCATTTCGAGCAGCACGGCTACGCCCGAGGCCCCGTCGTTCGCGCCTGGCACGGGCTGGTCATGATTCTTCGGGGCGGGGTCGTTGTCGGCGAAGAAGCGGGTGTCGTAATGCGCGCCGAGGAGGATTTGTGGCGCCTCATCGTCACGGCGGGCGACGATGTTCTCGACGGGGTGTCCCATTCTCTCGCTGGATTGGATCTCGACGATCCAGCCCGCCGCCTCCAACTCGGACACGATCCATGCCTGGACCTGGGCATGGCCCTCGGACCCAGGCGTGCGCGGCCCGAAAGAGACTTGTGTCTGTACATCGGCCAGCGCGCGCTCGCCGTTGAATGGATCAGGGGTCACGGAGTCCAGCCAGAAGGAATATCCATACCAGCCGATGACGACGGCCAGCAGGGCGGCGATGACGAGAACATAGATTTGGCTGCGTTTATTCATGTTGGGAAAGGTAAGTCTCCAGGTCGCGCAGGGCGCGCTCGGCAGATCGGAAGAGCACACGTCTGAACTCCAGTCACGAGTGGATATCTC
>CALFXA010000213.1 GCA_937928015.1 uncultured Anaerolineales bacterium | reverse complement strand
CCAGGGCTGACGCGCCTAATAATACTCAATGGTGGATTTTCACTTTTTTTGTTCTGCCCTCAGGTTTTGGTTTTTTGTGAGCTTGCACGCTGTAGGCGGGTCAGGCGGATAATCTGGTCGGCATATTCTTCGGCGAGCTGACGGAATTGGTTATATCCCTCGATTGCTTTCTGGAGCTCTGCCACCTCTTCGGGCCGGACATAGCGAACGACATTCTTGCCGTCTTGCCAAGTCTGATGGTTGTAATAAGAACGCCCTGCCATCGCGCAGATCTTGCCGCGTTCCATTCGTTCAATCGACGCCATCTCTTCAAGCAGCCTTTGGATTTTCCTTGTTTTCTTCATGGGAAAAGTATATAGGAATCTATATGCATTGTCAACGGTTTTGGAGGGAGAACAGTCATGGAAAACCATTGGGCACCCAAGCCTCGGTCGATTGTGGAGTTTTTTGAGGAAATGACGGACCCGCGGGTAAACCGCACGCGCGTCCATAGGCTCACGGACATCCTGGTCATCGGCCTGTGCTCCATTTTGACGGGCGGTGAAGGATTCAATGACATGGAATTGTTTGGTCGGATTAAGTTGGAGTGGCTGAAGACATTCCTTCAACTGCCTCACGGCATCCCCTCGCACGACACGTTCAACCGCGTTTTTTCGGCGCTGGACCCGCGCCATTTTATGGATTGCTTCGTGCGCTGGGTCCGGGGAATCTGCCCGAACCTGGAGGGGGAGGTCGTCGCCATCGACGGGAAGGCTGTGCGCCGCGCGTTGGACGAGGGCGCTTCCATTCCCCACATTGTGAGCGCGTGGGCTTCCGAACACGGACTGACACTGGGGCAGGTCAAGGTCAACGACAAATCCAATGAAATTACGGCCATCCCGGAACTCTTGGACGCGCTCGCGCTGCAGGCGGCCATTGTGACCATCGACGCAATGGGGTGCCAGAAGGAGATCGCCGCGCAGATCGTCGAGAAGAAGGCGGACTATGTCCTGGCGCTCAAAGGCAACCACCCCGCCCTGCACGAGGAAATCGAGCAGTTTTTCGCGGATGCCGTTCCCCCGTGTGCCACCGAACCTGCCCCAACCATCGCGCCCCATTCGATGGCCTTTTTCCAGACTATCGATAAGGGCCACGGCCGAATCGAGACCCGGCGGTACTGGCAATCTTGCGACATTGACTGGATCCACGACAAGAAGCTGTGGAAAAACATCCGCACCATCGGCATGGTCGAATCCATCCGCTGCGTCAAGGGGAAAAACACCATCGAACGACGCTATTACCTCGCCAGTCTTCCGCTGGAGCCCGCCCTATTCGCCAAGGCGGTTCGAGGGCACTGGGGCGTCGAGAATCCACTGCACTGGACCCTCGATGTGACCTTTCGCGAAGACCAAAGCCGCGCCCGCGCCAAGAACGCCGCTCAAAACCTGGCCGCGCTGCGCCGAATCGCACTCAACCTCATCAAGAAGAATCCCCGAGAGAAAGTCTCGCAACGGCAGAAGCGAATCATGGCCGCACTCGACACCGCCTTTCTGGGGCAGTTGCTGGGAATTTAGATGCGTCTGCCCTGATACTCTATTCTGTATCTACGCGCTGGAATGCACCCTCTCGAATGCCCTCAGTGCCGGAAGCGTCAGACATGGCACCTTGAGAGAGCAAGATCTGTACCGACTTGGCACCCACCAGCCAACAGATGACTTTGTTGACCAAGGATACTCGAAATGGCTTTGCAGAAGCCGCTTAAGGTTGTCATTTTAGCGGATTAATTGTTCAGAAGAGACAATACTTGAATCAACTTTGACAAACATAGGTTCGGCGGTCTTTCTGGCATTTGATCTGCAAAGAAGACCATTTAGGGCCATTTCCGCCAACGTATTTGCTCAGCGATTCCTGATACCAAGAATCAGCGGGTCGAGTTTGTTGATATGCCGGAGGCTGATATATGCGGGCGCCGAGTAATAGGTGCCGTCGTGGACGAGCAGCAGGATGTCGGTTCGGAAATCTCGGTGGGAATCGGTCGGCGACCAGGGAATCCTGACCATTAACTTCGATTTCTCCTTGTTGAGAAACTCGATCGTCCCCTTCCCCCTCAGCAGAGATGCATGGTATTTCTCTATCGGCAGATTGTGGTCCGTCCAACTGTAACGAAGATCAACTTTCAGGACAAGGGATTGTCCTTCTCTCAGTGCGGCGGTGAAACCGTAAATGCTGTCTTCCCAGTATGCCCTATCTCCGTAGTCATGACCTTCCCCGCCCTCGATCGCGACATCTATTAGCTTTATACGGCACACCGGCGGTATGTGGGTGAGGTTGTGGGCTGAATTCAGCAGGTTGTCCAAAAAGGGAGTCGGACCTTCGAACCCATCGGCGGCTTCTTCTGGGGCATAGGCCGGGGAGTCGCGAACTTC
>CALFXA010000212.1 GCA_937928015.1 uncultured Anaerolineales bacterium | reverse complement strand
AAAAGCAACCTGATCAGCATCGGCGTGCACGAGATCGCACATAACTGGTGGTTTGGCCTCGTCGGCAGTGACCAGGCCATGGAGCCCTGGCTGGACGAGTCGCTGGCGACCTACAGTGAGAACACGTTCTACTCCTATAACTTTCCCAGCTACAACAATTGGTGGTGGAACTTCCGCGTAAACTATTACGGACCGAGCGGCTGGGTGGACACGTCGGTGTATCAGCACACCTCCTTCCGCTCCTACGTCAACGCGGTGTACCTCAACGGCGCGAACTTCCTGTACGACCTGAATACGCGCATGGGCGACGACGCGTTCTACCGCTTCCTGCGCGATTACGTGGCCCGTTACTCGCACGGACGCGCCACCACGGCCGACTTCTTCGCCGTCCTGCGACAGGACACCAATGCCGACCTCACGGACTTGATCAACGCCTATTTTCAGGGGTCGTACTGATATTCCGGGGCGCGGCAGAAGTCCGCGCCTCAACATCGAAAGAGACAAGATGAACATCGAAGAATCATGGATCCAGACCAACGGCATCCGCTTGCACGTCATGCAGGCAGGGCCGCAGGACGGCAAGCCCGTCGTGCTGCTGCACGGCTTCCCCGAGTTTTGGTACGGGTGGAAAAAACAGATGACCGCTCTGGCGGAAGCGGGCTTTCGCGTGATCGTCCCTGACCAGCGCGGATATAACCTGAGTGACAAGCCCAAGGGCGTGAAGGCTTATTCGCTGGTCGAACTGACCGCCGACATCACGGGCCTGCTGGATGCGCTCGGCCACGATAAAGCCTATCTGGCGGGCCACGACTGGGGCGCCGCCGTAGCCTGGACTCTGGCCATCGCCCGCGCGGAGAGGTTCCACAAGCTGGCCATTTTGAACGTGCCGCATCCTACGGTGATGTCGAACACGGTGCGACGCGATCCGCGCCAGATGTTGAAGTCATGGTACATCGGCTTCTTCCAACTGCCGTGGATTCCTGAGGCGGCGCTCGGCGCGAGACACGCTGCAGGGCTGGAACGCCTGCTACACGTCAGCGGACATGCGGATACCTTCAACGCCGACGACCTGGTCGAGTATCGAAAAGCCTGGGGCCAGCCTGGCGCGTTGACGGGCATGGTCAACTGGTATCGCGCCATCCTGCGTCATCCACCCGACATGCCCGAGAGTCCGCGTGTGCGAATTCCCACCCTGATGATGTGGGGCGTGCAGGATGTGGCCCTGGCGCGTTGGATGGCCCGCCCCAGCATCGACTTCTGCGACGACGGCAAACTGGTCTTCTTCGAGGATGCCACGCACTGGGTCCAGCACGACCGCGCAGCCGATGTCAGCCAGTGGATGATCGAATTCTTCAGCAAATAGCAGAGTCGGCCTGTTTGGGGCCGACTCTTTTTCGCCGAGGGGTGTAAGATTCCTCAAGATAAGCCCATCCACTAAGCAACACCTGTTGCTTTAGGAGATTTCATGAGCACAACCAAAATGCCCGTCCTCTTCGTCGGCCACGGCAGCCCGACCAATGTGATCGAAGATAATGAATTCTCACGCGCCTGGGTTGACATGGGCCAGCACCTGCCGAAGCCGCGCGCCATCCTGTGCGTCTCGGCCCACTGGGTCACGCGCGGAACTCAAGTCACGGCCATGGACAGACCGCGCACGATCTACGACTTTTACGGCTTCCCACCCGAGATGTATGAGATTCGCTATAACGCGCCTGGTTCGCCCGACCTGGCCGAACAGGTGCGGCGCATCATCAAGAGCACCGAGGTCAAGCCCGACCTCGACTGGGGCCTCGACCACGGCACCTGGTCGGTGCTGATACGTATGTTCCCCAAAGCCGAGATTCCCGTCATCCAACTTTCGCTGGATGCCAACCTCGATTTGCAAAAACACTTCGACCTGGCGCGCCAGATGAAGGAACTGCGTGAAGAGGGTGTGCTCATCATCGGCAGCGGGAACATCGTCCACAACCTGCGCATGGTGCGCTTCGAAGATTTCGCCTTCGATTTGGCCACACAATTCGACCAGCGTGTGGCCAAATGGATCGAGCAGAACGAGGTCGAGCCGCTCCTTCACATCGAACGCGGCGACCAGGCGGCGACCCTGTCCATCAACAGCGGGGAACATTATGTGCCGCTGCTCTACTCGCTGGCCCTGCGCGACGAGGATGATTCAATTTCCTTCTTCGCGGACAAGGTCTGGGGCGGGTCGATCTCGATGCGCTCGGTCAAAATCGGCTGATCGCGCATGAACCGTCCGCATGTCTTCATCAACGTGGCCGTCAGCGCCGATGGCAAGATGGACACCTTCGAGCGCAAAGGCTCGGCCATCTCGTCCGAGCGGGACAAGGATCGGGTCCTGCGCCTGCGCGCCGAAGCGGACGCGGTCATGGTCGGTGGGAAAACCCTGCTGGGCGAGGATCCCAAGCTGACGGTCAAGCGCGAGGACCTGCGCGCCGAGCGTGTCGCCCGCGGACAGAGTCCCAACCCGATGAAGGTCGGCATCGTCACCTGCGCGGACCTCAACCCGGATGGGGCTTTCCTCAATGCGGGCCCCGCGCGGGTCGTAATATTTACCACGGCGCAGACGTCCAAGTCCCAGATCGAAACCCTGCAATCCCATGGCGCGGACGTGTACATCCATGACGCCGCTCATGTAGACTTGGTTCGCGCCCTCGACACGTTGCATACCCTCGGTGTTCAACGCCTGATGGTGGAAGGCGGCGGTACGCTCAACTTCGAGCTACTGCGCCTGGGGCTGGTGGATGAACTGACGATGTACATCGCGCCGATGCTCTTCGGGGGAGAGTCCGCCCCTACCGCGGTGGCAGGCTCGGGCCTGGTTCGCGGCGACGCCATCCCAATGAAACTGGTCGATGTCGAGTCGCATGAGGACGGCGGGGTTTTGGTCCATTACAGAATATAGGGCGGGACAACCTCCCGCCTGACAGGAGAGAATATGACCACAACGACACACGAACAGATCCAACAAATGCTGGAGGAACATTCCTGCGAGGGCTGCGAAGGCATCCACAGGAATTTCGTCTGCGTCCACATCGAAGCGATTGCCGAACTGCCTTCGCGCTTCGGTGATTTTCACATCGTCGCATTTTCGAACAACCAGGACGGCAAGGAGCATGTTGCCATTATCAAGGGAGAGGTGTTCGGCGCGGAGAACGTGCCGGTGCGCCTACATTCCGAATGTCTGACGGGCGACGTGGTCGGCTCGCTGCGCTGCGACTGCCGCGACCAGCTTGAGGCCGCGTTGAAGAAGATCGGTGAGATGGACAAGGGCATCGTCCTATACCTGCGTCAGGAGGGACGCGGCATCGGGCTGGTCAACAAGATCCGTGCCTACAGCTTGCAGGATCAGGGCATGGACACGGTGGAAGCCAACCTCGCCCTGGGCTTCCGCGACGACGAGCGCGATTACGCCATCGCCGCACACATGCTCCACTCGTTGCAAGTCCAGTCCGTGCGCCTGATGACCAACAACCCGAAGAAGATCGCCCAGCTCGAACAATACGGCGTCAAGGTTACTGAGCGTCTGCCGCACATCTTACCGCCCAACGAGCATAATATTTTCTATCTTGAAACCAAGGCCGCCAAGTCGGGTCACCTGATCGACTTCCACGGCAAGGTCCACATGGCCGAGCAGACCGACCATCCCATCGTCGAAGGCATGAGCGAGGACCAGATTCGGGCGCTGTATGAATAAAGTTGTCGTCATCACGGGCGCGACGGGCGCCACAGGCAAGGCTGCCGCCCAGGCGTTTTCCGCGCGCGGCGACTCGCTCGTCCTGCTCAGCCGCGATCCGTCCCATTTGGATGCTTTGACCCGCGATCTGGCCCTGCCCTCCGAGCGGATCCACGCCCAAGCCGTGGACCTGACTGATGCGTCCGGGCTACGCTCCGCCGCCGAAGCCGCTTCCGCCAAATTCGGCGGACTCCACATCCTGATCCATCTCGTCGGCGGTTGGACGGGCGGCCAGACCCTGGTCGACTCTGCGCCTGCCGATCTTGATTCCATGCTCGACCAGCACGTGCGGACCACGTTCAACCTGTTCCAGGCCTTCGTACCTCATTTGACCCGCGCAGGCTGGGGTCGTGTGCTGACGGTGTCCTCGCCTGTGGCGTCGCGCCCCGCCGCCAAACTCGGCGCGTACGCGGCGGCCAAGTCGGCGCAGGAGGCGTTGTTCCTGACCCTGGCCGACGAGTTGAAAGGCACAGGCGTCACCGCCAACGTGATCCAGGTCCACTCCATCGACGCGGATCACAAAGGCAAGGGGACCCCACCCGAGGAGATCGTCGCCGCCATGCACTATCTCTGTTCGGACGAGGCCGCCAGAATCAACGGCGCAAGATTGCCGCTACACTAAAATGTCGTCCGCAGTTGAACTGCGGACGTTTTTTGTGGGGTAGAATTTCCATTCATGCCCCCATTTGCCATCCTGCTTCTGCTCATCGGCGCGACCCTGCACACCACGTGGAACCTGGTCATCAAGGGTTCCAGCGAAAAATTCGTCACCACCTGGTGGGTGGTGCTGATCGGCGGAATCGCCTCCGCCATCGGCCTGCTCTTTACGGGACTGCCACCGCGCGAATTATGGGGATTTGCCTTCTTCAGCTTGATTGTCGAAACTGCTTATTTCCTCCTGCTCTCCTATGCTTATCAGGACAACGACTTTTCGATGGTCTATCCCATCGCGCGTGGAGCGGCACCCGCCTTCCTCGCATTGTGGTCTTTCCTGTTTCTGAAAGAGATTCCCACCCCGGGCGGCTGGTTGGGGTTGGGACTGATCGTCGGCGGGCTGGCCGTCATTGGCGTCAGCACGTTGATGCAGAAGGGTGTCGGCTCGGTTCACACGAAGGGCGTGGTCCTGGCTCTGATCCTGGCCCTGCTCATCTCCACCTACACCGCCATCGACGGTTCGGCCGTCAAACAGGGACCGTTGCTTTCGTACGCGCTGCTGGTTTTCGCGCTGATCCCTGTCCCGATTGCGCCGTTCATCCTGCGGCGATACGGCTGGTCCTATCTCGTGACGCGCTGGAACGAACAGCGCATCCGCCTATCTGTTGCGGGGGTGCTGGGAATCGTAGCCTACCTCTTCGCGCTGGCGGCGTATGCGATGGCACCGCTCAACTATTCGGGCGCCATCCGCGAGGTCAGCGTGGTGATCGGGGCCTTCGCAGGCTGGAAGCTGCTGGGCGAAAAGTTGGGACCGCTGCGCATTATCGGCGCGGCAATTATCTTTACAGGGA
Source organism: uncultured Anaerolineales bacterium (assembly GCA_937928015.1). GTDB lineage: Bacteria > Chloroflexota > Anaerolineae > Anaerolineales > Villigracilaceae > JACPVF01. The sequence goes on along the minus strand of CALFXA010000212.1, from coordinate 1,563 downwards.
TTTTAGTAATTGCAAAATACGGCTAAATATTGTGCCTACATTAACCAACGGCCGTCCTTTTGCAGGACGGCCGTTTGCGATGCGAGAACTGGGAGGAGTCAATCATCTTCCGTAAGAACGACCTCGACGGGGAAGTGGTCGCTGAAACCGCTTTGATCCACAGCCTTACCCATACCGCCGAAGCGGCGCGGTCCGCCGCTGACTTTGTCGGTCATGGCGGCGTAACGCAGGATATTGGCCGAATTGGGCTTGACCTTGATGGGAGATGCGGCCTTGAGCAGGTTCTTGTTGACGAGGATGTTATCGAGCATATTGGGGCCGTCGAAGTAGTGTGTGCCAAGACTCTTGCCCATCATCGGCCACATCAGGTTATTGAAGTAGGGGTTGCGGCCGCGGATGACCTTGTCGGCGGAGCGGTCGGCCAGGGCGTAATCCACCAGGGAGGTGTCGAACGGCTCGTCGTTGAAGTCGCCCAAGGCCAGCACAGGCGTCCCATCGCCATAGATCTCCAGGACGCGCTGATGGAAGTAGGCCAGCGTCTCGCCCGCCATGGCGCGGTAGGCCGCCGACTCGGACTCTCCGCCCGTACGCGACGGCCAGTGATTGCCCATCACCACCAACATGCGATTCTTCTTCGTCACGAAGTTGACCTGCACGATGTCGCGGGTGGCGTTGCGGCGCAGGACGAAGTGACTGAAGACGGACTCCACGCCCGGGCCGCTCGGGACCGAGAACTGGTTCCCGTCATAAATGAACGCGACATCGATCCCGCGCCGATCCTGTGTGTCGTGGTGGATGATCTGATAGTTACGTTTGAGCGGGGCCAGGGCCTGGACCAGCAGTTCCAACACGAAGCGATTCTCCACCTCGCACACCCCGAGTAGGTCGGGCCCCTTGTTGATTCCCATCTCCTTGATGATGGCAGCCAACTGGCTGATCTTGCGGTCGAGCAGGGCCTGAGTCCAGCCTTTGATGTCACCGCCGATGGCGCGCGCCACCTTCTCCTCACGGCGGGGTGAACCTTCGATATCGAATAGGTTTTCCAAATTCCAGAATGCGACACGATATTGAGTGGGCATGGCAAACTCCTTGGGCAAGGCAGGGTCAATAAAATGAGTATAGAAGAAAATGGGATGTGATGCAAGCGCAACCCTACGGGTAAATTGCCGCTTGAATGTAATTCAAAATCTGCGTATGATGGATTTGTCACTTCTCATCTGTTCATTTCGGAGGAACCCATGCCCCCAAAGAATGACAAGGAAAAGAAGAAGAAGAAAAAAAAGAAAAAGACAGGGACTGCTTCAGCGCCCGTCGAGATCGTTTTCGACCAACCCGATCCCACGCGCGTGCTGGGCTTATCCACCAGCCACTGGACAGGCGTCGTGGACTGGCAGGTGGCCAAGGCCAACGGCATCCAATTCGCCATCATCAAGGCCAAACATGGATTGAACACCGCCAACTTCTTCAAGGTCAACTACCAGGGCGCAAAAGACGCGGGCATTCTGGTGGGCGCGTACCTGTGGTTGTTGCATCCGTCCATCACCAGCACGGGCGGACAGGCAC